>JALSHZ010000043.1 GCA_026981985.1 Gammaproteobacteria bacterium | reverse complement strand
TAATTGCATCATAAGTAGATTTAAATCAGGGTTGTCAGTGCCATTGCTTGTTCCTCTAGCTGGTTAATGTTTTGATGGATTATACCATATAAATCATTGTGTTAGTGCTTAACTTAATGGCATTGCGATGGAGGGGCTGGCAGCCAGCGGTGGGCAGACGAATTGGGATGGCAACAGCCTGGAGAATCCGTTATCCCGGCATGGACGCCGGGACCCAGTCACAAGGACGTGTACCACCACACCCGATCACAGCCCACTGCCCCTACTCGTCGCAACAAGCAAAAGGGCACAACTTCATTAACGCAATTACGCAAGCCTGACCCCGCACCGCGCGCCCTGAGAGGGTGACAACGAAGCACCCAAACTACAGCAAAACAACTACACCCCGTAGTAATCCCGATACCAGTCAACAAAGTTCTTGATGCCAACCTCGATCGGGGTGTCTGGCTTGTAATCGAGGTCATGCACCAGGTCTTCGACGTTGGCGTAGGTGTCAGGTACGTCACCCGGCTGGAGTGGCAGCAGGTTTTTTTCGGCTTTCTTGCCGAGCCAGTCTTCGAGCACTTCGATATAGCGCATCAGCTCGATGGGCTGGTTGTTGCCGATGTTGTAGACCTGCCACGGAGCTTTGCTGGAGCCGGGATCAGGGGCCGCGCTATCCCAATCGGGGTTCGGCTGTGCAGGATGGTCGATCACGCGAATCACGCCTTCGACGATATCGTCGATGTAGGTGAAGTCGCGGCGGTGATGTCCGTAATTGAATACATCGATCGGTTCGCCGGCGAGAATCTTTTTGGTGAAGAGAAACAGCGCCATGTCGGGACGGCCCCACGGCCCATAGACGGTGAAGAAGCGCAGGCCGGTGCTTGGAAAGCCGTAGAGGTGCGAATAGGTATGCGCCATCAGCTCATTCGCCTTTTTCGAGGCCGCGTAGAGACTGAGGGGGTGGTCGACGTTGTCATGTACCGAAAACGGCATCGAGGTGTTGGCGCCATACACCGAGCTGGATGAGGCGTAGACGAAATGCCCGACTTCGTTGTGGCGGCAACCTTCCAACAAGTTGACGAACCCAACCAGGTTGCTGTCGACATAGGCGTGCGGATTCTCCAGCGAATAACGCACACCCGCCTGCGCCGCCAGATTCATCACGGCATCGAACTGCTGCTCGGCAAACAATGCTTCGATACCACCCCGATCCGCCAGGTCCATCTTCACAAAAGTGAAGCCGGGCGTTTCCAGCAGCGGCGCAAGCCGCGCTTCCTTGACGGCTACGTCGTAGTAGTCGTTCATGACATCGAGGCCGACGACTTCATCGCCCCGATCGAGCAAGCGACGAGAAAGCGCCGCGCCGATGAACCCGGCTGCGCCGGTTACCAAAATTTTCACGAAGAAAGACTCCTTGTTTGTTTTCCAACAGCTTCCAACGAAGCAAATGGCCGCAACGCCGGCAGAACAACGATTTCGACATCATTCTCAGCTGCCCAGCGCTTGATCCTGTTCAGTTTGACCGACTCGGGTACTTGTGAGAACCACAGCTGATCAAAATGGTGAACATCCTTGATGGTCGGAAGGTCTCGCTCACTACCCAGAATCTTCAGGTCGAGCACAGAGCGCCCCCTCACCTCGCCCGTATCATCTACAAAGCCAACCAGGTGGGCATCTGGAAACCCCCGCTGAACCAACGACCCAAGGTTGATCGCGCGGTCATCAGTGCCGTAGATCAACAGGCTGGTGCCTCCGCCTGTGGCGCGCGATGTAACATCCCGCCGGCGCAGATACTCCTTGTAGAACACGCGCGGCGCCACCATAAAGGTCATGGCAATCAGAAAACTCAGCGGCAGCAACATCAACGAGATATTCCTGTCGCCGACGTAGAGTACCCAGACAAACGCTGCCCCCCAGGAAACAGCCGCAATGACAAATTGATCGACGATATCAGCCAGCACGATATGCCGAAGCGTATGTCGATACCCGCCAAACACCATCATGACCGGTACGACCACCAGGGGAAACACCCAGGCTCCGGTCACGGTAATCGCGAACTGCTCAGAAACCGCCGCCCAAAACCCGTAGCGCATGGCAACCGCCATCACCCAAGCACTCGCGATGGCAATCACATCGATGGCGACAACCGGCAATTGCTGCCGAATCACCCGGCGCCAGTTGACCGTACCGATCAGGCTGACCAGCACACCTTTAATAATCCAGCCAATATCACGCCAACAGTTCGCCCGCGAGAAATAGGCCAGATCCTGATCCGCCTTGGCGGGAAACAACACCCGCCGATAGAACTTCTCAGGATCCTCATCGGCCGGGTACATCTCTGATTCATTGCGATAATCAATCTGATTGGGACCAAAAATACCGGGGCGGTACTTCAGAACATCAGCATATTTACCACTAAAGAGATCCGCATATTTAAGCGATTCTGGCCGTGGCCCGACAAAGGACATCTCCCCCTTCAAGATATTCCACAACTGTGGCAGCTCATCCAGCTTGGTGCGCTCCAACACCTTGCCCACACGGGTCATCCGCACATCGCCAGCCACCGTCACGCCGGGGCCTTTTGCCCCCCAGTCCGCAGCGAACTTCCGGAACTTCAATAGCTTGAATATTCTGCCACCGGCCCCCAGGCGATCCTGGGTAAACAGGATACTGCCCGGCGTATCAATACGCACGGCCAAGGCAATCGCCGCAATGAACGGTGCACCGAGAACCAACCCCAGCAACTACGGCATGTTGTGCATTTTGAAAATCTTCCGGGCGTCCAATATCCATCCACAACCCCTCATGCCGGAACACGTGAACAGGCAACCCCTTCCCCAACATCACATGCATCAAATCATCGAACCCAAAAGGCACACCGTCGGGAATCAACGCCAGAATCTCGGGCTCCATACAATAAATGCCCATACTGACCGTATAGTTCATCGACGGTTTTTCGTGAAAGCCCGTCACCAACGTGTCAGACGCCTCCAGCACCCCCAAATCGACCCGAACCGTTTTTGATGTCACACCAATCGAAAGCATCCCGCCGTGGGAGCGATGAAACGCCTGGAACTCATAAAGATCCAGATCCGTCACCAAATCGCCATTGAGCACCAAAAAGGTCGAATCCAGCTTGGCCTTGAGCAGATTGAGCGCCCCGAGGTTCCCATCGGCTGCTCCTCGTCGCTATACTCGATATTCAGCGACCACTGACTACCATCCCCGCAGAAAATCTTTAGCAGATCCCCAAATACCCCGTTGTAATATAGGCATCCAACACGCCATTGCGGCGCAGCCATTTCAACGTCATCTCAATAACCGGCGTGTCACCAATCGGCATCATTAGCTTCGGCAGCACCAGCGTATAAGGCCGTAAGCGCGTACCCTTTCCGCCTGCCTGAATTACTGCTTTCATGCCCCACCTCTTTCATAGAATTGTGAGGCTTATCTTAGATTTTTGGGGGAAAGGACGTCGGGATCTGTTTCACGAAATGACACAGCACCGCCCTATGTGACACCACCACGCCCTAGCGAACTGACGACGCCAAACCCGTCATGCCGGCACGGACGCCGGGACCCAGCCACAAGGACGTGTACCACCGCGCCCAATTCATAGTCCATGCCTAAACCATCGCAACAAGCAGCACCGTTAGGAACACAATCTCATTAAGGCCAATGCCATTAAGTTAAGCACTAACACAATGATTTATATGGTATAATCCATCAAAACATTAACCAGCTAGAGGAACAAGCAATGGCACTGACAACCCTGATTTAAATCTACTTATGATGCAATT
>JALSHZ010000042.1 GCA_026981985.1 Gammaproteobacteria bacterium | reverse complement strand
CACTGAAACACGCCATCTCTGCGTTGGGAAATGGTCATTTACCCATGGTAGAAAATTGCTCCATGCATTTTCTACACTTCCCACTTCCATGTGGGTCGTAAACTCACATTTCCCGCCTTGATCTGACACATTCCAGCGGCAATCTGAGCAGTTACGGCTAGTTACTTGAGTTGTTGTGTTGTTCGTGCGGATGCTGCTTACGCAGTAGTGTGAAGTCTATCACGCATTGAATATCCGGGATTTAACGTGTGGGTAACGCCAATCCTGGTGCGCGAAGGATGAGGTGGTCAGGGATATCAACTCAAATCTACCGGGTCGACGTCCAGGGACCAGCGGGCCTTGCGTGCGCTTTTCAGCTTGCCGATGGCGGGTGTGAGCTGATTGAGGGCGCGGTGTAGCACCGAGCGTGAGCTGCTGCGCAGTAGCAATTGATAACGAAATCGACCCGCCCTGCGCTCCAGCGGCGCAGGGGCGGGGCCGAGCAGTTCGAGATCGTCCATGTCGAGCGCCTCGGCAAGTTCAAGAATGTCGTTGAGACAGGTTTGGGCATCGGCCGCCACATGGGCAGATGCCCGGAACAGGGCGATATGCCGATAGGGTGGCCACAGGCCCAATTCCCGTTCACTGAGCAGGCTGTTGGTGATGGCGCTATAGTCGTGCTGCAACAGCGTTTGCAGCAGGGGATGTTCCGGCTGCATCGTCTGGATCACGACTTCCCCCGCGTGCTCGCCACGACCCGCGCGACCACTGACCTGCATGACTTGCTGGGCAACGCGTTCGGCGGCATGGAAGTCGCTGCTGAACAGTCCCTGATCCACATCGATCATGCCGACCAGGGTGATATTCGGGAAGTCGTGTCCTTTGGCGAGCATCTGTGTGCCGATGATGATTTGATGCTTGCCATCGCGAATTGCCTGGAGTGCATCGTCCAGTGCGTGCTTGCGGCGCATGCTGTCACGGTCGATACGGATGACAGAGCAGTCGGGGAAGCACGCGTGGATCACGTCTTCTATTTTCTGCGTGCCGGCGCCGACCGGTTGCAATGCTGCCTTGCCGCAGTCCGGGCAGCTGCGTGGCGGGCGCGAGGCGTGGCCACAGTGATGGCAGTGCAGGGCATTGAGGGTGGCGTGCCAGGTCATGTGTGCATCGCAACGCGGGCAGTCGATGAGGAAGCCGCATTCGTGACACAGCATGGCCGGGGCATAGCCGCGGCGATTGAGAAACAGCAGCACCTGATGCTGCTGGCCGAGGTGTTCCTGCATTTTGTCGATCAGGGTTTGCGACAGACCACCGAGAAGGTTCTGGCGCTTGAGGTCGACCAGATGCAGTGTCGGTGGACGGGCGTTGCCGGCGCGATGGGTCAGATGAACGCAGCCGAAGCGCCCGCGTGCGACATTGGCCAGCGTCTCCAGTGAAGGCGTTGCCGAGCCGAGCAGCACTGGAATGTTCTCGATCTGGCCACGAAGTATCGCCAGATCCCGGGCGTGATAGCGGAATCCCTCTCCCTGTTTTAGCGAGGGGTCATGTTCTTCGTCGATGATGATGTAGCCCAGTTTTGGCAGCGGCAAGAAGAGGGCGGAGCGGGTACCCAGGACGATACTGATTTCCCCATTGGCTGTCTGGCGCCAGACAGTGAGCTTCTCTGTTTCGTTCAGGCCCGAGTGATAGCTGACCACCCCTTGCGGGAAGCGTGCCGAGAAGCGGGCGACCAGCTGCGGCGTTAGGCTGATCTCGGGGACCAGTAGTAATACCTGCCGGCCTTGTTCGATGATCGGTGCCACCAGATTGAGATAGACCTCGGTCTTGCCGCTGCCAGTGACACCATCGAGCAGGTTGACGCCAAACGATGTCTGCCCCGGCAATAGTTGCTCCACGGCTGCCTGCTGTTCATTGCTGAGGGTGGGGGGCGTGTCTGCTGTGTGCGTGGGGCGAATGGCAGCGGCTGGTTGGCGATAGTTTTGCTGTACCAGCCCTTTGCGGTGCAGGGCGCCCAAGGCGTCGTGCGGGGCTGGAATCGAATCGCTGATCTCGGTAGCGGCAAGGCCATTGGGAACGCTTTGCAGCAAGTGGAGTACAGCCAGTTGCTTGGGGGCGCGCTTGAGTGTCTCAGATGGATCGGCCGATGATGCCGCGGTCCAGATGGCGACCGCCTGCGCGTCCAATGCTGCACCTTCCCGCAGACGTTTGGGCAGCCCGGTAAAGATCACTTCGCCAAGCGGGTGGTGGTAGTAGGCCGCGCCGCGAGCCATTAGCTTGAGCAAAACAGCGGGGATGACAGGCCGCTTGTCGATCACCTCTGAGATCGTCTTCAGGCGATCAGCAGCGAAGTCCGACTGCGTCTTCAGTGCCACTACTACGCCGATCATATGTCGTCGTCCGAAAGTCACGCGAACCCTGCAGCCTGCTTGCAGGGAATCGACGTGCGCGATGGGAACGCGGTAGTCGAAACTGTCGCCGACGCGCGTAGGTATTGCGACTGCGGCGATGGCGTGGGGTAAGGAAGACACGTTAGCGAGAATTAGATCACGTTATTCAGATAAAGTTCACAAAAGCTATATAAGTCCTTCAAGTGGAAGGAAGAATCTGCTTATCCACAAAACCTGTGGATAACTTTGTGGATAAAGATCGTTGTGGCTATTGCAGGCAGTATGACTAAAGTGTTTGGCTGATTTGATCATTTTTTGACCATAAATTAATTAGTCGTTTAAAAACATATTGTTGCGTAGTGTTTGTAATGGCTGGCATTAGCTTTGTTGTCTATCCATGAAGGACTGCTGTCCCTGTAAGCATTGCTGTGCATAAGTCTTGACGTGATCCGCGTTTGTCAAGAGCTAAAGTGGGTTTGATTTGTAAATTTGTTGGTGATTTCCCTGGTGCAGGTACTGAGGTTTGTTCTGTGGCGCAAAAGCCTAATGGACTTCTCATCTCAAGCGAAACTCTCGCCGTGGATGGGGGTAAAGTTAGATCGGGTTCCACCAAGAACACGTCACCGATAGGATAACGTACCGACGCTCAGTGGTCAGGATCGGCCACTGTAAAAGGACAAGATTTAGGAGAAATCTGATGCGCATTGGAAGAGCAATCGCCCTGTTGAGCCTGCTGCTGACGAGCACCGGGTGGGCAGAGGCACCTCGCCAGTATTTCGGCATTTCGGGAAGTGACGCCCTGTTTGTTCCCGAAAATGGCCAGAAGGAAGATCTTGGCAATATCAACGCCAAACTCGGTTATCAGGTCAACAGCTTTGTTGGTGTCGAGTTGCACTTGGGCCAATCGGTCAGCACGAGTAGTTCGAATGTCGATAACCCATCGCTGGGATACGTTGCCCCCATGCTGCGACTGACACTCCCCTATGATCAGCTCAACCTCTATTCGCTGTTTGGGCTGGCGAGTGTGCGTGGCGACTTTCCGGGCAACTACGACGACAGCTATTCGGATTTCTCAATGGGTATAGGGCTGGAGCTGTATGGCTCCAAACGCACGGCATTGTCGCTTGAATACATGCGCTATGGCGTCGATGACAGCTACAAGACCTTTGGTCTGGGCGTGGTTCACTATTTCGAGTGGCCGCGGGTGCGCAATCCAAGATTCGAGCGGTAGCGGCTAGTATGCCCTCAGGGAGAGAAAAATGAAAAATCGTCAGGGAATGAAAATGGTGGGGCAACGGGGTATTGGCTGGCTAGCGGTATTTGCTGTCTTGCTATCGATGCAGGGATGTTTGAGCAGTTCTCAGGATGGTGCTGTCGATGGACGCAGCGCCAATACAACAGGTACCGAAGGGGAGACCATCTCGGCGAATGAGTCCGCGGTCGAATCGACCAGTGAAAAGTATCAGTTCGGCATGATCAAGAACGGTACGTTCACGAAAGG
>JALSHZ010000041.1 GCA_026981985.1 Gammaproteobacteria bacterium | reverse complement strand
ATGTTTTGTCGTATTCGGGGCTATTTATCCACTTGTCGAAAACAAGGGCTGAGTGCATCCGATGCGTTGGCGTTGGTTTTTGCGGGAAAATTACCCCATTTTGATTTAATGGGCTGAGTAGTTACCGGCCTGGTTAATATTTACATTGCCAGGAAGCACCTGTTGCGGGTGGCGTAGGATTAGTGCGCCCATTGAGCGAGAAAAACGCTTGATGGGCACTAAATACCGGCTCTAACCGGAAAATATGGGCTGCTTTACCCTGCAAATCACCGTTTTAATCCCATTTTATGCCAGCGCCGGGATTTTTTGGGTTAGATCAGAGGTTCCTTAAACGCATTCAACGAGTATTCTTCGGGGAAAACAAGAATGAGCAATCCACTGAACATCGTCTGTCCGCATTGCAACGCCGTCAACCGCGTTGCAGCTGAGCGCCTGCATGACAATCCAAAATGTGGCAAATGCCACCAGCCGCTGTTTACCGGTCACCCGGTGGAGCTGACCAGCGCCAATTTCCAGAAGCATCTGACACGCAATGACATTCCATTGTTGATTGATTTCTGGGCGCCGTGGTGTGGCCCCTGCAAAATGATGGCGCCGGCATTCAGCGCCGCCGCCGCCCGGCTCGAACCTCGGGTTCGACTGGCCAAGCTCAACACTGAGGATGAGCAGGTGATTGCCGGACAGTTCGGCATTCGCAGTATCCCGACGTTGATGCTGTTCGAAAATGGCCAGCAGGTTGCCGTGCAGCCGGGTGCCATGGGTGAGGCTGATATTGTCCGCTGGACCGAGTCGAATCTGTAATCCTGTAATCTTCCGGGTTGTTGGGCGCGCCGTGTGCCCAACACAGCAAGCTACTGTGTTACTGCTGTACAGCAATTCCCCGCAGCGCCGCCACATCCACAACATTGATCCGTCCGCGCCCGAGGCGGATCATGCCGCGGTGTTCCAGTTCCTTGAGGTGCCGTGACACTACCTCGCGCGAGGTGCCGATTTCGGCAGCCAGCGCCTGGTGTGTGGCTGCCACGATCTTTTCTGCATTCATCTGCCGTAGCAACTGGTTTGCCAGCCGGGTATCGAGATTGGAGAACTTGACGGCCTCGATGCGGCCGATGATGTCGGCAAAGCGATGGCTGAGGTGGTCGAAGACGATTTGCCGAAAGCTGTCCGATTCTGCCAGCGCCTGGTCGAAGGCGGTTTTCGGGATCATCAACGCCGTGACTTCAGTTTCGGTGATGCCCTCGGCGGGGTAGGGTTTGGATGCCATCAGGCAGGTGGTCGTCAGTACGCAGGATTCGCCAGGTTCGACGCGATACAGCAGCAGTTCATGGCCGCTGGGCGTCAGCAGCAGCACTTTTACCTTGCCTTCAGTCACCAGCAGATAGTTCTCACAGCGGTCTTGTGGCCGGAAAACGGTTACCCCGGCCGGGACCGATGCCAGTTTTGACGCTTCGAGCATCTGCCTGACTGCTGGGTCGAGGCGTGGCGTGATGCTACAGTTTTGCTGCTGCCACAGAGCGATTTTTTCGTTGAGATCGGCCATGCCTGTGGTTCCGTTGGTGTGGCTGACTTCGTGCGACCCCGGCATCAACGCCAGCCGGTCTGTTCCGCCCAGGCTTCCTGCTGTTGTTTGTAGGCCTCGAAATCCTCGGGCGCTTGCCCGCCTTCATCGGCGATGGTCTGACGCTGCTCTTGCAATGATTGCTCGAAAGGGGGGAGGCTGACGGCTTTTCTCAGCTCATCCACCATATCGGGGTTTTGTAGCGTACAGCTGAGTTCGCCCTGTTCATTCCAGTCCAGTACCGTGCCGTAGATCTGCGGGCGGCCTTCGTTGAAACGAATTCTGTCAGATAGCAGGGCGACGTGTTGTTTGGCCGCTTCGCCTTGTGCGGCAGCCTGCCCCAGTAGCTTGAAGAATTTGCGTTGCAGATCCGGTGTGCAGTTGGCGTGTTGCGCAATTTCCCAGGCGAGTTGGGCGCCTTTGGCGCCAACTTGCGATACGGTTGGCCAGCCATGTTCCGCAATGAGCTGATCCAGCGCCTCGGCATTCTCTCGGTGGACTTGTTGCAGTTCGGGGGCGTAGCCGCCGTGCAATTTGCCGGCTTCCAGCATTTTTTGGCGGGTATCGGTGTCTTTTTTGTGCAACTGTTGCAGTTGTTCGAAAAATTCGGTGTTCATGGGGCATTCCTGAGTCGGCTGGATCGGCACAGTCTATCGTATTGTGCTGGCACCGCGTCAACGCCGCCAAGCGTGGAAGCGCAGCAACCACTGCAGGATGCGTTCGGGTGCGTGCGCCTTTTTCCAGTTGCCGGCCACATATTTATTTGCTTCCGCCATGGTGGGGTAGATATGGATGGTGCCCAGCAGCTTGTTCAGCCCGATGCCATGTTTCATGGCCAGCACGTATTCGGCGATGATGTCGCTGGCATGTTCGCCGACGATGGTGACGCCAAGAATTCGATCTTTTCCCTTGGGGGTGATGACCTTGATGAAGCCGATGGCGGCTTCGTCGGTGATGGCGCGGTCAAGGTCATCGATGCCATATGTCGTTACTTCGTAGTCGATTTTCTGTTCCCGCGCTTCGGTTTCGTTCAGTCCCACGCGCGCCACCTCGGGATCGGTGAAGGTCGCCCAGGGAACGACACGGTAGTCGGCGCGGAACTTTTTCAATGGATCGAACAGCGCATTGACAGCACCATACCAGCCTTGATGGGCGGCTGTGTGGGTGAATTGATATGGCCCGGCAACATCGCCGACGGCGTAGATATTCGGGTAGCGTGTTTGCAGGTAGTCGTTGGTATGGATCGTGCCATTGTCGTTCAGCGGAATGCCGAGCCGTTCCAGCCCGTAGCCCTTTGTGTTCGCTTTGCGACCGACAGCGACCAACAGCTCGTCGAAAGCGACTTCCCTGGTTTTCCCGTTTGTGTGCAGCGCCTCGCAGCGCAGTAATTTTTCCTCGCTGTTGTGGTGAAATTCAACGGCTCGATGGGCCGTCAATAGCGTTACCCCCTCCGCTGCAAGCCGCCTGGATATCAGCACCGAGACGTCCTCGTCTTCGCGAATCAGAATGCGTGGCAGCATTTCAACCAGCGTGACTGCCGAACCAAGCCGCTGAAATGCCTGTGCCAGCTCGCAGCCGATCGGCCCGCCACCGAGCACCAGCAGTCGGCGGGGCAGGCTGTCGAGTGCCCAGATCGTATCCGACGTGCGTGCGTTGACTGTTTCGATCCCCTTGATTGGTGGCACAAACGGGTGTGCCCCGGTGGCGATGACAATAGCGCGGCTGGTCAGGGTTGTCGGGCCAGCGGCTGTTTCGATGCTGACCTCCCAGGGTGATTGCAGCGTTGCTGTCCCCTGGATCACTTCGACGCCAAGTTTGCGGTAGCGTTCAGCGGAATCGTGTGGCTCGATTTTCTTGATGATGCGCTGCACCCGCGCCATTACCTCGCCAAAGTCCGCCTTGGCCGAGGCGGTTGTCATGCCCAGCGTCCCTGAACGCTGCACATCTGCGAGAAAACGCGCGCTGCGGATCAGCGCCTTGGAGGGTACGCAGCCGGTGTTGAGACAATCTCCGCCCATGCGATGCTTTTCCACCAATGTCACCTTTGCCTTCAGTGCCGCTGCGATGTAAGCGGTAACAAGACCGCCAGCCCCGGCACCAATGACAATCAGATTTCGGTCAAAAGCTGTTGGTCGTGCCCAACCGGCAAACACCTTTCTGCGCTGTAGTATGCCGATAGCCACTTTAGCCAACAGTGGGAATATGCCCAGCAGCACGAACGCGGTGACAAGCCCCGGTGACAGAATGTCGTTGAGCGAGTCGATACCCGCGAGCTGCGTGCCCGCATACACATAGACGACTGTCGCTGGCAGCATGCCCAGCCAGCTCACCCCGAAATAGGTTCGCGTGCTGATCGGCGTTAGCCCCATCAGCAGATTGATCACGAAAAAAGGGAACACCGGCACCAGCCGCAAGCTGAACAGATAGAATGCGCCGTCTTTTTCAATCCCGCCATTGATGGCCTTGAGCCGTTCGCCAAAACGCTGTTGCACCCAGTCGTACAGCAAAAAGCGGGCGATCAAAAAGGCCAGCGTCGCGCCAATGGTCGACGCAATCGACACCAGAATGACGCCGAGCCCAAGCCCGAACAGCGCGCCACCCGCCAGCGTGAAAATTGCCGCCCCTGGTAACGATAGTGCTGCCATCAGGGTATAGAGCAAGGTGAACAGCAGCGCGCTCAAGGCCAGATTCCCTTGCGTCCACTGCGTGATCGTCGCCTGCTGCTGTTTCAACTGCGCCAGGCTGAAATAGTCACCAAGCCCAAGGCCGTACCACACAGCAACCACTGCACCGATGGTGAGAAGGACAAGCCACTTTTTATTGATTTTCTTCATCTCAAGTTTCGGCGTTTAGCGTTGCGAGGATTTGTCAGGTGCAATCGTCGTGTTGGCACGGGCAATGCGAGCCTCAACCGTGATGAACACTGAACCCAGGGTCTGATGTTACGACCCAAGGGAATTATTCAGCGTTCGCTCAAGTAGAACCGTAACTGCTCAGATTGCCGCTGGAATGCGTCAGATCAAGGCGGGAAATGTGAGTTTACATGTGTAAATGACCATTTCCCAACGCAGAGATGGCGCATTACAGTGGTGAGCTGGGTAGTTACGACGCAAGAATCAATATCACGCTGGAAGTTTCAGCCTTCAGCAAGGCTGCTGTTTTGCGGAAAGACCACCAGATGATCGAAGTCCAGCCGAATGCCGATGCGTTCCCCGATCTCATGGTTATGATGAGAGGGAACCAGGCATAGCAGCTCCAGGCCGCTGGACATGCGCAGGGTGTAGAGGAATTCCGAACCACGAAAAGCGCGGTCGGTGACCATGGCGCTGTCCGGAGCGTTGTCGTCATGGATGATGTCATCCGGGCGAACCAGTACATCCACCTTGCAGCCGTTCTTGCAGTGCTCAGGCACCTGCCCTTCGATGTCGCCCAATTCGGTCTGCACCTTGCCGTTGGCGACCTGACCAGGAATGAGCACGCCTTCACCAATGAAATCCGCCACGAAGCGGTTGGCAGGCCGGTGATACAGATTATAGGCGCTGTCCTGTTGCTGGATACGGCCTTCATGCATGACGCAGATCTCGTCCGCCATGGCAAAGGCTTCATGCTGGTCATGCGTGACCAGGATGGCGCTGATGTTTTCTTCGCGCAAGATGTCGCGCACCTCCCGGGCCAGCTGTTCGCGCAGGTCCGCGTCCAGGCTGGAAAAAGGTTCGTCCAGCAGCAGCAGGGCGGGGCGGGGCGCCATGGCACGGGCCAGGGCCACCCGTTGCTGTTGTCCACCGGACAGCTGGTGAGGGTAGGTTTTGGCGCGATCACTGAGCCCGATCAGTTTCAGCAGCTCACTGACCCGCTGCTGTTGTTCGCTGCGGGGCCAGCGGCGCAGGCCGAAACGGATATTGTCCGCCACGCTCATGTTGGGAAACAGAGAGAAATCCTGAAATACCATGCCGATGTGGCGTTGCTCTGGTGGCAAATGCCGTTGGTGATCGCTTACCGCTTGACCGTCGATGACGATGACGCCTTTTTCTGGTCGTTCGAAGCCGGCGATGGTCCGCAATACCGTGGTCTTTCCGCAACCGCTGGGCCCGAGCAGGCAGCCGATGTGATTCTCCTGCAATTGCATGGAGAAGTCCTGCACCACCGTCTGCTTGTCGTAGCTCAGGTCGATGGCCTGAATGTCCAGTTTGACTGACATAGGTTCAACCTTTTCTCGAATGGGCAATGCTGCGACTCAGGAGAATCACCGGCAGCAGGCCGGCGGCGACGATCATCAGGGCCGCGGTGGAAGAATCCGCCAGCCGCTCGTCGGAAGCCAGCTCAAAGGCGCGCACCGCCAGGGTGTTGAAATTGAATGGCCGCAATATCAGGGTGGCGGGAAGTTCCTTCATGACATCGACGAACACGATGAGGATTGCCGTGAGCACCGAGGCGCGCATCAGGGGTAGATGGATTCTGAACAGAATTTCTTTGGGGCGATAACCCAGGGAGCGCGCAGCGTCATCCATGGCGGGGCGGATTTTCCCCAGTCCGGATTCCACGCTTTGCAGGCTGACGGCAAGGAAACGTACCGTGTAGGCAAACAGCAGCGCAAACAGCGTGCCACTGAGGAGCAAGCCGGTAGACAGGTCGAAGTGTTCACGCATGAAGCTGTCGATATTGTTGTCCAGCCAGGCGAACGGGATGATGATGCCGACCGCGATGACTGTGCCGGGAATGGCATAGCCGCTGCTGGCAATGCGGATGGCGGCTTCGACGGTGCGGGTTTTCAGTATGCGCTTTCCATAGGCCAGAAACAGCGCCAGTACCAACGCCAGCAGCGAGGCGGCAAAGGCCAACAGCAGGCTGTTGATGGTCAACGTGATGAAAGCCGCGTCGACCATCTCCTGCCAGGTATCCAGCGCCCAGACGCCAAGCTGCGCGGCCGGTAACAGAAAACCCAGCAGCAGGGGCATGAAACAAGCCATAAACGCCAGCACGGCTTTGCTTCCGCTCAACCGGTGTTCCGGAAGCCGGGTATATTGACCGGAGATGTGGTGATAACGGGCGCGGCGCCGGGAACTGCGCTCCAGGGCGATGAGTACCAGCACGAAAGCCAGCAGCAAGGATGCCAGCTTGGCGGCGGCAACCGAATCACCCATGCCAAACCAGGTGCGGAAAATGCCGGTAGTGAACACGCCCAGGCCAAAATATGAAACCGTGCCGTAGTCGGCCAGGGTTTCCATGAGCGCCAGAGACAGGCCGGCGACGATGGCGGGTCGCGCCAGGGGCAAGGCAACACGAAAGAAACTGCACCAGCTGCCGCATCCCAGGGTGCGGCTCACTTCCAATACGCTGACAGACTGTTCCAGAAAGGCGGCGCGAGCCAGCAGATAGACGTAGGGGTAGAGCACCAGGGAGAGCATGACGATGGCACCGCCCAGGGAGCGCACTTCGGGGAACCAGTAATCGCCATAGGTCCAGCCACTCCACTCCCGCAACCAGCTTTGTACCGGCCCGGCAAAATCGAACATACCGGTATAGGTGTAGGCGATGATATAGGCCGGCATGGCCAGGGGCAGCAATAGCATCCAGCTGAACAGTTTCCTGCCGGGGAAGCGGCACATGGCGGTGAGCCAGGCGGTGGAGACGCCGATCAGCAGGGTGCCCACAGCCACCCCCAGCGCCAGCAGCGCGGAGTTGCTCAGATAGTCCGGCAGCACGGTTGCCCTGAGGTGTTCCCAGTTGCCGGTAGATGGCTGGAAGACGAACGCGCCGATGACCAGCATGGGAATGCTGATCATCAGCGCGGTGAGCAGAATCGTCGGCTGCCACAGCCGTCCCATCAGGCCGGCGGGGGCTGCCTGGGGATGGTTCAATGTTCTATTTCCAGCCCGCCCGGTCCATCAGGCGCACGGCTTCGCTATTGTTCCTGCCGAGAACATCCAGGTTCACTTTGTCGGACTTGAAGCTGCCCCAGCTGCTGACCAGATCGCCCAGTTCTGCGTCGGGATTGACCGGGTACTCGAAATTGACTTCCGCATACCACTTCTGGGCTTCCTTGCTGACCAGAAATTCCAGCAGCTTGATGGCGTTGTCACGGTTCTTGGCGTGTTTGGTGACGCCGGCGCCGCTGACGTTGACGTGCGCGCCCCGATCATTCTGGTTGGGCCAGAACAGACCCATGGCCTCGGCAGCGCGTTTTTGCGCCGGGTCTTTCTTGCTGGTGAGCATCTTGCCGTAGTAGTAAGTATTGGCGATGGCCAGGTCGCATTGTCCGGCGGCTGCCGCCTTGATCTGATCCCGGTCGCCGCCTTTGGGTGGACGTGCCATGTTAGCCACCAGGCCTTTGGCCCACTCCTCGGTTGCTTCGACGCCATTTGCGGCGATCAGGGAAGCCACCAGTGACTGGTTGTAGATGTTGCTTGAGCCACGGATACAAATCTTCTTCTTCCATTTGGAGTTGGCCAGATCTTCATAGCTGGACAGCTCCTTGGGATCCACACGGTCTTTGGCGTAGAAGATCACCCTCGCGCGCTGGGACAAGCCCACCCATTGCCCGTCCGGGTCACGAAGATGAGCTGGTACGGCCCGCTTGAGGATATCGCTGTCCACGGTTGCCAGTACACCGGCTTCTTTGGCGCGGTACAGACGCCCCGCATCCACGGTGATGAACAGGTCGGCAGGGGTATTGCGGCCTTCGTTTTTCAAGCGGGTCAGCAACTTGTCGGCCTTGGCCGTCACCAAATTGGTTTTGATACCCGTCTGTTCAGTGAATCTGTCCAGCAAAGGTTTGATCAATTGTTCTTTGCGGCCAGAGTAGATGTTTACCTCCGATGACAGCGCATCGCTGGTGAATAAAAGTAATGCCAATATGGCCAGCGCTCTGAAGGTGACATTCATATTCATGGACGGTCTCTATTCGACAGTGGTGTGAGCAGTGTAAGTCAGTAATGGAAGAAAATAAAGCAAATGGCAATGATTCGCAATACGCAGTGGATCAGGTCGGGTATGCTGCGGTTGAGCACGACCAGATCGACGCGCCTGCCAATGATGTCTTCCCGCTTGCTGGCGAGTGTTGATGGTGGCGTTACATTGAACAACATCGCGATATCGATATCGCTGTCTGGACGCAACTCGCCGCGTGCGGCGCTGCCAAACAGATTGGCGCAGGAGAGATTGTCATCGGGGAATGTCTCGAAAAAAACGCGAATGTCGTTAGTCAACGCTGTATCACGCTTCATAATTGTATGTCAGAGGCCGTCTTGCGGTTTTGATGCCCCGTAACCAATCACTCAGGCAATGAATCAACTGGGAGGGTTGATGAGCGCAGGGAGAAGGTGTCAAGAAGGTGTCAGGCTTGCGCTATTGCGTTACCGATTCATGAATCCGAGATGAAAGTGGTGATTGTTGCGCCATCGTAACGGAGTATCGTGCTGCCCGCACCGCCGATGACGAATCCTGTGCTGTCCCAGATGATGCTGTAAAGAGGCGGTGTTTTGGTGGGGAGAGGGATGGGGTTCCAGTAAGTGCCGTCGGTGCTTTCCCAGATCAGGGCGCGATTGTTTTCGTAGCCGACGGCGATGAAGCGGTCGCGGCCCCAGGCGATGGCATGGAAATGAGCTTGTGAGGGGGCGGGAAGCTGCTGCCACTGGTCGTCGTTGTCGAGGCGCCAGAGTTGCCCGTCTAGTCCTGCCATGATGAGCGTGTTTCCGTCGCTCGCGGCGGTTTGGATGTGTTGCATGGCATCGGGTAGGGCGGTGGCTTGCCACTGGCTGCCATTTGAGCTGCGGTAGATGGTGGTGCCATTCCAGGCGATGAATGTGTTGGCGAGGTAGCTGATGCCATCAAAACTGTCGCTGCGAAGGTCTGTCTTTTGCCAGTTGGTGGCGTCGTTGCTGCTGAGCATCACGCCGTTATCGCTGACAGCCACCAGTTGTTGGTTGTCTGTTGCCAGGCCTGTGACCATGCCAGGTAGGTGCAGCGGGGCGGTGCGCCAGTTGAGGCCATCAGTGCTGCTCAAGATGACGTTCCCGCTGTCGATCGCAAGCTCGGGTGCGACGCCAATGACATAGGAAATGCCAACAAATTCGCCTTGGAATGTGGCCATCACGCGTGTGTCGAGCGTGCCGGGTACATCTATCGCTTGCCAGTGAATGGCGTCGGTACTGGTCAGAACGACGCCACCCGGTGTGGCGGCGACGTAGCGCACGCCATCGAAGGCGAGGGCGCGGATTTGGTGGTCGGAACTACCAATCTGATCGCCCCCGTCGCAGGCGATGAGGGAAAGAGCGGTAAGGGTGAGAAAGGTCAGTCGCTGATATATACCCCGGATCATGTTTGCGTTTTCGTATAAGGTTTGTGTCGCCCTCCAGCGTTGAATTGAAAGTGGTGTCCGAGGAAACATCTGCAAGAGGGTGTCAGTTTTGCGCTATTGGCTAACCAATCTGTGTTGGTGGGATGGCACCGAGGTTGTCATGTTCGAGCATCGAACCATCCAGCCTCTTTTTTATCACGCTACGCCAGCGCACTCGCGAGGGTTTCTCTCAACGCTTCAACCGGAAATTCGCTGGTGACGACGGCTTTTCCAATGCGTTTGGGCAGGACCAGTCGCAGTCGTCCGTCGATGACTTTTTTATCCACCGCCATGAGGTCGATGAACTGTTCAGTCGTCATCTCGGCTGGTGGCTTCAGGGGCAGGCTCGCTTGGCGGATGAGCTGGCGCATGCGTTCTACGTCGGTGGTGTCTATCCAACCAAGCCGCTGAGCCATTTCCGCCGCCAGCACAATGCCGGCACCGACCGCTTCGCCATGCAGCCAGTTGCCATAGCCGCTGGCCGTTTCGATGGCGTGGCCGAAGGTGTGGCCGAGATTGAGCAGGGCGCGCTGTCCTTTTTCCTTTTCATCGGCGGCGACGACGTCCGCCTTGATCTCGCAGGAGCGCTTGATGGCGTAGGCGAGGGCGTCCTTGTCGCGGGCGAGCAGACGATCCATGTTGTCTTCGAGCCAGCTGAAGAAGTCGGCGTCGAGGATGATGCCGTATTTGATGACTTCGGCGATGCCAGCGCTGAGTTGTTTGTCGTCGAGCGTGTCGAGGGTGTCGGTGTCGATGATGACGCACTGAGGCTGATAGAAGGCGCCGATCATGTTCTTGCCAAGCGGGTGATTGACGCCGGTCTTGCCGCCGACCGATGAATCGACCATCGCCAGCAGGGTGGTGGGAATCTGGATGAAATCGACGCCGCGCTGATAGCATGCTGCGGCGAAGCCTGTCATGTCGCCAACCACGCCGCCGCCGAGGGCGATGAGTGTCGTGGTGCGATCCATCCGGGTTTCAAGCAGGCCGGTGAAGATGTTCTGCAACACCTCCAGCGTTTTGTACTGTTCGCCGTCGGGTAGCAGGATCTCGGTGGTTTTCAGCTTCTTGAGCGCGTTGCTGACCTTGTCTGCATAGAGGGGGCCGACGGTGACATTGCTGACCAGTGCTGCCGACTGCCCGCGAATATGACCAGTGAGTAGTTCAGGCTGTTGCAGCAACCCGCTGCCGATGTAGATGGGGTAGCTGCGATCACCGAGATCGACGTGAAGTGTTTCCATGGTTTACCTTGTGTCAGGCTGTCTCCGCCTCTTGAAAGGCGCTGATGATCTTGTTTTTCAATGTGCGTGTGCGGCTGTGGTTGGTATTGATGCTGAAGTGTGCCGTTTCTTCGTACAGTGGGGTCCGTAGTTTTGCCAGCTCGGTGAGCGTGGCAGCCGGGTCTGGTGTTTGCAGCAGTGGACGAGACTTGTCGCGCGAGGTGCGTTCCAGCTGTTGCCGGATCGAAACCTTCAGATAGACGACAAAGCCACGCTCGCGCAACCATTGCCGGTTTTCGGGACGCAGAATGGCACCACCGCCTGTGGCCAGCACGATCTGGTTTTTGCGCGTCAGTTCGTCGATGATCCGGCTTTCACGCTCGCGGAAACCCTCCTCACCTTCAATATCGAAAATAGTGGGGATGGTCACACCGGTACGTTTCTCGATGACGCGGTCGCTGTCGATGAATTCGTAGCCCAGATCCTGGGCGATGAGTCTCCCGAGTGTGGTTTTTCCGGCTCCCATTGGGCCGATCAGAAACAGGCGCTGCATACGCATTGGTGTTGTGATGATGGCTGTCATGATACCGCAATCGGCCTGATGCGTCGCCACGCCCGCCAACGAAAAAGCCCGCACGGGGCGGGCTTTTTCAGGCCAGAGCGGTTGCCGCCTACTGCAAGGTCAGGTTCTCGTTGATGATTTTCGGGGTGACGAAAATCAGCAGCTCGGACTTGTCGTTGCGGTGGGTGTTGCTGCGGAACAATTGCCCGATGACCGGCAGATCACCAAAGAACGGCACACGTTTCTCGCCGCTGATCTTGTTTTCTTCGAAGATGCCGCCGAGCACGATGGTCTGGCCGTTCTCCACCAGCACTTGAGTTTGAATCTCGCGCGTGTCGATGCTTGGGATGTTGTTGAACACATCGCCCACGCTGTCGCGATTGACGACCAGTTCCAGGTTGATGCGGTCATCCAGCGTGATGTGCGGCGTGACTTCCATGCTCAGCACGGCCTTCTTGAACGAGGTGTTGGTTGCGCCGCTGGAGGTGGCTTCCTGATACGGAATCTCCACGCCCTGCTCGATGCGCGCCTTGGTCTTGTTCGACGTGATGATGCGCGGACTGGCGACCACTTCGGCGCGGTTCTCCACCACCGCTGCCGACAGTTCCAGATCGAGTTTCGCGCCCAGCGGGATCTTGGCCAGTGCCAGGCCCAGGGTGCCCGCGGTGGTGCCAACCGGGGTATTGACGCTGAACCCGGTGTTCAATGTCTGGTCAGCAGTGTTGTTGGTGTTCGAAACGCCGAAGGTGACACCCAATTCGCGGGTGAACTTGTCGCTGGCGGTAACGATACGGCTCTCGATCATCACCTGGCGCACGGGGACATCAAGCGTCTTGATCAGGGCGCGGATCTCGTCCAGTTTTTCTGCCGTGTCCTGAATCAGCAGACTGTTGGTGCGGCGGTCGAGCGTGATGCTGCCACGGTTGGACAGAATGCTGTTGCCGCCACCGCTGCTGGAGCCACTGCCACCCCCGCCGGTTTTCAGCAGGCTGACCATCTCTTTCGCGTCGGCATAGTTCAGCGGGATGATCTCGGTGCGCAGCGGGGTCAGCTCGGCGACCTGTTTCGAGGCCATCAGCTCCTGCTGTTCGCGTTCTGCGATCTCCTTCGCCGGGGCGATGTAGAGCACGTTGCCCTGGCGACGTTTCGCCAAGCCCTTGGTTTTCATGATGATGTCGAGCGCCTGATCCCAGGGGACGTTCTTCAGTCGCAGTGTCAGATTGCCGGTGACACTGTCGCTAACGACCACGTTCAGGCCGGTAAAGTCGGCGATCAGCTGTAGCACCGAGCGAACCTCGATGTCCTGGAAGTTGAGCGACAGGCGTTCGCCCTTGTAGCTGATTTCCCGCTTCTTTTTGCTCTTCTTGGCAGCCTTCAGTGGCCGAACCTCGACGGTGTAGACGTCATCCGACTGGTAAGCCAGCTGGGAAAAATTGCCCTTCGCCTTGATGATGATCTCACTGTTCTTGCCGACGGTGCGGGCGTCGATGGATTCGACTGGCGTGGCGAAGTCGAGCACGTCCATGTGGCGTTGCAGGTTGTCCGGCAGGGTCGCGTTCTTCAGCTCGACAACGATGCGCGACCCCTGCTGCTTGATATTCAGCGGGGTATTGGCATCTCGCAATTTGATCAGTACACGGCCGGCGCCATCGGGGCCGCGGCGGAAGTCGATGCCGGCGACGCCGAACAGCGGGCGTGCTGCCGGCTTGCTACCGGGTGGCACCGGGGTTGCCGGTGTTGGCGTGGTCGCAATCGTCGGCGAGGCCGTGATGGTTGGCGGCTCGATGGTGTAGCTCGGCGCCGTCGCGGCAGGCGAGAGCGAGACGATCAGCTTGTTGCCTTCTGCGCGTGTCTGGTACTTCACCATGCGCGCCAGGTTGATGACCATGCGGGTGCGATCCCGGGCCTGCGCGGTGGTGATGCTCTGGGCCGCGCCAACCTGTACCGGCAGAGAGCGGCGACGCAGGTTATTGCGGGTGTTGGGGAAATCCAGCGTGATGCGGGCCGGGTTGGCGATGGTGAAGCTCAGGGGCTCGGGCGCGGTGCCAGAGAAGGTCATGATGATGTCCAGCGCATCGCCCGACTGCCGACTGACGCGAATGTCCTCCAGTGCAGTGGTCTCCGCCATTGCCGACGCCCACGGCAGCACCATCAGCAGCAACAGGCTAAACACTGCTATCCGTGCCGGGATCCCACCCCATGTTCGTTTGATTTCGCGCATATCCATCATATATACCTGTTTTTTCCTGATTTTAATACTTCGCCAACGTTACTCACTGCTCAGTGCAATGGCCGCCGGTCGCTCCTTGTAACCACCAAAACCGTCTGGAACGATCTCTATCAGTTCCACCTTCATGTCTGTGATCTTGGTGATCCTCCCGTAGTTCTGTCCTGCATAGTTGCCCACGCGAACCCGTTGGATGGTGCCGTCGGGTGTCTTGAGCAAGGCCCACAACGAACCTTGCTGGCGCATGGTGCCGACCATCCTCAGCGCGTCCAGCGGAAAGCTCTCGAGAAACTCCTTGGCTCGGTTGCGGTCGATCTGGATGCCTGAGGTCGATTTTGGAATCGGCACCAGGTCGGGCGCAACGATGCTGCTGTCGAATGGGTCGCGCAAATGTTCCGGGTACTCGAACGGATCATAAGGCGGGATGACCGGAATGGGGGGAATGCCGCCGGTCGGTTGTGCCTTGATCTCGTCGATGTAGTCGCGCAGATCCTGGTTGCTTTGGTCGCAGCCGGACAGTGCCGCCGCGAGCAGCAGCATGCCAATTACGCCCCCGTTTCTGCTCCTGGCCGCCATCATTTCTTCCTTTTCTTCTTGTTCTGCTTTTTCGCTGGCGTTTCGTCATCAGCGAGGTAGCGGTAGGTTTTGGCTGTGACTTCCATTGTCAGTGCCTCCGAGCCTTTCTCCGGCTTGATGGAGATGTCTTCCAGCGTTGCAATGCGCGGCAGGCTGGCGATACCACTGGCAAAACGCCCCATCTGGTCATACTTGCCGCGCAGCTTGATCTTTATCGGCTTTTCCGCGTAGAAGCCCATGTTGACTTCAGGCTGCGGTTTGAACAGCAGAATCTGCAGGCCGCTCGACAGTCCAGTTTGTGAGACGTCGAGGATCACCGCCGGAATCTCGGTCTTGCCCGGCAGCTGTCGCAGCATGGCACCGAATTCGTGTTCCATCTCTGTCAACTGTTCGCGGTAAGCTTCCAGATTGGCTGACTTGTGGTGCTTCTTTTCGAACTCCTTTTTCAGCGCCGCTTCCTTGTTTTTCAAGCTCTCCAGCGTGTCCAGCTGGGCACTGGTGTCGAGGTAGTAACCCAGGCCCAGCACCGCGGCAAACGCGAGTGTGAGGAAGATGGCCTTGATGGCAATCGGGGCCGATCCGAGCTTGCTGAGGTCGCTGACATCGAAGTTCTTGAGTTCTTCAAGATCCATTGCGCTTCTCCTCGCTCGACGCTGTTGTCGGCATCTCCTTGTCCACCTTTAGCACGAAGGAGCGCAGTACCGGGCCGCTGTCCTTGCGTCCGTCTTTCACGGTTTCGATCACCTCCAGGCGCGGATCCTGCAACCATGGCGAACGCTCCAGGTTGCTCATATAGCTGGAGACGCGCGCATCGGATTCGGCTTTGCCACGAATCTCCAGCGTGTTGCCCTTCTGCTTGATCAGCGTCAGATAGAGCCCGCCTGGCAGTGTCGTCACCAGTTCGTCGAACAAATGCACAGCCACCGGTCGGCTGCGTTGCAATTGCTGAATGATGTCCATCCGGTCCAGCAATGCCTGCTTGGTCTTTTCCAGCTCCTTGATGTCGCGAATGCGCTTGTCGAGCACACGGATTTCCTGTTTCAGGAGATCATTGCGCGCTTGCTGGTTTTCCGCGATCCGACCAATGGCCACATGTGCAGCGACGACAACCAATACGCCGGCCAGTGCAGCGAGCCCCAGTGCCTGCAAGAACTGCTTCTGTTGTTCCTTGCGCTTGGCCTCGCGCCAGGGGAGTAGATTGATATGCGCCATCAGTCGAAGTTCCTCAGTGCCAGGCCCACTGCAATCATCAGGGCGGGGGCGTCATTGCCGAGCCGTTGCTGGTTGATTTTTGAATTGAAGCTCATCTGGCTGAATGGATTGGCAATGGTTGTGCGAATATGGGTGTGTTTTTCGATCAGTTCATCCAGCCCGGGAATGCCCGCCGTGCCACCTGCCAGAATGATCTCGTTGACGGTGCCATGGCTGCTGTTGGCGAAAAAGAAGTGCATCAAGCGGTTGGCTTGCTGTGCCAGCGTATCCTTGAACGGTGTGAGAATTTCGGTGATGTAGTTGTCGGGCAGGCCGCCTTCCTTCTTTGCCAGACCAGCTTCGGCATAAGACAGGCCGTAGCGGCGCATGATTTCCTCGGTAAGCTGGCGTCCGCCGAAAGGTTGCTCGCGAGAGTAGATGACCTGCTCGTTTTCGGTAACGGTGATGCTCGTCATGGTAGCGCCGACATCGATGATCGCCACCACGTTACTGTCGCTGGGTGCATCGTGGGGAATGTAGGGTTCGATCAGACGATAGGCGTTGGCGGTGGCAAAGGATTCGACATCCATGACAATCGGCTGCAAACCGGCGGCTTCGGCGATGGCCGCTCTGGATTCGACGATCTCGGTGCGTGCCACCACCAGCAGTACGTCGATTTTGTCCGGGTTTTGCTCGTTGGTGCCCAGTACCTCGAAGTCGAGGTTCACCTCATCCAGTGGCGAAGGAATATACTGATCCGCTTCGAGATGAATCTGTGCTTCCAGCTCCTCGTCGTTGAGATCGCTGGGCATATGGATGATTTTGGTGACGGCGGCTGAGGTGGGCACTGCCAGCGCACACTTCTTGGCCTTGGTGCCCGCGCGGCTGAGCGCCTTGTTCAGTGAGCTGGTGACCGCGCTGGTGTCAGAGATGTTCTTTTCGACAACGGCATTGGCCGGCAGCGGCTCAACACCATAACTTTCCACCCTGATGCTGTTGCCAGATCTGCTCAACTCGATTAGCTTAACCGAGGTTGAGCTGATATCTATTCCGACGAACGGTTGACTTTTCCTTCTGAGTGAAAACACAAAAAATCCTCAATCCCTAGATGCTTAGCATGCAAACATGCTTCTCCATCTCAAATGTTAGTTGCAACCTGATAGAATTGCTACAAGTTTTCAGGTTGTCAATTGCAAGAGAGTGGGTGATATCGGTACAAGACAACGTACCGAAGCAAGTGCACACTAATCCCTGTGTCCATGACAGTTTCGCTAGTAAACGGACTTTGACGCATTAAATCATTGAACCAATTCAGGTTATGACTGTAATCAAATTTATTTCGCGCTGGATGTTGACGGCGTTCGCAGGGATGGCGCTGTTACTGGTGCTGATTGCGTTGGGTGTTGTGCTCTATGTTTCGCCCGGCCTGCCTTCGATCGATGAACTCAAGGTGGTGCAATATAAGGTGCCGCTGCGGGTTTTCTCCAGCGAGGGATCGTTGCTGGCCGAGTTTGGCGAGAAGCGACGTGACCCGTTGCCGCTGGATCAGATTCCCGAGGCGTTGAAGGCGGCAGTCGTTGCGGCGGAGGATGATCGCTTCTACGACCATCCTGGTGTCGATTACCAGGGCATTCTGCGGGCTGCGCTGAAACTGGCGCAGACGGGTGAAGCCATGCAAGGTGGCAGCACCATCACGATGCAGGTGGCGCGTAACTTCTTTCTCAACCGCGAGCGTACCTTTTCGCGCAAGCTGCGCGAGGTGTTGCTGGCGTTCAAGATCGAAAAGAACCTCAGCAAGGATCAGATTCTGGCGTTGTATCTGAACCAGAATTACATGGGCAACCGGGCCTATGGTGTCAGCGCGGCGGCACAGACCTACTACGGCAAGCCGCTGGCCGAGCTGGAGCTGCCGCAGTTGGCGATGTTGGCGGGATTGTACAAGGCGCCATCCAAGTACAACCCTGTCGCCAACCCAGAGCGGGCCCGTGAGCGGCGCAACTATGTGTTGCGGCGCATGGTCGATATCGGCTATCTCGATGCTGCCGAGGCTGCTGCGGCGCAGCAGGCGGGGTTGACGGCGTCGGTGTACTCACCGCGGCCTCAGGTCGAGGCGAATTATGTTGCCGAAATGGTGCGGGCCAAGCTCTATGAGCAATATGGCGATGCCATCTATTCTTCAGGCTTTCGCGTCTACACCACAGTCAAAGACGCGCTGCAAAAGGCTGCGGTCGCGTCGCTGCGCAAGCACCTGATCGACTACGACATGCGCCACGGCTACCGCGGTGCTGAAAAGCATTATGAGCTCGGTGATGCCGCTCCCGACAAGCTCGATGAGTTGCTCGACAATCACCCGGTCTATGGCGGGCTGAAGCCAGCCATCGTACTGTCGGTGGACAAGCGCGTGGCGTCGATCTACCTGGGACGGGGTGAAAGCGCCGTGTTGACGCTGGACGCAGTGCGCTGGGCGCGTCGTTATATCAGTGAAGACAAGCGTGGTGATCCAGTCAAGCGGATGGATCAGGTGCTCGCTGCGGGTGACCTGATTCGTGTCGTCGCAGGCGACAAGGGTTATGCACTGCGACAGCTGCCGAAGGTGGAGGGTGCCATCGTCTCGATATCACCGAAGGATGGCGCCATCCTCGCGTTGAGCGGGGGCTTCGACTATTTCCGCAGTCGCTTCAACCGCGCCGTCCAGGCCGTGCGCCAGCCCGGCTCCAATTTCAAGCCCTTTGTCTACTCCGCAGCATTGGCCAAGGGGCTGACGCCGGCAACGATATTCAATGATGCGCCAATCGTGCATGAAACCGAAATTGCGGGTGAGGCGGCATTGTGGCGTCCCGAAAACTATTCCGGCCGCTTCTACGGGCCGACCCGGATGCGCGTTGCATTGGCCAAGTCACGCAACCTGGTGTCGATCCGCCTGCTGCGCAAAATCGGGGTGAGACATGCGCTGCGCCATATTGGCAAGTTTGAAATGACGCAGCGGCCAATGCCGGCTGACCTGTCGCTGGCGCTGGGAACCGGGGCGCTGACGCCACTGGAACTGGTCAGTGGTTATGCTGTGTTCGCCAACCAGGGCTATCGCATCGAACCCTATATTATTGATCGCATCGAGGATCGCGACGGCGGACTGGTGTTTCAGCATATCCCCAAGGTTGTCTGTGAAAAAAGTGATTGCGACAACCTGGTCGCCTCCGTTGCCGAAGCTGGCAATGATGAAGGCAAGCGACCGGGTGAACCGGCAAAGCGTGTACTCGATCGTGAGAATGCCTTTCAGATGGTCAATATGATGCGTGATGTCATGACCATCGGCACCGCGCATCAGGCGCGCAAGCTCAAGCGCAAGGATCTGGCAGGCAAGACCGGCACCACCAATGATCAGAAGGATGCGTGGTTCACCGGCTTTACCCATGATGTGGTGACGACGGTATGGGTCGGTTTCGATCAGCTCAGGCCGCTGGGGCGCAAGGAAACCGGCGGACACCTGGCGTTGCCGGTATGGATGGACTATATGAAGGTGGCGCTGGAATACTCGCCTTATCGCCGCTGGCTCAAGCCGCCGGGCATGGTAACGGTGAAGATCGATGCCGAAACCGGCAAGAAAGCAGGGTCAGCCACGCGCAAGTTCGCTTTCGAGACTTTCCGTGCCGGCAATGTGCCGGAGGAAGACACCACCAGCTTTGCCGCGCCGGGCGGCATGGATATTCCTGAACAGATCTTCTGATGACTGCCAATCTGCGCCGACAGATCGCCGAAGAGGCGGCGATGATCGTCTGGGACGAAGGTGTTGCTGACTACAGCCGTGCGCGGCTGCGGGCTTGCGAGCGGCTGGGGGTCAGCGGTAGCCGGGACATGCCACGCAATAGCGAAGTCGAAGCCGCATTACTGGCCTGGCTTGACCTGTTTGCCACGGATGAGGATCGTGAGCGGCTGGCCTTTCTGCGTCAGACTGCGCTCGATATCATGCGTTTCTTCGTCGATTTCGAGCCGAGGCTGGTTGGCAGTGTGCTGAAAGGCACCGCTGGCCCCTATGCCAATATCCAGCTACACCTGTTCAGTGATGATGTTGAAGCCGTGGCGATTTTTCTGCTGAATCATCGCATCCGCTATCAGGCGATTACACGGCGTCAGTCCGGTGGGCGCAGGGAAGGTATTCCCGGTTTTGCCTTCGACTGGGAAGATGTGCCGGTGGAGGTGCTGGTGTTTCCCGAAGACGGCCTGCGCTCGGCGCCACCTAGCCCGATCGATGGCAAGCCGGTCAAGCGGGCGTCGATATCCAGAGTCGAGCAATTGCTCTCCCAGACCTGATCGCCTGGCGTCTGCGGGTCAATCATCGCCGAATTCGAAGTGTTCCAGGCTGCTTTCGAGCGCCGCGACACCACTCGGCAAATTGATGCCGGCCCCAAGCGCCTTCATGCCAGAGCCGAGCGCATGGACGGTGCGAAACAGGTTGTGGGCGCGGCTCTGCTCTCCCATCTGGCCGATGCGGATGATGGGTGGGCCGAATGAACCTGAGATCTCGACACGGTAGCGATTGGACATGTAGCGCAGCAGCTCTGTGGCATCGATGCCGGGTGGAATATTGATGCCAACCACCGAATTGAGGCGGGCTTCGGGTGGCACGTACAGGCTCAGTCCCATGGCTTCGATGCCTGCCTGCAGCGCCACTGAGCAACGCAGATGGCGCTCGAAACGGTGGGGCAGTGTTTCCTTGCAGATCAGTCGCAGTGCTTCGTGCATGGCGAGAATGCCAGACACCGGCGCAGTGTAATGATAGGACTTGCGATACCAGAACTGATCGGCCAGCTTGGCGTCCAGACACCAGTGACGCAGCTGATCCTTGCGCTTGATGATCTTCTCCCAGCCGCGATCGGAGAAAGCCACGAGCGACACCCCAGGAATGGACGACAGGCCCTTCTGGCCGCCGGTAATGACCGCATCTACACCCCAGTCGTCCATCTCCAGCGGCATCGTGCTCAAGGTGCAAACCGCATCGACGATGACCAGGCAGTCGTGTTCCCGTGCCAGCCGCGCGATTTCGGGCAGATAGCGATTGAAGACGGTGTTCGAGGTTTCGCCCTGCACGATCGTCAGTGCCTGCGGGCGATGTTCCAGCAGTGCCTGTGCAATGGCGTCTGGCGATGCCGATTCGCGCTCGGGAACCTCCAGTCGCAGCACGTCGCCGCCGGTGCGGGTGGCCATTTCGGCCAGCCGGGTACTGAAAAAACCGTTGCACACGCTCACTACGCGATCGCCAGGTGATACCAGATTGACCACCGCCATTTCCATTGCCGCCGACCCCGGACCGGCCACGCCGAGAATGTGATGCGACGCGGTCTGAAAGACGTAACGCGACATCGTCTTCACTTGTTCGATGACCCCCGCCATGGTATCGCCCAGATGGTTGATGACGATCGAGTTGGCTGCCGCGACCCGTTCGGGAATGGGTACCGGGCCAGCACCCATCATCAGCAGCGGCTCGTCGGGCAGCAGTTCGTCGAGTGGGGAAATATCGTCGGGCAGGGGAATGGACACGTTCAATCCTTGGAGGTTGTGGTCGGGCAGAGGCTTTTTTCAGCGGCTGCGCCAGTGCATGACTTTCAGTCCGCGCTGCTGTGCGTCAGCAAACACGCTGGGGGGCGGGATGTCCGCGCAGAAGCGATATTGTGGCGCATGGCGTGCAACGGCGTCGAGCAGAAAATCCCGCCCCAGCTGCGGCGCGTTCAGACACAGCAGCAGCTCGCTGGCTGGTGCCATGAATTCGCTCAGGCGTCTAAGAATGCGCGGATAGTCCTTTGCAATATCGACGCTGCCTTTTTGTCGTGTGGGCGGGTCGCAGATCAACAGCTCGTAGGGGCCGCGCCGCTTGATGCGCCCGAAGGATTTGAAAATATCGAGCTTTTCGAAGCGAACGGTATCCAGCGGCTGGTCGTTGCGGCGGTGATTGCCGCGACCGACTGACAAGGCCGCGCTGCTCATGTCGATGTTGACGACGCTGGCCGCGCCACCCGCCACCGCTGCGACGGAAAAGCCGCAAGTATAGGCAAACAGATTCAGCACCCGCTTGCCCCTGCTGTTGCGTCGTACCCAGTCGCGACCGTTGCGCATGTCGAGAAACAGCCCGCTGTTGCGGTTGCGTCCGGGTTGCACGAGAAAGCGCAGGCCGTTTTCGCTGACCGCAAGGGG
Organism: Gammaproteobacteria bacterium; assembly: GCA_026981985.1. Lineage (GTDB taxonomy): Bacteria > Pseudomonadota > Gammaproteobacteria > UWMA-0217 > UWMA-0217 > JALSHZ01. Next base: position 1,574 of record JALSHZ010000041.1, on the reverse strand, counting down.
CGTTTCCGGCATGTCTCCCAACAGCACGTTCGATGGTGCGGTAGCCAAATACCGCTGTTGCCTGATGACCGCCTCGCAAGCGTCAATGTGCTGCCGCAGCCAGTGTGCGAGCGCATTGATGAATATGTCGTCCTCTGGTGCAAACAGACCAATCACCGCCAGTGGCGGCAGCAGGTCGATCACGAGATGCTCGAATCCCGGCCAGGCGTGCCCGCGACCATGAAAAATCCGTTGCGCGTCGATGCGGTCACCCGTGTCGCTGCTGAAGCTGATGTGCTGGGTCAGCGTGGCGAGCCGCTCAGTGGCTGGCGCGCTTGCAGCGAAATGCTCAGTCGTCGGAAATCCCATTCGGCCATGGTCCAAACGGGAACGGAATGTCGTCGCTGGTAAAGGTGAAAAACTGCATGATCTGAAAAATATACCGGCTCAGTGCGCGACCGAGGCCGAGTAAGTAAGGGTTGGTCTCGCCAGTGAGCAGCACGAAACCCGCCTGAATAATGGCAACGCCATATACCACCATGCGGGTGATGCTGAAAATGAAGAAAAACAGCAGCATGTAGAGAATTCGAATCCACGTACCACGCTGCATGAGATTCTGCTGAAGATCCTGATCCATGATGATGCCGGTTTGATAAGGGGCGATGTAACTGCTCAGCTTACCCCCCCTTATTTGCGCCAACTCTGCGTTGGAAGTGCTCATTTACACTTGTAAACTGCGCGCTTCCGCCTTGATTTGACGCAAAACGGGGGCAATCTGAGCAGTTACGGGACTGTGCTGAGTATGATTGTAAACCGGCCATGCCCTTGTGGCGAGAAAACGTGCTGCGTCAGAATCCGCCGATATAGGCGTAACCGTCATTTTGCAGCTTGATGAGCCGGGTGTAGCCATCGTGTACGATCGCAACGTCGGGCAGTACATCTTCTGGCAGCCAGCCTTTGCTTTTCATTGCCGAATGACAGATCTCGACGCTGACGCCAAGATCGATCAGATCGCCAACGATTTTTGCATTGGGGTTGATGGCAAAGGGGTCATCGACCGCTGTCTGATATGTCTCGTCGATCAGCAGTGCTTTTGCAGACTTTCCGTGCATGACCACGTGAATATCGAGTTGCTCGGGTTTTACCCCCTGCTTTCGATAGGCCTCAAACAAACCACGAACATAGTAGAGCCCTCGACTCACACCGGCCGCAACCTGATCTGAGCGCATATCGTAGACCACCCGAAATTTACCATCGGCTGGCACTTTGATGAGCGGTCGTTCATCGAAGCCTTCATTATTACCGGCACTGATGTGGCCGGGAAGAAAACCGAATACTGCCGCCAGCAGGGTGATGGTGATGACTGTCCCAATCGGTTTCATTGTCTTACTCCTTCAATGGATACCCATATTTCGATCTGTTCCGCATTGGGTCCCAGAATATGACCTTCCTTCATTTTGTAGTCAGAAAGGTAACTACTCAGCCCATTAAATCAAAATGGGGTAATTTTCCCGCAAAAACCAACGCCAACGCATCGGATGCACTCAGCCCTTGTTTTCGACAAGTGGATAAATAGCCCCGAATACGACAAAACA
>JALSHZ010000040.1 GCA_026981985.1 Gammaproteobacteria bacterium | reverse complement strand
CAGTATTCGGCACGGCTCTTGCGGTTGACTGTTGTAGACATGGCTTTCTCCTGTCGAACTTGAAGACAGGGGAAAGTTTGGCGCGCGTGGTGGCGCAGGGGAAGGTGCTGATTCTTTGGCGCTTACAGATAAAGAGTCGAAGGCCGCTTTTGAAACAGCTAAAGGGCTTGCAGACGTTGCCAAAGGGTTGGTTAATAAAAATTAAATATAACAAGCCGCTCGTCGCACACGCCATAGGGTCAGGTCTTGTTGTAACGTATCGTTGCGGGCGCTGCTGCTGTTGCCGTGTGGGATTCAAATATTGGGAAATTGCGTCGGGTTGGGTGGGTGGCCGGCAGGATGCCGGCGGTCCCGGGGTGGGCGTTGTAGAGGGTCGATGTTTGGGGCACCTGCCATCACGTTTGAGCTGATATTGATGCGAAAAAGGGGTATCAATGAATCGGAATGGTGGTGGGTGAGTCGATGAGCATCAAGATTACAGGCGACGATCATGAGGTGAAGAATCCTGTTGTTGCCGAGGTTGTGATTGGCTTGGTTGTGGTATTGCTGGTGCTGTTGTTTTTGCTGTTGATCTGGTTTGCCAGTTTTATACTGGTGGCATTGGTGATGGGGTGTTGGAGGCGGGTTTGCGTCGTGTTGGTGGGTGCGGCGTTCGTCTGGCTCGAGTTTCTTGGTTTACTCAACTCAAGTTTCGGAGTTCATGTCGCATCTAAATCAGTGAGCAACCCATTGATGCAAAATAAATAATGCGTTGCAATAGGCGATATTGTTGATTTCTGGGTCGCCACATCAGAACCCATGGATCAGTAGTCATGCGCTCAAGACCGGCGCTGTCCCTGGAAACAGGGCTGCCACCTCTGACACCTCCCCCCTTTGCCAAAGGGGATTGAGGGGGATTTATACCGCCTCACCAGACCAAAACTTCGCAGCACCAATCCCTCCAAACCTCCCTTTGCGAAAGGGAGGCTTTTGGTGGCTCCTCCGCGACGGAACTACATTCCAGCTTCCACCTTTCCCGGGGAACTGGCTGATGTGCAAATCTGAACGCCGAAACTTGAGTTAGAAGGCGCGATGTCACTGCCCGCTCCAGATCAGTGTGCCGCAGCAATCCATGTCATAACCCTGTAAGGTGCCGGCGAGCTGTCGGGTGGAGGGCTGGCGGAGTTGTGCGAGCAGATCCTGAAACATCTTGCGGAAGTAGATCTCCCGGGGCAGTACCAGGTCGAAGGCTTCCCATCCCAGCGGTGAGAATGCGAGCCCGAATTCGCTGGCGGCGGCTTCGCAGCCGGGGGCGAGGTCGGCAAGGCCCATGCTGATGGTGGCGGCGGCTTCGCGTTCCGTTCGTGCAGTTTCGGCTTTGGAGAGAGTGTTGATGTCGATATTCAGCGTTTGTAGCGCATCGATCAGGAAGCGTTGCGATCCCGCGCCGGGCTGGCGCAAGGTCCACTGCAGCGCGTGTCGTTGTGCCTGTTCGAGAATGTCTTGCAGTGGTGCGTTGCTCAGGGCAAGGGCCGGTGACAGCAGTATGCCCTGGCGGCGGCGAAACAGACGTATCAGCACCCAGTTGCGGTGCTGCGGGTATTGCGTGAGCAGCGCCGGATGGCGCAGGTGGCTTTCGGTATCCGGCCCCCAGTGCAGGGCGCAGGCGTCGGCGCGGTGGGCTTGCAACAGCTCCAGGCCGAGGCGGGTGCCGGTGGGACTGTAGGTGAGCAGGGCGCGTGCGCGGCAGCGGTGTGCCTGATCGATGATGCTGCGAAACAGTAGCGGGTCGTCGCTGCCGGTGACGATCAAGCGGTCGGTCATGACGCCGCTATGTGAGGCGTCGAGCAGCCAGCGGTCGATCAGCTCGCGAGGGAACAGCCATTTTCCGGTGATTTTGGTGCCCGGTATCTTGCCTTCCTTGAGCAGGGCATAGATTTTCTTTTCGTTCAGTTGCAGGTAGGCGGCCACCTGGCGCACGCTCATGTATTGCGGCTCGGGCGCGAGTTGTGGCGGCTCGATGGCGGGTGAGACGCTCATGCCGGTCGTGCCAGTTTGCGCGGGCTGGCGTCGAAGTTGATCAATTCGGTCCCATGATAGGCCAGAAAATGCCTCCCCTTGGCGCGTGCAATGAGCGTGACGCCGAGCTTGCGGGCGAGATCCAGCCCCATTTGCGTCAGCCCCGATCGTGACAGCAGGCGGGGGATGCCCATCTGCGCCACCTTGATGACCATTTCCGAGGTCAGGCGTCCCGTGGTGTAGAAGCACAGCTCGTCACCGCGGATATCGTCGAGCCACATCAGTCCGGCCAGCGTGTCCACCGCATTGTGGCGACCGACATCTTCGACGAAGTGCAATACTTCGGTGCCACGGCAGAGGGCGCAGCCGTGTACTGCGCCCGCCTTGCGGTAGATGGCGTTGTAATCGTTGAGGTTGTCGAGCAGGGCGTAGAGTTCCGACTGCCGCAGTGTGCCGGGTGCGAGGCGGATCTTTTCCAGGTCGTCCATCAGGCTGCCGAACACCGTGCCCTGACCACAGCCGGTGGTCACAGTCTTGCGTGACAGGCGGGAGTCGAGATTGTCGATGCCATCACGGGTGACGACGACCGCGGCTTCGGTGTCCCAGTCCACCTGGATGGCACGGATCTGCTCGGGGCGATTGATGAAACGCTGATTGCGCAGCCAGCCGAGCACCAGCAATTCCGGGCGGGTGCCGAGGGTCATCAGGGTCAGAATTTCGCGTTTGTCCACATACACCGTCAGCGGGCGCTCCGCCGCGATATGCTGCTCTCGCTGGTGGCCGAACTCATCTACCGCGGTCACGGCGACGGCAGCGTCGAGGCCGGCATCGGTCATGTCGATGTGGTGGTTTTTCATCTCAGCCTCCGGTTACGTTCATATGGCGCTGGATAATGGGAATGCCATCGAGCCGAAAATCATGCCCGCGGGGTTTGATCTCCATGGCCTGCACGATGGCTTGTTGCAGTGGCTGGTCATCCAGTGGGTGGGCGCGTAGCACTGGGCGCAGCTGTTTCGAGTGTTCCTGTCCAAGGCACAGCAGCAAACGTCCGGTGGCGGTCAGCCGTACCCGATTGCAGCTGTCGCAGAAGTTGTGGCTGTGTGGTGAGATGAAGCCGATGCGCCCCCGGTGGCCGCGTACGCGAAAATAGTGCGATGGGCCACCACTGTGTTCCGTGCTTTCGATCAGCTCGAATGCCTGGGCCAGATCGCTGCGGATGGCATCCGAGGAGTAGTAGGCCTCGGCCCGGTCGTGTTCCTGCACGGCACCCAGCGGCATCTCCTCGATAAAGCTGATGTCCATGCCGTTGTCGAGCGCGAATCGCGCCAGGTCGACCACCTCGTCGTGATTGCGATGCTTGAGGATCACGGCATTGAGCTTGATGCGGCGGAAGCCCGCGGCCCGGGCAGCCTCGATACCGGCCAGTACCTTGTCGAGCTCGCCGATGCGGGTGATGCGGCGGAACCGCTCGGGGCGCAGCGAATCGAGGCTGATGTTCACCCGCTGCACACCGGCATCGACGAGCGCATTGGCGAATCGCGGCAGTTGGGTGGCATTGGTCGTCAGCGTCAGCTCTTTCAGCCCCGGTAGCGCACCCAGGGCTTCGAAGACACTGAGAATATTCCGCCTTACCAGCGGCTCCCCTCCGGTAATGCGAATTTTCTCGACGCCGAGTTCGACGAAATTTCGCCCCAGCCGGATGATTTCTTCCAGCGTCAGCAGTCGCGCCCGGGGCACGAACTGCATGTCTTCACTCATGCAGTAGATGCAGCGCAGATCGCAACGGTCAGTGACCGAGATGCGCAAATATTTTATGTGGCGACCAAAGCGGTCGGTCAGATCACGTTGTTGAGTCATATCGCTCCCGGGCAGATCGTTTTTCCTGACCCGCTGCAAAATCCGCGCCACTCACCGGTTTTCTATGTTGCGGCGAGGGCGGCGGGTCATTTTGTCCCAGCTTTGATGGGCGGCCGGGTCATCGGGGCTCGAATTGTGACGGATTGTGAAGGCCGTGCTGGCAGTAGAACGAATGTTCATTCCGGCTGTCGAATGGCTTGCGTAGAGTGACTGGAACGTGGCTGTTGCATGGAGGAGCCAGGTGTCGGCGACTCGAATCAGTTTCTAACAGTGTGGGTGAAGACTATGAAAAAAATGATATTGGCTTCGGCCTTGTCGATGGGGATTGCTGTTGCTTCTGCGACGGTCAGTGCTGCCGTTTCGGGTGACCTCAATCAGGATGGCATTGTCAGTTTCAGCGATTTGAATGTGATGCAGGCTGAATACGGCAAGCGTGGTGCCTCGGTCGCCGATTTGGACGGGAATCGGCGGGTAGACCGCTACGATGTTCGGGTTTTCCACTACCTGCTGGGTCACAATGGCGGAGACTTCACGGCCGACACTGCGCTGACGGACGCGGATATAGATGTATTCCGCGCTGCTTGGGGTCAGGTCTTGTATTGCAGCATGGCGAGTGGCGTATATTGATCGCTGCCCAGTGTGCCGGCGAAGCGGCGGGCTGTGATAAAATCTCCCCATTTTGAGCGGAGACGAGACCATGGCTGGACACAGTAAATGGGCCAATATCAAGCATAAGAAGGCTGCCAACGACAAGAAGCGGGCGAAGGTTTGGACGAAGTTGATCCGTGAGATCACGGTGGCGGCGAAGGAGGGCAAGACCTCTGACCCGGCTGCGCATCCGCGTTTGCGCCTGGCGGTGGACAAGGCGCTGGCAGCGAACATGCCGAAGGACACCATCGAGAAGGCGGCCAAGCGGGGCGCGGGTGAGACCGAGGGTGCGAACTATGAAGAGATCGTCTACGAAGGCTACGGCCCGGGTGGCGTGGCGATCATGGCTCTGTGTCTGACGGACAATCGCAATCGAACAGTCTCCGAGGTGCGTCATGCGTTCACCAAGGCTGGGGGTAATCTCGGTACCGACGGGTCGGTTTCCTATATGTTCACCAAAACCGGCATTATCAGTTATGGCCCCGGCGCCGATGAAGACGCGATCATGGAAGCGGCGCTCGATGCTGGCGCTGAGGACATCGTGACCAATGACGATGGTTCCATCGATGTGTTGACCACGCCTGAGGAATATCAGGCGGTCAAGGATGCGTTGCAGGCGGCAGGGCTGGAGCCGGACAATGCCGAGGTTACGTTGCGCCCGGATACGCTGACGGCGCTGGACAATGACACTGGCGAAAAGGTGATGCGCATGATCGACCGTCTTGAAGACCTCGATGATGTGCAGGAGGTCTATACCAACGCCGATATTCCTGACGAAGTGCTGGAGAATGCATGAGCCGTAAGGGATCATGCATTGTTTTGTGCGGATGTCTCACCCCTCTCCCCAACCCTCGGCTTTGGCATCCTGCGTTGCGCTACCTCCGCCATCCCTGGCGTCGTCTCCCCTCAAGGGGAGAGTGGGCTTGAAAGACCTGACATGATAAGAATTCTCGGGATTGACCCCGGCTCCCGGATAACGGGCTACGGTGTCATCGACAGCGATGGGCGCTACAGCCGCCATGTCAGCAGTGGCGCGATCATCGTGAGTGGTGATTCTCTCGCTGAAAAGCTGGGGTTGATCTACCGCGAGGTGAGCAATGTGATCGAGGATTGCCGCCCGCGTGAGATGGCGATCGAAAAAGTCTTCATGGCGCGCAGTGCCGACTCGGCGCTGAAGCTGGGGCAGGCGCGGGGCGCGGCGATCTGTGCTGGCGTCATTATGGAGCTGCCAGTATCGGAATACACTGCCAAGGTGGTGAAGAAATCGGTGGTGGGCACCGGCGGCGCGGACAAGGAGCAGGTACAACACATGGTGAAGATGATGCTCAACTTGCAGGGCAAGCTGCAGGCCGACGCGGCCGATGCGCTCGCGGTGGCGCTGTGTCACGCACACACGGCGGCGTCGCACAGCCGTATCGCCAGTTTGCAGGTGCGCAAGTGATCGGCCGCATCACGGGCACGTTGCTGCTCAAACAACCGCCGGAGCTACTGCTGGACGTGAACGGCATTGGCTATGAGGTGCAGGCGCCGATGTCCACCTTCTTCGATCTGCCGCCGACGGGGCAGACGGTGACGCTGGTAACCCATTTTCATGTGCGGGAAGACGCGCAGATTCTCTACGGCTTTCTCACTGAGGCTGAGCGCAGCCTGTTCCGGCAACTGCTGAAGGTCAATGGTGTTGGTGCGAAGATGGCGCTGGCGATTCTCTCCGGCATGAATCCGCAGGAATTCCGGCTCTGCGTGCAGGGTGCCGATCAGGCGGCGCTGGTGCGCTTGCCCGGCATCGGCAAGAAGACGGCCGAGCGCTTGATCGTCGAAATGCGCGACCGGGTCGAGCATATCGAAATGCCCGAAGGCTTGGCGGTCAGCGACGCGGCTGCGGCCACGCCGTCTGAAGACCCGGTCAGCGAGGCGGCGATGGCGCTGGAAGCGCTGGGATATCGCCCGCAGGAGGCTGGCCGTATGGCGAAGAAGGCGGCCGCGCCGGGCCTGAGCAGTGAAGAGATCATCCGCATGGCATTGAAGGGTGCGCTGTGAGTCGTGATCCTTTGATCGATCCGTTGGCTGCGCCGGACGAGCCGGGCAATGAAGCCAGCATTCGACCCAAGACGCTGTCCGACTATCGCGGTCAGCCGCGGGTGCGCGAGCAGATGGATATTTTCATCGATGCGGCCCGGGCGCGCGGAGAATCTCTCGACCACGTGCTGATCTTCGGTCCGCCGGGGCTGGGCAAGACCACGTTGTCGCACATCATCGCCCATGAAATGAACGCCAACCTGCGCCAGAGTTCCGGCCCGGTGCTGGAGAAGGCGGGCGATCTGGCGGCCATTCTCACCAACCTCGAAGAGGGCGACGTGCTGTTCGTCGATGAGATTCACCGTCTCAGCCCGGCGATCGAGGAGATTCTCTATCCGGCGCTGGAGGATTTTCAGCTCGACATCATGATCGGCGAGGGGCCGTCGGCGCGTTCGATCAAGCTCGATCTGCCACGCTTCACGTTGGTGGGCGCGACGACTCGTGCGGGTCTGCTGACCTCGCCGCTGCGCGACCGTTTCGGCATCGTGCAGCGGCTGGAATTTTACAGCCGTGAGGATCTGGCGCATATCGTCAGCCGCTCGGCGCAGATTCTCGGTGTGCGGATCGATGACGGCGGGGCTACCGAGATCGCGCGGCGCTCACGCGGTACGCCGCGTATCGCCAACCGCCTGTTGCGGCGGGTGCGTGACTACGCCGAGGTGAAGGCCGACGGCCACATCAGCACCGAGGTGGCCGATGCGGCGCTGAACATGCTCAATGTGGATGCGCATGGTTTCGACTCGATGGACCGGCGCGTGCTGCTGGCGATCATGGAGAAGTTCGATGGCGGGCCGGTCGGAGTCGATTCCATCGCCGCTGCCATCGGCGAGGAACGTGGCACCATCGAGGATGTGATCGAGCCATACCTGATCCAGCAGGGCTTCATGATGCGCACGCCACGGGGCCGGGTCGCCACCCGCACGGCTTACCAGCACTTTGGTTTGAGCCCGCCAGCGCAAGACCTTTCCGGGGCGGTAGGTGAATTGTTCCCGGATGACGGGTAGACTTGCGGGTTTTATGGCTGACATCGGATCAATGGAAGCGTTCTGTTGGCCGGTACGTGTCTACTATGAAGATACCGATGCCGGTGGCGTGGTGTACTACGCCAACTACCTCAGGTTCATGGAGCGTGCGCGGACGGAAATGTTGCGCGCCGGCGGTTTCGAGCAGGATCGTCTGCGCGCGGACGAAGGTATTATCTTTGTCGTCAAGCATGTGGATATCGACTACCGCAGTCCTGGCCGCTTCAACGACCAGTTGCAGGTGAGCGCCGAAATCGTCGCCTGGGGTCGCACCAGCATCACTTTCCGCCAGCAGGTGCTGAGCGACGACAAGTGCCTGGCCGAGGCGCAGATCGTTGTTGTCTGCCTTGATGTCGCCCGCTTTCGCCCCCATCCCATCCCGCAATCCATTACCGAGGCGTTTCAACGTGTCAGTTGATCTTTCCATTCTCGAACTCGTGACCGGCGCCAGTGTCGTCGTCAAGGCCGTCATGCTGATTCTGCTGCTGGCCTCGATCGCATCGTGGACGATCATCGTCATCAAGTGGCGTGATATCGGCCGCGCGCAGAAGTGCGCTGACGAATTTGAAGACAAATTCTGGTCTGGCGGCGATCTCGAAGCGCTTTACAAAGAGATCAAGCAGCGCGGCGACGCCCACGGCATGGAGGCGATTTTCGTCTCCGGTTTTCGCGAGTATCTGCGCCAGCTGAAGCAGCGCAGCGCCTATATCGGCCAGATCGACATGATCTCGCGCTCGATGAGGGTGGCGATGTCGCGTGAGGTGGACAACCTCGAAGGCTCGCTGGCGTTTCTTGCCACCGTTGGTTCCACCAGCCCATATATCGGCTTGTTCGGTACAGTGTGGGGCATCATGAACTCGTTTCGCGCTCTCGGTGATGCGCAGATGGCTACGCTGGCTGCGGTGGCGCCCGGCATTGCTGAAGCACTGGTGGCTACGGCGATCGGTCTGTTCGCTGCGATCCCCGCGGTCATTGCCTACAATCGCTATTCCGATGACGTGGAGCGGCTGATCACGCGCTACGACAACTTCGTCGAAGAATTCATCACGCTGTTGCAGCGCCACTCATCCGCCAAGGCGGGAGGGGCGAGCTGAACCGTCATGGCGCATACCCGCAACCGCCGCAAGCCGATGGCCCAAATCAACGTCGTGCCCTATATCGATGTAATGCTGGTGCTGCTGGTCATCTTCATGGTGACAGCGCCGATGATGCAGCAAGGCGTCATCGTCGATCTGCCCGAGGCCGATGCGCAGCCCGTCACCGATGAACCGACTGAACAGGTCGTCATTGCGGTCGATGCGCAGGGGCGATTCTTTCTCGATGAAGACGGCCCGGACGCACTGCCGATGAGCGCACAGGCACTGACCAATCGCATTGCCGACTTGCTGCGCGAGCGCAAGGACAAGCAGGTGTATGTGCGTGGCGATGCGGGCGTTCCCTACGGCCGTGTCGTCGAGGCGATGGCCGCGTTGCAGGCAGCAGGCGCTTCCGGCATTGGCCTGATCACCGAGCAACCGGCCGGAGAGCGTTAAGCCATGTGGGATCTGATTCGGCGGCACCCCAAGGCCGTGCTGGTGGCCTTGCTGATCCATCTGTTTTTGCTGGCTTTTTTCGTCATCAATCTGGATTGGCACCGCGACACGCCAGCAGCAGCGCAGCCGATCAAGGCGCGCGCGATCATCGACCCGAAAGAGGTCGCTGAGCTGAAGAAGCAGATTCCGGATGCACCGGAGCCGCCGCCGGTGGAAGAAGAAAAACAGCGCGAACAGGAACTGGCGGAGCAAAAGCGTCTCGAAGAGGAGAAAAAGGCCGAGTTGGAGCGCCAGCAGGCAGAGGAAAAACGTCAGGCCGAATTGCAGCGCCAGCGCGAAGAAGAGAAGAAAAAACAGGCAGAACTCAAACGCAAGCAGGCACAGGAAAAGAAACGCCTGGCCGAGTTGAAGCGTAAGGAAGAAGAGCAACGCAAGAAGGCAGAACAGGAAAAGCGCAAGAAAGAGGCCGAGAAAAAGCGCCTCGCCGAAGAGAAAAAACGCAAAGAGGCTGAACGCCGCAAGAAACTGGAAGCGGAAAAGAAACGTAAGGAAGCCGAGCGCCGCAAGAAGCTGGCCGAGGAAAAGCGCCGCAAGGAACAGGAGCGGTTGCGAGCTCAGGAAAAGGCACTGGAAGAACAGCGCATGAATGCACTGTTTGCCGAGGAGCAGGCCGAGCTGGAGCGGGCACAGGTCGCGGGTATGCGCAGCCAATACATGGGGGCGATCAAGTCCCGCGTCGAGAGCCGCTGGCTACAGCCGCCCGGTGGGGTGACTGGCAGTTGCGAGGTCAAGGTGAAGCAGGCATCGACCGGCAAGGTGCTCGACGTGCAAGTGCTTTCTTCACCCACTTGCAACAGCATGATGCGCGATTCGGTGGAAAAGGCTGTCTGGCGCGCCGATCCGCTGCCAAAGGCGCCCGATCCGCGTGTGTTCGATCGTGAAATTAAGTTCACTTTCGAGCCGCAGACGTAGCGCTAGCTGCTGGTCCACAGTATGTTGGCCGGTCGGGATTCAATTCAGGCCGGGATGGCGAAGCACGCCCGGCAAGTCGAAATCACAGAAAGCAGGATGAAAGCTATGAGGAGTCTGAAAGCTGTTTTGTTGATGCTGGTGTTTCTGCTGCCGCTGTCTGTGCAGGCAGCGCTGGAGATCCGCATCACCCAAGGCGTCAGCGATGCCATCCCCATCGCCATTGCGCCTTTTGTGGTCGAAGGAGCAGCCGCGGCACCGCAGCGTGTTGGTGACATCGTCATGGCCGATCTTGGTCGTAGTGGCCGTTTCAGCCCGCTGTCGCGTGACAAGTTCGCCCAGCCCGATCCGCGGCCGGAAAATGTTGATCTGTTCGCCTGGCGCAATCACGCCATCGACTACCTTGTTGTTGGCAAACTGATCGACAACGGTGGTGATAGTTTCAATGTGCAGTTCCAGTTGTTCGACACCGGCGCGGGTCGCCAACTGGCAGGCTATAACATCCCCGCCAGCAGCGCCGATCTGCGCCGGGCGGCGCACCAGGTCAGCGATCTGGTCTATGAAGCGATCATCGGTGAGCGAGGTGCGTTCAATACCCAGGTCGTCTATGTCACCTCGAAGAAAGGCGTGCGCAACGCCTATGCGTTGCAGGTGGCGGATTCCGACGGCTACAACCCGCGCACGATTCTGCGCTCGAAAAGCCCGATCATGTCGCCGGACTGGTCGCCGGATGCGCGCAACATTGCCTATGTCTCGTTCGAGAACAATCGCTCGGCCATCTATGTGCAGGATGTCACCACGGGCAAGCGCCATCGCGTCACCAGCAAGCCGGGCATCAATGGGGCGCCGGACTGGTCACCGGATGGCACTAAGCTGGCGTTGACGTTGTCGGAGAGCGGCACGCCGCAGATCTACGTGCTCAATATCGCGACGCGCAAGCTCACCCGGGTCACCAATGACCGGGCGATCAACACCGAGCCGGTGTGGATGCCGGACGGCGAAACCATCGTCTACACTTCCAACCGCACCGGCAAGCCACAGCTCTACCGCATCCCGGCCAGCGGTGGCAGGCCGCAGCGGCTCACTTTCGAGGGTGAGTACAACTCGGCACCGGCGGTGTCGCCGGATGGCAAGAAGATTGCGATGATCAACGGCGATGGTGGCCGCTTCCGGGTCGCGATCCTGCACCTCGACACGGGCGAGACGCAGATACTGACCAAGGGGCGTCTGGATGAATCACCCAGCTTTGCGCCCAACGGCAGCATGATCATTTACGCCACCACCGAAGGCGGGCGAGAAGTGCTGGCCGCCGTCAGTGACGACGGTCGCGTGCATCAGACCATCGTGCTGGAAGAAGGGCAGGTCAGGGAGCCGGACTGGTCTCCCTTCCTCAACTGACCCGGAGAGCCCTGGGCCGCCGGTGTCTCGCCGGCAAAGGGCTGCAACAGACTACATCAATCAGGACGGGAAGCCGCGCAGGCATCCCAAAAGCGGAAAAGTTAGCGTCATGGACGCAGGAGTGAAATGAAATGATCTACAGACTACTGGGAATACTGCTGGTCGGCGTCATCGCCGCAGGTTGTGCGGGCAACAAGCCCAAACCCGAGACCACGATTGCGCGCGGCGATACTGGGCCGGATACCAGCGCGGCGTCGAGCGGCACGCAGATAGGCGGCGGTAATGCCTCGGCAATGGAGGCTGGCGCTGGTGACGGTATGCTCGACCCGTTCTCCGACCCCGCCAGCCCGCTCAGCAAGAACATCATCTACTTCGACTACAACAGCGCCGATGTCGAAGACATTGATATCGTCAATGCTCACGCCCGTTATATCGCCGAGAATCCATCGGCGCGGGTGCGGCTCGAAGGCCATGCCGACGAGCGTGGCACCCGCGAGTACAACGTGGCCTTGTCCGAGCAGCGTGCCTATGCCGTCAAGCAGCTGATGCTGTTCCAGGGCGTGCGCCCGCAGCAGATCAGCATCGTCGCCTACGGTGAAGAACGCCCGGTGGTCTATGGCCACGATGAGGCTTCCTACCGTGAGAACCGCCGGGTAGAGATCGTCTATGAATCGAAGTAAGCATCTTGGCGCTACGATGGCCATTGCGTTGGCCACCGTCTTGCTTTCAGCCCCCGCCAGCGCGTGGATGAACAAGGAAGAGAAGGCCTGGGTCGAGCAGCTCGAAAACCGCGTCGTCGATCTTGAGCGTCGCTTGCAGCGCGCCGAACGCCTCATCGAAAGCGGCAACCTGCAAAAGATGTTCATCGAACAGGAGCGGCTGGAAGAGACTACCCGCAGCCTGCAGGGCCAAATCGAGGAGTTGCAGTACAAACTGCAGCAGATGGATCGCAGTCAGCGCGAGATTTTCCTCGATTACGATCAGCGCTTGCAGCAACTACAATCCGGTGCCTCAGCAGGCTACCAGTCATCAGGCAGCGGCATGATCAGTGAAACCGGCGATGGCAGCAGCGACACCGGCGTGGCACCTGAGTTTGATGAGTCGGCGCAGTACAAGGCTGCATTCGACTATCTCAAGTCACGCAACTTCCCAGCGGCTATCGAGGGGTTCAAGAGCTTTCTGAAGACCTGGCCAGCCAGCACACTGGCGGGGAATGCGCAGTACTGGCTTGGTGAAGCGTATTACGGCAATCGGGACTACGACAGTGCGGCGCGCGAGTTCGAGAAAGTTCGTTCGCTCTACCCGGACAGCCGCAAGGTACCGGACGCCAGCCTCAAACTCGGCTACAGCTACTATGCGCTGAAACAGTGGGGCAAAGCACGCAAGGTGCTGGAAGAGATCCGCCAGCACTATCCGGATACCTCGGTGGCTGGGCTGGCGGCAGAGCGTCTCAAGCGCATGAAACTGGAAGGCCATTAACGTTTTTTAACGGTTTCGGCGGATTCTGGTTGACGGGCAACCGCAGCAGCGTATGATGGATCACGCTTGAGCTCGGTCGTAAGGCTGGCTCGCAGGAACGCTCCAATGGGCATCCCGCCCGGTGAGCAATGTTTGAAGTTAAAGAGTAATTAGTAATATGTCAGATGTAATTGAAGGCACCGTTAAGTGGTTTAACGACGAGAAAGGTTTTGGTTTTATCGAGCAGGAAGGTGGCAAGGACGTTTTTGTTCACTTTTCAGCAATTAACGGTGAAGGTCGAAAGTCTTTGTATGACGGCCAGAAAGTGACCATGGAAGTAACCATGGGTCAGAAAGGTCCACAAGCCGAAAACGTAACACCTCTGTAACTACTCAGCTCACCACTGGAACGCGCCATCTCCGCGTTAAAAAATGGTCATTTACGAGCGGTAGAAAATTGCTCCATGCATTATTCTACACTTCCCACTTCCATATGGGGCGTAAACTCCCATTTTTCGCCTTGATCTGGCACGCTCCAGCGGCAATCTGAGCAGCTACATTCCTTAGAAGGAAGATCTTCCCGCCCGTTTCCGGGCAACCCTTCGGACAGTAGTCTGAACGGGAGTGGAGATTCTGACGGTCAGTCAGCCAAAGCGGGTTCTCCCCAAGCGGGAGAACCCAATGAAATCTCCAGTTATTCCCATATTCTCCCGTCACCACGCCGCATCGAAGCATGTCTGCTGGGTTCGAGTCTTGGTTTGTGCGACCCGTTTCTAAAGCGCCACCCGATGATTCATCGCTGCAGTCCACCCCATTTGGGCGTGCGGACGCGTTATGCCAGTTCGACATCAGCCAGTTGACTTATTTCATCTCGCATAAGCGAATAACCAAACTGCCGTGTTTGCCACCTTGGTCGAACATTTCATGGGCGGCACGGATATCGTTGAAGTCGTAGACTTTATGTACGATGGGCCAGTATTCGTTGGTGTCGACGAGTTTTGCCAGCGTTTTTAGGTCATCGCGGTGTTCCCGGGCGGTGCCGGCGATCGCTTGGCGTCCTTCGGCGTCTTTATGAAAGGATGCGAGCAGCGTATTGCGCAGGTCGGCAACGATCATCAGCAATCGACCCTTTGGCTTTAAGCTTGCTTTGCTACGCGACCAGGGCGCGTTGCCGACGATATCCATGATGATGTTCCACTGTTCGGCGCTTTCTGTGAAGTCTGCGCGGCGATAATCAATGACCTCATCGGCGCCTATCGAGCGTACCAATGCGTCACCTTCAGCACTGCATACCGCGGTGACATGCGCGCCATAGTGCTTTGCGATCTGTATCGCTGCGGTACCGACGGTGCCGGAGGCGCCGTTGATGAGCACCCGTTCGCCGGCTTCCAGCCCTCCCTTGTGACATAAAAAATCCAATGCCGTGGTGCCGCCAAAGCAGAAGGCGGCTGCCTGATGCCAATCGAGTCTTTCTGGTTTTGGGATGATCGGTGCGTCTTCGGGCAACGCGATGTATTCGGCGTGTGCGCCCAGACGAACACCGCTGAATGCAATGACGTCGTCACCCACCTTGAATTGGCTAACTTGTTGGCCGATTGCGGTGACGCGGCCGGCCAGCTCCGACCCCAAAATCTGTTTCCTCGGTTTGCAGAGCCCAAAATAGAGCCTCAGCATTGGGCCAAAGCCTCGGGGCACACTGAGGCTGCGAATACGCCAGTCTCCGGAATTCACGACGGTTGCGACGACCTGAATCAGGATGTCGTGTGCCCCGATTGTTGGCATGGGGCGTTCTTCGATCACCACTTCCTCGGGTGAGCCATAGTGTTTGAAAACGGCAGCTTTCATGGTTTTTTCTCCTCGGTGGGATTTTCCCTGGCGTTGTTATGTTGTGCTGGGGGATCTTGCAGGCGTTGCATGTGAGTCAAGGTCAGGTCGCTATCGCGGATATGTTTGAGCAGGCCATGTAGCGCGGCTTGGTCGGGTAGCTCCACCAGAAGCACGGTCTCGTGGGCCTGCATGGAAATCGTCAGCCCCTCCAGCCACTGATGCCAGCGAGGGTCGACTCGACCTTCAAGGTGGATTTCGTACCAGCCACCGTCGGCACTGGATAGGTTGTCAGTCATGGGAGCATCTCCTGTCGCGTGTCGGGAGGCTGGGTAATTGCCGCCCGGCACGTCGATATCACCAATGGTAGCCAGCCGTGAACCCGGCGAGGGTGCCAGAAGCATCTACCGCGTTGTCCAGCAGACGCACCTTGGCTTCGGAGTAGCGCAGGTCGACGCCAAGGGTGAAACGGGGGCTGACCTCAATATAGGCGCCAGCGCCCGCCCATCCGCTGGAGTCTCCGTCGGAATGACTGCGCGTGACGCCCTCGATGCGGTCTTGCTGCTCGACATTGCTTATGGCGATGCCGCCGCCAACATAGGGGTGTATCCGGCAATCGGTGATATCGAATACTTTGCGTATACCCAGATGCGCTTCGGCGGTATAGGTTTCGTGTTTGTCACCGGCTACCGTGCGCTCACTGCCTGTACCGAACAGGTCCACGGCAATGCTGACCGGCCAGCCTTCTTTGCGAAAATCGATGATCACGCCGATCGCACCGTGTTCGTCGTCCTTCGCCCAGTGGGCTTCCTCGATTTGTTTGCTGCCCAGCAGCAGGCTACTGTGTCCCGTCCAGTTTTCCGCCTGGGCAGCCGCCGAGCTCAGTAGCGCGGTAATAAGCAGAGCGGATGTGTTGATTGGTGCTTGCATGGTTTCGTCCTCTTCGTCAGTGTTGAATGTCGGTGCAAGAAATAAGTGCGTCGTCCATGCTGTGAAGATTACGAACCAAGGTGGTGAGCCTGCATCACATCAAATGATGATTTGGCAGGCGGGCGTGTGATTCTCAGCCAAGTCCCAACTCACTGGCACGCCGAATGGCTGCGCGGCGGTTGTTGACGCCGAGTTTGCTATAGATGTTTTTTGTGTGGGTGCGCAACGTGTTGATCGAGACAAATAAGCTGGCGGCAATTTCTGGTCCACTGAGTTCGCTATCGAGTGTGCGCAATACTTCCAGTTCTCGTTCGCTGAGTGGATCGATGAGCGTTCGTTGGCTTGCTATGGATATTTTGCTGTGCTCAAGTTCAGTACGATCCCGCGCGTACAAAGCACCGGCCCAGTCGGGTGTTTCAATGCTTCGCATGCTGCGTTCCAGCCATTGGCGTTCACTGTCGGTTTCACCCACAAAACGGCAAGCTTGATAGTCAGCCTCCGGCCTGTTCAGTGCCCGTTGCAATAATTTTAACGCCGTCTCACTGTTGCCATTTGCCTGTTGGCAATAGGCCGAGAGTAAATAGATATCCACCAGACTGTCTTTATGCTGCCCCGCTTCTGCGGCGGACTGTAAACGCGCCAGCAGTCGCAATGCCTGGCTGAGCAGGGATTGATCATCCTCTTTGTGAAAACGGGCGAGGAGTAGGCGGACCAGTGTGAGATGGCTGAATTCCTGTACATAGGCGGGCGTATCGTCCGGCGATAGGCCGCTGGTTTTTGCCCAATGAATGGCGGACGCCAGATCACCACGCAGAATATCCAGCCGGGCCTGCAAGGTATCGATGGGTGAAAAATCGGGGCTGGGGCTCGGAATTTGAACATCCCGGGCTTCGTCGAGCAGATCGGCGGCGGCCGCGTAGTGTCCGCGCCGAGACGCGATCAATGACTGAATCACATACCAGTGGTGAGCGGTTTCCAATAACTTGGCATGCTCTCCCAGTTTATCCGCAGTCTCCAGTAACGATTCGGCGGCCTGCAAATCATTTTTTCCCAGCGCCAATTGCGCCAGGATGACGTAGATATTGGCCGTGCCTTGCGGCGCTGACGGCAGCGCTTCGGCCAGTTTAATGGCATTGTTGCAGAGCCTGCGCGCCGCCTTGCGTTGTCCCTGAGCAATGCGGAGCCCGGCCAGCAAATAGGTGGCACTGATGGCACCGCCCATTTCGCCGCCTTTTTTCATTGCCGTGTAGCCCTCTGATAGAGCCTGCTCGACGCTGGCCAGGTCTCCGGCCCCCCACTGTACCAACCCCATCAATATGGCGGCCGAACCTCGCCAAATCACTTCATTCTCTGGCAGCGATGCGTGCGCCTCCCGGGCATGACGGACGGTTGCCGCCAGATCACCTGTGGCACCGGCCAGATAAGCCTTGGCGACGCTCAGCAGTCCCGGCAGTGATGCCATAACGCTGTCTTTTTCTTGTCCGGTCATGGCTGTCAGCAGGCTGTCTGCTGTGTCGATCCATTCGGCTGCGGATTCAATGTCGTAAGAGAGCAGCGTCAAGGCATAATAAGCAGCGAGTACCGGGTTTTCGGCAATATACTCGTCAGGCAAGGCTTTCATCCAGCCGAGAAATGTGGCCTCCGGCTCGCGTTTGCGCATGTTGGGCCAGTGCTGGGCGATAATATTTGCGGCGTGAGAAACATCCTCAGCGAGCAGCGCATGATTCACGGCCTCGTGCACATGGCCTTGCGCAAGAAACCACTGGCTGGCACGCAAATGCAGGGTTGGGATATCGAATGGCGTCTGCCTCAGTCTGGATTTCAATACATCGCCAAACAGGTGGTGGTATCGATACCATTGGCGTTGTTCATCCAGGGGTACCAGAAATAAATTGTTCCGCTCAAGTTCGTTCAGCGCGGACGCAGCCCTGTGCGAATCGGTGACAGCATTACAAAGCGCGGCATTAAAACGATCCAATACGGCGGTTTGCAGCAAAAAGTCACGCAACTCTGCCGATTGGCGGCTGAGCACCTCCTCGGCTAAATAGTCGATGATAAAGCGGTGACTGCCACTGAATGCCGCAATGAAGTCTGTGCTGTCACTTCGATGCTGTAACGACAACGCGGCCAGTTGCAGCCCGGCAATCCAGCCTTCGGTGCGCGAATCCAACGCGCTGACTTGCGCGGCATCGAGATTGAGCCCCATCGAATCGTTGAAAAACTCTTGTGCCTCGGTGTCGGTAAACCGCAGGTCGGCTGCTCGAATTTCGGACAATTCGTTGCAGGCACGAAATCGGGCCAGCGGCAGTGCCGGATCTTCGCGGGTGGCAATCAGAAAATGCATGCTGGGTGGCTGGTGCTCCAGCAGAAAAGCCATTGCTTCGTCGACCGCTGGCGAGTCCACTGCATGATAGTCGTCCAGTACCAGTATGACGGGTGATGGCAGTTTCGCCAGATCGTTGAGCAGGGTCACCACTAGTACATCTGTGGCTGGAGGCTGGGTTGCTTCGAGCAGCGCGGCGCTGGCAACGCCAAAGCCATTGATGACGCGTTGTAGCCCTGTCAGCAAGACGCTGAGGAACTGCTGCAAGTCGCTATCGCTCTCGTCAAGCGAAACCCAGCAGATGGACTGTTCAGCGGCGTTGACGGCGGCACTGACCAGTGTCGATTTTCCAAACCCCGCCGGAGCTGAAACCAGCGTGAGCTTCTTCTGCAGGCCGGCATTGAGTTGTCGCAGTAGCCGTGGTCGAGCGACCACCCCGGCGCGTTCAGGGGGAATAAAATATTTTGTCGCGACCAGTGGTGTTGTCATTGCATCCAAGGCTCTGTTGCCGAAACTTATTGGCTATCTGAAAAATAAGGCTTCTGCGCATCTTAACGTGCGTCATGAGGCGTCTGCTCAACAATCACCACATGTGGTGATGACCGCTCACCCGATGTCCAGTGATGCTGGCCCTCGTCCATCTATAGCAAACAATTGACGAGGTATCACATGAAAACATCGAACGATCAATACATTCATCGGCTTCTCGCCGGCATGGTCGCATTTTCGTTATTGTCCGGTTGTGGCAGTAGTGACAACGACAGTGTGTCGGCGCAACCGCAATTCAAAGACTTCTATGGTACGTGGGATCGCAGCGGATATGGTGACGCTCTGGTCATCGACAGTGACGGCGGCCGTTTCTATCAGTACACCCAATCAGGCTGCATCATGACCGACCATGGAAATAACGCGGACACTGCCGCCCTATTGGGTAAGGCCAGCTTATCGGGTAATGGCAACACACTGGCAATACCGGCGGTAGAACATGCTGTCTTTAAACAGCAGTTTACCCGTATCGCCAACCTGCCTGCGCAGTGCAATGACGCCATATCTGTCGGCAGCGCCTCGGCGACGCAGGTTTTTGACAGTTTCCAACAGACCTATGCCGATTACTACGCTTTTTTCGACATCCGTGGTGTCGACTGGAATGCGCAAATCGCCAAGGCAAGCCTCGTCGTTTCGGATGGCATGGGAGACGAGGCGTTGTTCTCCGCCCTGGCACAGGCACTTGCGCCGATTGATGATGGGCATGTACAGCTTGCGGCTGATGACAGCCGCTATCGTCCGGTCTCTGTGCGCGGTGCCAATCGCGTGGTGGAGCAGACCTTTCCGCTGCAGGAGACCTACCCTACGATCGATGCCTATGGCGAAGCACTCAATAATCAATACTGGGAAATACTCGGCAGTTACCTTGATGAGGGTTCTGTGGCGTCAGCGGATGGCGCTTTGCCGGATCGCATGATTTGGGCAACACTGCGCGGCGGGCGGGTGGGCTATCTACTGATCAATAGCATGGCCTATTTTGCTGAGGCTGATGAGGGTCTCGACCCCCAAGCCAATGTCGATCGCGTTCATGCGCTGATGCCGCAGCTGTTAGCTGCATTGGGCAACACCGAAGCGCTGATTATCGATATTCGTAGCAATGCCGGTGGGCAGGATGACGTTGCGTTCGCGATCGCTGCCTATTTCACGGCGGAGAGACGACGGGTGGGTGCCAAGTATTCGCGGAGCTTCTCTGGCGAGGGCCCGCTTCAGGAAGCTTGGTTGGAACCTGTTGAGGGTTATGTTTCACCGTATCTCAATCCGGTGGCAGTCATTACAAGCGATGCGACGGCCAGCGCGGCTGAAACCTTTACCCTGACCATGAAAGCACTCCCGCGTGTCATACAGGTGGGTGAATCAACGGCGGGAATGATGTCGGATGTTTTGGAAAAGACGCTACCCAACGGCTGGGAGATTTGGTTGGCGAATGAGGTCTATCTTGATGCCAATGGCGTTTCACACGAGGGAACTGGCATAACACCGGACATTCAAGCATCTGCCTTTTCACTCGATGCCATGGAGCAAGGGCGCAACGCGGCATTGGACGGCGCGTTGACCGCGCTCGGATTTTAGCCCGGATATCTCACCGGATTGACGAGCCCTCGCTTGTTCTTTGAATCCACAAGGGATTTTGTTCAGTCGGAAATACACACTGATATTCCGCTCCTTCACAAAATCCCCTGTGAATCCAAAGCCCTGCGCGATCATCTCGCCACCCGGTGAGAAATCCGGGCTAGCCATGATGTCGTCGGACATTTTTCCACTTGCCTATGCTGCACTGGCCGTTTTTCCGGCCAGTGTACAGCTGGCGCTCGCACTGGGCGCACCTTGGGGAGCGCTGACACTGGGCGGACGTTGGCGGGGCCGCTTACCAACAGGGCTCCGCCTGGTTGCGCTGCTGCAGGCCGCTCTGCTGCTGGCAATGGCAGCTGCTATTCTGCAGCACGGGGGCTGGCTGAGTGTCGACTGTCCACCCTGGAGTTACTCAGCCGCAGTGGCACTGACGGCATTGAGCCTTGTTGCCAACGCACTAAGCCCATCCAAGATTGAACGAAGTGTATGGACGCCCGTGCTAATTTTGATGTTGTTCTTGGCGTTGTTGACTGGGCCGCTAAGTAGTCATCATTTCTGATGGGTTGCAGCCAATCGCAAAAGCCGCCTATCTCCGTGCCGTGCGCAGCATGGCGTAGAAATGTTTGGTTGCTAACTATCAGGAAGCGCCTCAAATTCTTTTCGTTTTGACTCGAACCATCTTTCCATTGCCCCAGGTTCTTGCATCAGTGCTTGCATTTTTCTCATGGCGTTCAAGTGTGCTTCATCCTGTTTTTGAAACATTTCCATTCCATGCTGTTTACTCATTTCAGCGATCTCTTCAAATGACTCGGCGCGAAACGCTTTTTCACATGCCCCGCCCAGTTGATTACAAGTCATCGTTCTCATGAAACTCTCCTTTGGTGTGTTTTGAAATATCATACATTTTGGTAGCCTGGATTTTCCGGATCGTGCCCGGTGTAACAGAAAGTACGCGTTTGAATGCACGACTGAATGCCGCTTCGGATTGATAACCCAGTCGATAAGCAAGTTCGGCGACACTTGTATCCTCTTCCTTCAGCGCGTCCATCGCAACACACATACGCCAACGCGTGACATACTGCATCACGGGCTCACCAACGAGTGCGGTAAAACGCGCAGCAAATGCAGATCGGGACATAGCCACCTCCTGCGCAAGCGAAGCTACCGTCCAGGTGCGCGCCGGGTCACGATGAATCAGTGCAATGGCCTTACCGATTTGGCGATCTCTCAAGGCACCAAGCCACCCATTTCTTGCAGCAGGATCTGTTTCAATCCAGGATCGAATCGCCTGCACCACCAGAATATCACCTAGCCGTGTGATTACCGACTCCCCACCAGGTCGGCGCTCCCGAGCTTCCGCAGCCATCAATTGAAGGGTGCTTTGCATCCATTCCGTTTGCGTGGAATGCATTGCGTCAATAACGAGTATTCTCGGTAATGCATCAATAAGGTTGCGAGCTGCCGGGTGGTCACAGCGCAGTGCACCACAGAGCATGATGGTCTGCTTTTCTCCCTGGCCGTGTCGCAGGATCTCATAGCGATCGCTGATCTGCTCGCGCTCGAGCTCGAGCACATTCGGCGTTGGTACTCCTGGCTCACTCCAGATGCGATGCCCCTCGCCATGCGGAACCAGTGCGAATGCCCCTGGTTGAAGCCGTTGAGCCTCACCCTCATCGGTATCGAGCCAACCCTGGCCCTCCGTTACCACGTGGAACCAGAGATGCCCGGGGATCTCCGGGATGGTCGCACCCCAGCACCCTCTCAGCTCAGAACGCGCATAAAAAGCACCTTCCATACGCAGAAAATGAAGCGCTTCACCTAGCGCATCAATGGGCGCCGGTCCCCAGGGATCTTCGTCAGGTTTTCCGTTCATGCCATCAAGCATAACGATCGCCACGCCGCACATCCAATATTTTGGACGATTGAGCAATTATTAAGGATTTATTGGCATAGATAGTACTACCTCCTCATCTCAGAATGGACTCTACAGCAAGACCGCACTTTTTAAGCTAACCGAGGAGATTGATATGCAAATACCAAAAAACCTGACCTTGATTTTGGGTGGTACCGGCAAAACAGGACGCCGAGTAGCACAAAGGCTGCAAGCAGCTGATTATCCCCTACGAATTGGCTCGCGCTCCGGCAGTCCACCCTTCGACTGGGACGAACCGGACACCTGGGCGCCCGCATTGAACGACGTGAATTCGGTCTATATGACCTACTATCCTGACCTGGCGATTCCAGGCGCTGTAGAAGCTGTCCGCGCCTTTACCGATCTAGCAGCGGCAAGCGGCATCGAACGCCTGGTGCTATTGTCCGGACGCGGTGAAGAAGAGGCACAGCGCGCCGAACAAGTCGTGCAGCAATCTGGCGTGGACTGGACCATCCTTCGTTGCAGCTGGTTTTCGCAGAATTTCAGCGAGAACTTCCTGGTTCAGTCTGTACAAAACGGCGAAGTCATTCTCCCCATCAGCCGTGTCGGAGAGCCGTTCATCGATGCTGAAGACATTGCCGATGTGGCGGTTGCAGCCCTTACACAGAATGGCCATGTCGGACAACTCTACGAACTGACTGGCCCTCGTCTACTGACCTTTGCCGAGGCAATAGAGGAAATCAGCCGGGCAACAGGCCGGCAGATCCGATACATTGAAGTGTCAGCCAAGGCATATGCTGCTGCACTGAGCGAGCAGCGGGTACCGGACGATTTTGCATGGCTGCTGAATTATTTGTTCACCACCGTTCTCGATGGCCGCAACGCCTATCTGAGCGATGGGGTTCAGCGCGCGCTCAACCGGGATCCCAGGGATTTCAGTGATTATGCTCGGGAGACGGCGGCCTCGGGTATCTGGGGTGGAGCATTCTCGTGATTGATCACGCGCTCTTTGTTTTAGGTCTGCTCTCGGTGCTGGGCTGCGGGCTGGTAAGCGGGATCTTTTTTTCGTTTTCCACATTTGTAATGAAGGCTCTGGCCCGAATCCCGGCGGCGCAAGGCATTAGCGCTATGCAATCCATCAATATCACCGTGATCAATCCATGGTTCATGGTGCCGTTCATGGGTACTGCAGTGGCCTGCTTCATAATCATGTTCTCAGCATTGACAAGATGGAGCGATGCTGGAACCGCTTATCTGCTAAGTGGCAGTCTGACCTATCTCATGGGAACCTTCCTGGTCACGATAATATTCAATGTACCCTTGAACAATGCGTTGGAGTCCGTGGAACCGGAAAGCCCCGATGGCGAAAGACTATGGAAGAACTACGT
Organism: Gammaproteobacteria bacterium; assembly: GCA_026981985.1. Taxonomy (GTDB): domain Bacteria; phylum Pseudomonadota; class Gammaproteobacteria; order UWMA-0217; family UWMA-0217; genus JALSHZ01. Next base: position 555 of record JALSHZ010000040.1, on the reverse strand, counting down.
TGCCAGCTGGGCCTCGTGGAACCATGTACGGACAATAGCTTCAGGAACGGCATCTGTATTGCTCTTGTTCGCGCATTTATGCTGATTGTCAGATCAGGGGCTGTGTACAAGACAATTACCGAAAAGGCAGGTGCTGGGTGGGTATTTCTCGAGCACAGTGGAAGCGCTCGGTGGGGCAATGACGAGGCCCGCGTCGGGCGATGAAGTATTTGGTCGTGTGTGACTGAGAATGGTTGCGTCATAGCGATACAACCCACCTGCTTGACGGAGGTGTGGATCTGCGCGATATCCAGTAGTTTCGGGGCCATGGCGATACGAAGGCGACGGCTCGGTACGCTCGTGCGACCTATCCTTGTTGCTTGGTCGTATGCAGCTCCCGGGTGATCCAGGTAATTATGATTTCAAGCAAATTCTCATCAATCGGTTTTTTTACTAACCCGGCAAAAACTTACCCGACATCAAGTTATTACATATTGCACATGTGACTCATGAAAAAACCGCTTGATCAAATCGGTACTTTTCTGCAGCGAACGCAGTGCAGAACGCGCACGGGTA
>JALSHZ010000039.1 GCA_026981985.1 Gammaproteobacteria bacterium | reverse complement strand
TCGAGAAGTATCTATAGGACCGGCTGTCACTGTCCCACACCAATTCCCGATCCTCTCCTTCAATCTCGATAGATCTGGCCTGATTCGAGTTGGGTGTGATCAGTCCTTTTTCAATCAGCTCCAGGCCGCCATCTGCCTGATCAATATGGCTACCACTGATCATTGCCCGGGGATGAGCGACGACGCGCAGCAGAAGTACCAACGCGCTCCTGCTCAATACCAATGTTCCACCCATCAGGCTACTTCCCCGAGCAACCCCCAGCGCTTGAGGTACTTCTCACCAATGAGTCTCTCGTGCTCGGTTCGGCTGCGCAGATCACACCCGTTGGGCATGGTGATCTTCACCGGTAAAATCTTGTGACGGTTGGAACCATTTTCCGGATGGAAGCGGATGGAGATTCTGGCCTGAGTGGGTGAAAAGGCTCCCGATGTCAGCGGGTTTGATTCTCCCAGATGTCCGCGAACATACTCATGCAGCCCTATCTCTTTGCGTGCTGGCACCTCAAAGGTCATTCTGCCATCATCATTGTGATCCTTGAGTTTTATCATCACGATGCGCACAGATTCGATTCCGTCTTGCGGATCAATCGTCAATGGCCGGTTATCCATCAGAGGCATCAGATCGTAGCAGCGTAGAGGAACCTTCTCAGCCTCCACCTTCTGCTTTAAAAGGTCTTCGGTAAACGCCTTGGCAATCGCATTCCGCCGCTCCTGCTTTCGCGCCACCACTTCGACAACGCCGATTTCTTTTGCGTAGGTAATGGCATGCTCAGATACCGGTCGCCGGATCCGGGAAACAAGTTCATCCTCGCCCTTGAACTCCAAGTAGGCATCTGGCAACCCCTCCTGGTAGACCATCACCTGTACCACATCGATATCATTTCCATCATCGTCGGGCAGAGTCCGTTCAAACAGCTCGATCTTTACCTTCTCTCCCAAGCCGAACAGCGCCCTGATTTTTTCCTTGAATGACGCTATGGAAGCCGGATCGGTGTGTAACTCGGGCTTGGTACCGATTTCATAGGAATTCCAGTCTCGGCCATGGCGGTACTGATCGGCATACCGGATGTCTTCAGCATGGCGGAAGTTGTCCGGTTCATGGAGATAGACCCAGCGACTTCGTTCCACCGCGGAATCCAGCTCAGAATAACTGGCGACATCTGATACCACACTCAGCAGCGCAGCTTGGCCGATCTCATCGGCCATCTCGTAGATACGCTCTGCATCTACACGCAGGCGGGCCTTATCTTCAGGGTCAAGGTGATCTACAAGCTGAATGATATTTTTGGCAACGGTGGCATGGTCCTGGCTCCAGTCCACGCCGCCGATGGCAATCTGCTGACTGGTAAAGTACTCCCGGAGTCCCGCAGCAGAAGTACGACGGATGAAATTACGAATAATCGGCATGGCTACGGTCCCCCTTTTGGTGTAGGATGACAGAAAGTTCAATATAGAGAACCCCAAAGATAGAGGCGCTTATATCGCTTGTCAAGCACTACTTGTATGTCTAAAATGAACTTTATAGTTAAATGAAGGAGGAGAGAGACCGTGGCCAACCTGTTAGGGGCCAAGATAAAAGAGCTGCGCAAGGCCAAGGGACTGACACTTGAGCAACTCGCAGAGCAGATTGGCTCGGGCAAGAGCTATATCTGGGAGATTGAGAACCGGGGAGTAAAACGCCCCTCTGCCGAGAAACTGGCTGCCATCGCCCGCGCACTGGACACAACCACTGATTTCTTGGTGGATAATGGAATGACCAAACCTACCGACGAAGTAAAACGGGAGGTGTTCTTCCGCAAGTTCGAGAGCCTGGATGAGGAGGACCAGCAGAAGATCGAAGACATTATCGACGCATGGAGCAAGAAGAAGTGACCGAAAAGAAGCGACCTCACAAGGAGGCCAACCGGATTACTCGTATTCTGGACACGCTTCCACCTGAGGAGCGATTTCCGGTTAACGTTAAAAAGGTTGCCGTGGAGCTGACGCCCTCGTTCAACGACGACCCAATCACAGAGGTGCAGGGTCATTCTTTTAACAAATTTGAAGGAGCTTTGCTCAAAGATCCAGCCAATCCCCGCTGGGGGATCTTCTACAACACCAATATCGAGCATACCGGCCGGATCCGCTTCACCCTGGCCCACGAGCTGGGTCACTATATGCTGCACAGGATGGATGCTGGTCCCGATGGTTTCGAGTGCGGCACCAACGACATGCTGCGTTACGACTCCGGATACGTGGCGCAGGAAGAAGAAGCTAATGCATTCGCCGCCAGCCTGCTGATGCCCTCTCATGATTTCCGCCGCCAGGTTGAGGGTGAGCGGTTCAGTTTTGATCTTCTTGGGCATTGCGCCGACCGCTATGAGGTATCACTTACCTCGGCAGTTCTGCGCTGGTTGGAATTCACCTCCAAACGGGCCATCGCCGTCTTCTCTGAAGATGGCTATATGCACTGGGCAAAGTCCAGCGACAAGGCATTCAGGTCTGGAAAATACTTTGCTACTCGTGGCGGCCCTATCGAAATCCCCGCCAATTCGCAGGCAGCGGAACAATCCTTTTCCTTCACCGCCCGGGATGGTGTTCGCCACGGCTCTGGTGTCTGGTTCAAGGATGAGGAGGTGGTTGAACACACCATCTATTCCGAAGAATACGAGAAGACCCTGACCGTACTGCTGCTGGATGATATTGGTGGATATAACCAGCTGGATGAAGAACCTGAGGAGGATGTTGCTGATCGTTTTTCGAGAGGTTTTTAACTTAATAAATCAGAGTTTACCTACCTGATGACCCAGCCAATCTTATTTGCCTACCTGGATCACAATGTTCTGGATCTCATGACGAAAGGGGACCCGGACAGTATTTGTGATCTCTTGCAGCGTACACAGCTGACACCAGTATTCTCCAACGAAAACTTGGCAGAAATCCAGCGCTCGACCGGCTATGAGCAAAAATTTTTAGACGTTCTGGATAACATTGGAGCTCATCATCTTGTTCCTGTAATGGACGAAGGATTCAAATACACAGGCAGCGCTGAGATCCGACAGATTAGTCCGCACGATGCGTATGATATGTATGTTGATAACGTGGATTCATTGTCTGATTCCGGGTTTGGTCTTACCGGCATGCTCCAGAAGTTTTACGGGGGCAGGCAAGACCAATCATTTAGAGAAATACTTTCTGGTGGGGCAGATGAATTGAGGCAGTTGTTCCAAATTCTGGAGGAAGAACTGACGGATGTTGCCAGGCTTGATGATGCAACTCGACTTGAGGTGTCGCAAGCCATCAGCAGACTCCCCGACCTCATTGAGGAACAATACAGTTGTGTCTCGAAAAAACTCGATGCAGAGCCGAACTCAGCCATCAGGCAGTTCGAGGCATCCACGGGCATAGGGCCAATGGTCCTAAAAAATATTAAGCCACCCGAAGTCGTCCGCCAGATCTGGAAACTTGTTGAAACCAGTTTCCAGGGCGTCGAGTTCGACCTGGAAACGTTCTTTGGGATCAAGCCTCAGCCGTTCGAAGCGGATGCCAACAGAGAACGAACAACCCTTGAGAAGATCAATGCCGTCTATCACCAGCTTAATTTCCTCGGCTACTATCGCGACTCGCAGATGAGTAGGCCACGCAGATTTGTTGCTTCATTCAGTGATATGACGCACGCTGGTTTGGCGTCTTTCTGTCATATCCTGATATGCAGAGACAAAGATTTGGTAATGAAGACGGCCGCCGCCTATGAGTATCTAGAGGTTGGCACCAAGATTATGCACTACGGCACCAGTAACTAGATCAAGCCGATGGTTTTCGTTGAAACGGCATCAGGTACAAAAAATGAACAAAGCGTATTCCGTAATCGAGCGCATCTGGAACTGCCGACCAAATGGCAGCAGTCTTGATTTTGAGAAAGAAGTTCTTGGTTTGCTATTGCAACAGGGAATCAAAATCCGTCAGGGCGATGGAGAACTGAAACAAATAAATATTTCCATGCCGACATCGATTCAAGATGCGTTTGTGATCGGCCTACGGTACATCAAAAAGGACGGCACACAGACAGAAGACCATTTCTTGTGTCGCAGAGACATCGGCCCTG
>JALSHZ010000038.1 GCA_026981985.1 Gammaproteobacteria bacterium | reverse complement strand
CCCATGATCTGGAAGATCTTCCAGCTTTCGTGTGTCAGCTCGGTATCATCGACCGGTAGCATGCCCGGATGCGTCTTGCCCTTGTCATGATTCATCAGTCGTGGGTCCTTGGTGCTAAGATTCCGGGATTGCCCGGCCCATTCATTCGTGAATGGGCGGCATTCTAACCCGGATTTCTCACCGGGTGGCGAGATGATCGCGCAGGGCTTTGGATTCACAGGGGATTTTGTGAAGGAGCGAAATAACAGTGTGTATTTTCGACTGAACAAAATCCCTTGTGGATTCAAAGAACAAGCGAGGGCTCGTCGATCCGGTGAGAAATCCGGGTAAAAACCTGAAATGCAGACCCTCCTCAGCAAACGGCGCTACCATGACTGACAAGCATCGCCCACCACTGATCCTGGTCGACGGATCATCCTATCTCTACCGCGCCTTCCACGCCCTGCCGGCGCTCACCACCAGCAACGGCCAGCCTACCGGCGCTGTTCGTGGTGTGGTCAGTATGATCAAGAAGCTGCTGCGCGAATACCAGCCGACCCACATGGCGGTGGTGTTCGACGCCAAGGGCAAAACCTTTCGCGACGACCTGTATCCGGAATACAAGGCCACGCGCCCGCCGATGCCAGATGAGCTGGCGCAGCAGATCGAGCCATTGCACAACATGATTCGCGCCCTCGGTATCCCCGTTATCGTCGAGGAAGGCGTCGAGGCCGACGATGTTATCGGTACGCTGGCCAAACAGGCTCGTGAGCAGGGCTTCGATGTGCTGATCTCCACCGGCGACAAGGACATGGCGCAACTGGTGGGTGACCACATCACCCTGATCGACACCATGACGGATCGAACCCTCGACCCGGCGGGTGTGGTCGAGAAGTTTGGCGTGCCACCCGAGCGAATCATCGACTATCTGACGCTGGTCGGCGACACCTCGGATAACATCCCCGGCGTCGACAAGGTGGGACCAAAAACAGCGGTAAAGTGGCTGGAGAAGTATGGTTCACTTCAAGGCGTGATCGACAATGCCGACAAGATTGGCGGCAAGGTTGGCGAAAACCTCAAAGCCGCGCTGGAGCAACTGCCACTGTCACACGAACTGGCGACCATTCTGCTCGACGTGCCATTACACGAAAGTATTGACGACCTTCAACTGAAACCGGCGGATGATGATCTGCTGCGACAGCAGTACCAGGATCTCGAATTCGTTACCTGGCTGAAGGAATTGAACCAGGCATCGGGCGAGACGCCGCCAGCCGATGGCAACTATCGCGCTATCGTCACCGAACAGGAATTCGACGAGTGGCTCGACAGCTTGCAACAGGCCGAGCTGATCGCGTTTGACACCGAAACCACCAGCATCGACTACATGCGCGCCGAAGTGGTCGGCCTCAGTTTTGCGGTGCAGGCAGGAGAGGCGGTTTATATCCCCGTTGCCCACGACTACCCCGGTGCCCCGCCTCAGTTGCCACGTGATTGGGTGCTGGAGCAACTACGGCCGCTGCTCGAAGACGACGACAAGGCCAAGATTGGCCACCACCTCAAGTATGACCGTAATGTGTTGGGCAATCACGGCATCACCCTGCGAGGTATTCGCCACGACACCATGATGGAGTCGTATGTGCTCAATTCGACATCGAGCCGACACGACCTCGACACCCTCTGCGAAAAACACCTTGGCCACGAGAACATCCACTTTGAGGACGTGGCCGGGAAGAAAGGGGCAAAACAGCTGACCTTCAACCAGGTCGATCTGGCCCTCGCCATCCCCTATGCTGCCGAGGATGCCGACATGGTGCTGCGCCTGCATGAACATTTCTGGCCACAGCTGAGCGCCATTCCGTCACTGCAAAAACTCTACGAGGAGATCGAAATCCCGCTGATCCCGGTGCTTTCCTCGATCGAGCGCAACGGCGTGTTCATCGACGCTGGGCTGCTGAAACGCCAGAGCGGCGAGCTGGCGAAACGCCTGCAGGAGATCGAGCAGCAAGCGCATGATGCGGCGGGTCGCCCATTCAATCTTGGTTCCCCCAAACAGTTGCAGCAAATCCTGTTCGAGGAGCTGGGCCTGCCAGTGATTCGCAAGACGCCCAAGGGTCAACCCTCAACCGCCGAGGATGTGCTGCAGGAGCTGGCGCTCAGCTATGAGCTGCCGCAACTGATTCTGGAGCACCGCAGTCTCGCCAAGCTCAAATCCACCTACACTGACAAGCTGCCCGAGCTGATCAATCCGGAAACGGGTCGGGTGCACACCTCCTACCATCAGGCGGTCACCTCCACCGGCAGGCTGTCATCATCTGACCCCAATCTGCAGAACATCCCGGTCAGAACCGAGGAGGGGCGCCGCATCCGTCAGGCCTTTGCTGCACCCGAAGGCAAACGCATCGTAGCGGTGGACTACTCGCAGATCGAGCTGCGTATCATGGCGCACCTCTCCGGCGATGAGGGTCTGCTGAAGGCCTTCGCCGAAGGCAAGGACATCCACAGCGCCACCGCTGCGGAAGTATTCGGCGGCGACCCGGACGACATCAGCCCCGACAAGCGCCGCGCCGCCAAAGCCATCAATTTCGGCCTGATCTACGGCATGTCGTCATTCGGCCTGGCCAAGCAGCTGGGCATTGGTCGCAACGAAGCGCAGGAGTACATCGATCTCTACTTTGCCCGCTACCCCGGCGTGAAGGATTACATGGAATCGACCCGCGAACTGGCGCACGAGCAGGGCTATGTGGAAACCGTGTTCGGGCGGCGGCTGTATCTACCGGACATCAACTCACGCAACAACCAGCGCCGCCAGTATGCTGAACGCACCGCGATCAATGCGCCGATGCAGGGCACCGCTGCCGACATCATCAAGATGGCAATGATCCGCGTCGATCGGTGGCTGCAAGAGAACAAATCCAGCGCGATCATGATCATGCAGGTCCACGACGAACTCGTCTTTGAAGTGGATGAAGCAAGCGCCAGCGATGAAGCGAAGAAAATCGCAGCCATCATGGAATCCGCCGCCAAACTGAAGGTTCCACTGATCGCCGATGTCGGCATCGGTCGCAACTGGGACGAGGCGCACTGACCCGTATTTCTCACAAAAACAAACAAAATGTGACGCGGTTCCTTGAAATTCGCAATTCACTGTTGAGTGAACAGATCTCTGTGGTAGACTTAGCCGTGTTAACAAGCGCTTAAGCCCAGCGCTTCCCCCGCTATCCTCCCTGAGCGGGGGGCTGGCTCGAATCCCCAAATCGAGCCATAGAATTACCCCGGCCTGTCCGCTTTGGCCGGGGCTTTCTTTATCTGCCGCTCGTCATGTTGATGTCTCATTACCCAACCACGCGTCGAGCCGCGTGTAGAGACGATCCAGCCCCAGCCCCTTTGCCGCGGAAAAAACCTGTACTGTCGCTTCGATATTTTCGTTCGCCAGCTGCCGTTCGACCGATGTCAACGCCTTCTGCATCGCCCCTCGCTTCAACTTGTCCGCCTTGTTCAGCAGAACATGGGCAGGCAATCGTCTGTCGCTGCACCACGTCAGCATCTGCCAATCGAATTCCGTCAGCGGATGGCGAATGTCCATGACGATCACCAGCCCTTGCAATGCATCGCGACCCTGCAGATAGGCTTCGATCAGCTGCCCCCATTTACGCCGCTCCCGTTCCGGCACCTTGGCAAAACCGTAACCGGGCAGATCCACCAACTGAGCTCCTGTAGGCAGCGCAAAGAAGTTGATCATCTGCGTACGGCCCGGGGTTTTACTAACGTGCGCCAACTTGCGCTGCTGGCACAAACGATTGAGCGTGCTTGACTTGCCGGAATTGGAGCGCCCGGCAAAGGCCACTTCTGGTCCCGTCGCCAGCGGGAATTGCTGTGGCGAAGCACAGCTGATCGAAAACGTTGCGGACTGATACAGAGCTTTCATCGAGTGATTCCTGTGTCGGCCAAGCGGCCGAAAAAGTGGAGAAAACGTAGCATGCGGCCCATTTAACCCTACGGCGCGACCACTCGCCAAGCTTAACTTCCCACAACTTCTGTGGTATAAATGCGCGCCGTTTTTGGCAGATTATAGGCAGCCTGTCGGACGTCCCCGTTTACTGCGGCTGAAACGACGTTTGACAACCTGCACGGCCGCCGTCATTGAACAGATAGGTTTCTGGGAGAAATTTGATGAAGAAATTTGCAGTGGTTGTCGCCGCCGGTTTGGCACTGGCCTTGAGCTTGCCCGTCGTCGCCGAAGAGAAGGCCGCAACCGGAGAAAGCGAATCGCTGTATGGCGTGCCATGGTTGAAAAAGTGTTCTGGCTGTCACGGCAAGGACGGCAACGCCAAGAACCCCAAACGTGCAAAACTGGCCGGACTGGACAAGGCTTATATCGTTAAGCAGTTGCAGGAATTTAAGGCCAAGAAGCGTATCGATAAGGATATGAACAAGCAGGCCGCGCCACTGAGTAAGGCTGAAATGGAGCAGTTGGCCAACTATTTCTCCAACCAGCCACGCAAACCCGGCATGGCCGACGAGACCGTTGCCGAGCTGGGGGAGTCCATCTATCGGGCGGGCAATCCTGCAACCGGTGTCCCCGCTTGCGCTGCCTGCCATGGTCCGGCAGGTAAGGGCAACCCTGCTGCAAAATTTCCCAACCTGGCCAGTCAACACGCGACCTATGTCGCCAAGCAGCTGCGCTGGTTCCAGTCGGGTGAACGCGCCAACGATGCCGGCAAGATGATGCGTAACATCGCCATCAAAATGAACCCGAAGGAGATCGAGGCGGTTTCTCAGTACATCCAGGGGTTGCAACCATAACAGGCTCAATGACGTAAGACGTAAAGCGTGACAAAAAGGTGGCTGGCAGCCACCTTTTTTTTGCCCCGATTTTGCGCAAAATCACCGACTTGGCAGATATGCGATACTTGGGTATTCGCTGACACCACCCATTATTGATCCAGTCCATCTTTAGAAGAGGAAGAGAAGGAAGATGACCATCGACATGAACACCAAATGGCTGCGGCCCGTACTGTTGGCCTTGGCCGTTGTCCCGGTTGCAGCATGCGCCGACGCCGACCAGACTGCCGAGGCACCTGTTGTCGACAATACCGCCCAGGTTCAGGTTGCCGACGCTAGCCAGGCGCAAACCACACCGGTTGCCAGCAACCCCTCAGCCGCTCCACAGCAGTTCACTGAAGGCGTTCACTATGTGGAGCTCTTCGATGCGGTACCCAGCTCAGTGCCGGCTGGTAAAATCGAAGTAGTTGAAATGTTTTGGTACAGCTGCCCACACTGCTATCAAATGGAACCTGAGCTCAATAAGTGGAAGGCATCTCTTGCCGATGATGTTGAGCTGGTACAAATTCCCGGTGTATTCAAAGATCAAGCAGGGAACCCCAACCCGCACTGGGCACTGCATGCCCGCGCCTACTACGCCCTCGAAGCATTGGGCAAGTCAGACGAACTGCACACCAAGATTTTTGCTGCCATCCACGAGCAGGGGCGTCGCCTGAACTCAGTTGACGCACTCGCCCGTTTTGTTGCCTCGCAGGGCGTCGATGAGCAGAAGTTCCGTGACGCCATGAATTCACTCGCTGTGGACACAAAAACCCGCAAGGCTATTGAGCTGACCGAAAAATATGGCCTCACTGGCGTGCCTGCACTCGTGGTTGGTGGTCGTTACCGGGTATTGAATACGGCGATCGCCAGTTATGGTGAAATGTTTCAAATTGTAGACTTTCTCGTCGACAAGGAACGTTCACACTTAAAAAAGGGTGGTTGATTCCAGTCGACGAGCAAGAACGTAAAGAGTGAGACCCATGCACAGCGACAACCCCTGCGTCGGTTATAAGCTAGTTCTCAATAACTAGGGCGTAACTGGGAACTGGCTGGATTGCCCAGAAGCCCCGCCATCTCAGCGTTAAAAACGGGCATTTGCTTCTGAAAATGACCATTAATTAACACGGAGATGGCGGGCTTCAGGAGTAAGCTCAGCAGATACACCCCGTAAGATGTAAGGAATAGACGTGCAAAGGAGCAGGACAACAACCGATCACAATCGGCTCAGACTGTTGAGCTATAACGTGCAGGTGGGCATTCCCTCCAGCAAGTATCGGCACTATGTCACCAATTCCTGGAAACACGTGCTGCCGTTTCCCAAACGCACTAACAACCTCGATAGCATTGCCACGGCAATCTCCGACTTCGATATCGTCGGCCTGCTCGAACTCGATGCTGGTAGCCTCCGCAGCGAATTTATCCACCAACCGGAATACGTGGCCCAAAAAGCAGGATTGCCATATTGCTACCATCAGGTGAATCGAGATCTCGGCATTATGGCGCAGCACAGCTTTGCGCTGCTAAGCCGCTTCGAGGCCAGCCATGTGGAAGAACACCGTCTGCCTAGTACGATTCCGGGGCGCGGCGCGCTGGAAGTCCACTTCGGCGAAGGGAAAAAGAGGCTCGTGGTCGTGCTGGCGCACCTGTCCCTCTCGGCACGGGGGCGCAGCCGGCAGCTCGACTATATCGCCGAGATCGTCAACCATCACGAAAATGCCGTCGTCATGGGCGATCTCAACAGCCCGCTCGATAGCCCTGAAATGCAGCACTTCTTTGGCAAGACGAGCCTGCACTTCCCCGGTCAGACGCATCTGACCTACCCGAGCTGGCGGCCGCGCATGGCCTACGATCACATCATCACCACCCCCGGGCTGGCACTGGAAGATCAGAAAGTGCTTCATGTAAAACATTCTGATCACCTTCCCGTCGCCATGGATATCGACATGCCACACGCTAGTTTGGCACAGCACAACAACCAGACCCGAATGATGGCTTAGCCTGCCTGCCAGTGGACTAGCAGCAACAATGGACCAATCACCCCGCAAGGAAACAGGGGATACCAACAACAGGGAGCAACAAAGATGGATAACACCTTGGAACTATCAATGACCGAAATCGAATTCCAGTTCGAGACCATGGATGAGTTCGATGACGTCGGTGTTTTCGATGTCGAGTCGGAAATTATTCCCAGCACCGAAGTGCTGGACATGAAACTCAAAGGAGCAGTACCCGAAGAAGTTGATGCGCTGAACGTGGATATCAGCCGACGCGGCGGTCTACCCGATCAGTTTGGCATTGACGAAGACGATATCGACGGTTTTTTCGACGATTGACGTCATACCCTTGCCCGTAGCGCCAGATATTGGGCGCTTGGGGCACGCCGATATCATGCCATGATGCATCGACACAGCAGCAGACGAATCGAACGAATTGACAAACGACCCCACGCAAATCCCTGACGACCTGTTGGCACAGATCGAAGATGAGCTTGCCGCAAGCAAGGCCAGGATTCTCAACATCCTCAGCCCCCCTCAATGCGGAGACAATGCGTTTGCCATAGAGGCCGAGCTATCCGACCCGCTACAACTGACACCGTATCGGTCGACAACGGACAAGACGGTTTTCAGTCGTCAGCGAGAACTGCGTTCGATTATCACCAGCTTTGAGAAACGCGTGGGGGACGAGTACGATCTTGGTGTTGTGCTGCGGCAGTTTGCCGATGCCGCCCCGCTCAGACTGTATTCGGTCACCTTCTTCAACAGTGGCGCTGTCAGCTTCATGGGACTGGATTCTTTCGGTCGTTCGGCGAATATTTATGACACGCTCGATCACTTTTCAGTCATCCTGAAAAAGCTGCGGCGGCGCAATAAAAGCAAGCCACGGAAACCCGTCGAGTTCTACACCGTCATTGACCAGGACTAGCAACGCATGAAAGCACTCAACGTTTATGAAGAAAACGCGCTCTACGACAAGAGCGGCGTGGTGTGGGAATGGATCACGCCGAAAACCATGGCGGGAATCGACTGGGAAACGATTACGACCATTCAGACACCGAAGCTCAACCGGCTACAGAAACCCTATCTGGCGCGTTACCTGATGGCCTTTCGTGCCGCCTGGAAGGCGCGCAATGTCGATCTTGTGGTCACCCACGGCGAGCCGACGGCGATTTGGACCGGTATTTTCATGCGCCTGCTGGGGGTCAAAGCCAAGCATCTGGCCTGGGCTTTTACCATGCCTGAATATGACGATTACAGCAGCTGGCGCAAGATGCTGCTGCGTTTTGGCATGAAAAACGTCGATCGGCTGGTGATGTTCTCGGAAATCGAAACGCGCACCTACCCGCCTTTGCTTGGCGTTGATCCAGATCGCTTTCGCATGATCCCGTGGAGTGCCAACGGCGCCACTATCGACTGGTCGGCACCACCGCTGATCGAAGGTGAATATATCGCTGCCATCGGCGGTGAAGGGCGTGATTACGCCACGCTGTTCAAAGCCATGGAGATGATCCCGGAGCGGCAACTGGCCGTGGTTGCCTCACCCAAGAGCATCGAAGGATTGACACCACCACCGAATGTTACCGTCTACTCCAATATTCCATTGACTGATGCAATGAATATTGCCGCCCACGCCAGCTTCCTCGTGCTGCCGCTGTTGTCGGAAACGATTCCCTGCGGCCACGGCAGTATCGTCTCGCAGTTCTATCTCAAGCGCGCCACCATTGTGACCCGCTCACAGGCGATGGACGGTTATGCCTATCCGGAAGACAACGTGCTGGAATATCCGGCGCAGGACGCCGAGGGGTTGAAAAACCAGATCATCCGCCTGTTCGAGGATGAGGAGTTGCGCGATCGGATCGCGGCCAGCGGGTTGAGGTTTGCCGAGAGTAAATGCTCCGAACCGTACACGATCGAATACTTCAACAACTATGTACTGGAATCGGGGTTTCTCGATGGCAATGGCGGCAAACAGCAAGAGCAGCCGCTATCAAGCGCGGGCTGACGGCGACCCTTACCGATGAGCTATCAGTGACGGCGGGAACCCGTCTGCCGGAACACGAATACGAGTCAGGCTCGCATGCGGCACCTCAATCCTGACCAGCGCCGCGTCCGGCATGTCGAGCAAGCTGCCAAGGATCAGACGAATCGGGCCACCATGGGTAACGACCAGGCAATGGTCACTGTCACCGAGTTGCGATAGGAGCGCATCCCAGGCCGCCAGCACCCGCTGCTTCATCGCCCCCGGATCCTCTCCACCAGGCGGCGCGATAGCGAACGGATTGTTCCAGAAGGCTGAAGCCCGCTCGTGATCCTCTTCCCACACCGCGGCGACCTCTTTTCCTTCCCAGTCACCAAAGTCGATCTCGCGAAAACGCGGCTCGATATCAAGTGGAACATCCGCTTCCGTCGCAATCTCATGGGCGAAGGCATCACAGCGCTGCAAGCCTGAACTGAGTACCCGGCCCCAGGGCCGTTCAGTGCCCAGCGCTTGCCGCATCTGCTGATGCCCATCGGCACTCAAGGGATCATCGGTCACACCCCGCAGGCGGAAACCACCGGCCACCTCACCATGGCGCAGCAGATCGACAAAGCGATCCGCTGCTAGCCCGGATTTCTCATCGGGTCGCGTAGCGAGACCGTTCAAGGTGGTGTGATGGTTGGCGTTCACGACCGAAGGCCGCGCAGGCGTAGTCGATGCTACGTTGAGCAGCCCGACCGAGTGAACGCCAGTCAGCGTGCCACATTGGGCGGTCGCAGTAGTGAACTGGTGAGAAATCCGGGCTATTTGCTCAGGCATGTCCGCTTGAGGAAGGCAGGTGATGGCTTCGTATCAGCGCATCCACCGCCAGATAGATGGCGGCAATGACGGCGACATAAGCGGCTGTCACCTGAAGAAACCACGGAAAGTACGTCATCGACTGCTCGGCAAAACCCATTAGGCTCGTCTCTGCCGTGGTCGTAGAGAACAGATAGAAACTGCCACTGGAAATCACGAAGGCGGCACTGGTCGACACCACCACCATCGCAGCCAGCGACATGAGCATCGACCAGTCCTTGTGGAAATGGGCCCGCAACCAACGCCCACCCAACCACAACACACCATAGGCCGGAACAAGAAAACCATAGGCCGAGGAGATGCAGAAGCTACTCACCCTAAACTGCGTGATGGCCAGAAAGTCGATCAGTACGGCCGCGCCCATGAAGACCAGAAACAGGCTCATTCGGCGCAGGAAAAACCCGGCGGCAATAAAGACGGCCCACGATGCATCCGGCAGATGGGTCACGGAGCCGAAGTGGTGAAAGCGAGTGGCGACCATCAGGCCAAGCAGCAGCAGCGCGATAATCAATTCCTGTCTCGGGGTTGTCTGGTTCATAAATACTGCTCCGCTTTGAAGTTCGTTGATATCGCTTGATTATAGGCCCAATGAGCACCCCCGGTCATGTGGCAAACCAGACCAGCGTCACCAATACGGCCACCTCAGTGATTACTACCACGGCACCCAGCACATCGCCGGTGATGCCACCCAGGCGCTGCACAAACGCCCGTCGCAGCCCCGTCAGCAGCAGCGCGAGCATCACAGCCACAGCAAGAGGCGCATAGCCCGGCAGCAGGACGATTGAGACGGCCACGAGAGACAGCACAACACGTACCGCCCGGACAGGCAGGTGGCGTTCCATGGCCGTAGCAATACCACCCTCACGAACATAGCGCGTGGTCAACAGCATGACGAGCACGGCCGCACGCCCAAGCACCGGGGGCAGCAGCACCAGCCATATTATTTCCGATTGGAGTAGCTCCAGTAGCGCAGCAAACTTCAGCAACACCACGACGCCAATGGCACTGACCCCCATCGGGCCGCTGGCCGGGTCTTTCATGATCTCCAGCGTTCGATCCCGGTCGCCAAGGCCGCCAGCCCAGGCATCGGCCACGTCAGCCAGACCATCGAGATGAAGTGCGCCAGTCACAGCCACCCAGAACACCACCAGCAACGCGGCTTTCAATACCTCATGGCCTGGCAGCAGCGTGATCAGCCACAACAGGCTGCCAATCAGCAAACCAACGAGAGGATAGTAAATCAGCGATACCGCCTGAGCCCGATCATTGAAATGGACCTCATACGGAACGGGCAGCGTTGTCAGAAATTGCAACGCCAGGAAAAAACCATTCATTCTTGCGACCGTTTTGCCGGCGGGACGCCGGCGGTCCCAGGGGCAGGGTCATCGGCATCCTGCCGATTTTGTTCGCTGACGGCGGCTTCGGCAAAGGTAGCCATCCGGTCGTGCAAGATGCAGGCTTGTTGCAGCAACGGCAGTGCAACCGCTGCGCCGCTGCCTTCGCCCAGCCTCATGCCGAGATCGAGCAGCGGTTCTGCTTCGAGCGTCGCCAAAACAGCACGGTGGCCGGGCTCTGCGGAGCGGTGGGAATGTATCAGCCAGGGCTTCAAATCTGGCTTGATACGTGTTGCCACCAGCGCTGCAACGGCGCTGATGAAACCATCGACAAGTACCGGGACGCCGAGCTGGCCGCAACGCAGCAAGGCGCCCGTCAACGCGGCAATTTCAAAACCGCCCAGACAGCGCAGTACTTCGAGGGGGCGATCGGTAGCAGGCGAATGCAGGCGCAATCCCTGCTCGATGATCTCGGTTTTACGCTGTACGCCCTCCCGCTTCAGACCCGTGCCCGGCCCAACCAGCTCGGCGGCAGGTTGACCCAGCAGCGCAGCGGCAATGGCCGTTGCAGCCGTGGTATTGCCAATACCCATTTCCCCGCCGATAAAGAGGTCGGCCTGTCGCACGGCATCGCGGCCGGCTTGCAACGACGCCGCAAGCTGGTCATGGGTCATCGCGGCAGAGATGGTGAAATCGGCAGTACCCGGGCCCAGTTGCAGATTCGTTACACCCTCCATGCCGCTGGTGTCACCCAGTGTTCCCAGGTTGACGACCATGAGGTCGGCAACATGATGGCGGGCCAGCACGCTGATCGCTGCGCCACCACGGGCGAAATTGCGCACCATCTCGGTCGTCACCTCTGCCGGAAAAGCGGAAACGCCACGCGCAGCGACACCATGATCTCCGGCAAACACACAGATGCGAACGTTCTCTATTCGTGGTCGTTGGCGACCTTGCAAGCCGGCTAACTGGACAGCCAGTGCTTCGAGCCGACCCAATGCACCCGGTGGTTTCGTCAGCTTATCCTGCCGCTGTTCCGCAGCGGCTTCAGCCCCGCTATCCGGCGCCCGCAGCGGCTCATCTACCCATGTCACGCTCACAATGGCTCCCCTTTCAGCAGCTGCGGCAGGCCCGCGATCATGTGAATCACTCGATCGCTATGACGCGCTACTGCCTGATGCAGCCATCCCGCCTCATCGACGAAGCGGCGTGACAGTTCACCCAACGGCACAACGCCCGAACCGGTTTCATTGCTGACCAGAATGATCTCGCTCGGCAACGCTGAAAGCACATCGAGGAAACGCGTTTTCTCCGCCACCCATCCCAGCGCATCATCTTCCATCAGCCAGTTCGTCAACCACATCGTCAGGCAATCGACCAGCAAACAACGCCCCGCCGCTATCTGCGATTCGATGGCTGTGGCCAGATGCAGTGGCGACTCCAGCGTGACCCACTGCTCGGGCCGGCGCTCGTGATGGTGCTGAATACGCGAGGCCATCTCCGCGTCTTGCGCCGTCGCGGTCGCTATATAGGTGACGGGTAGACAGGTTTCAGTCGCCAACTGTTCGGCGAATGCACTCTTGCCCGAGCGGGCGCCACCGAGAATCAACTGTTTCACTACGAATCCACCACGCAATCGAGGAGCTGGCGCTCAAGCTGCACGCAATCCGGTTTGTGGCGGGTGATCAGTTCGACTCGGCTGTCATCGGCTTGCGCCAGCGGCAGGCTGGTCAGCACTCCATCTGCCATATTGAAGCCGACGACACCCCGATTGGTCAGAACAACCGCCTTGATCCGTTCTGCGTCAACACCCGACAGCAGCAGATATAGCCGCTCGTGATCGAAGACAAAATCCTTGCCGAAGATCCAACCGACACTGAAGAATCCTTCCTGCTCCCGGGTTGTGCAGCGAAAACCCTCCGCAGGCAGTGACTCATCCACGGCATGTACACCGCCCTCCAGGATCGCCATGCAGGCAGCCGCTTCGGCCTCCACATCACTGCGGGGATGTGCCGCCGCAAGCCATTCCGGCTTCACTGCGCCCTGGCTGACCACATGCAGCGGCGTTTCGCCCAGACCCATGTCATCGAGGAAGACGCGCAAGCCCTCGACCTCCTCTGCCTCGTAGAGATCCTGCTTGTTGGCGACAATACAGTCAGCTACTTCCAGCTGCTGGCGAAAGGTGTCATGACCGGCATAGCGTGGATCGACGATCTTGCGCGCATCCACCAAAGTAATCACCGCGCGCAGGTCGAGCACAGCCCGATATTCCGGCTGCTGCAGCACCTTCACCACCTCCTTCGGATGCCCGAGGCCGGTTGGTTCGATCAACAAACGTGCAGGCTTCGCCGCACTGATGAGTTGATTCAGCGCCACCTGCATCGGCAATCCCGCAGCACAGCACATGCAGCCGCCCGGCACCTCACGAATGAACACCTCGCCCTCGCCAGCGCCTGCCAGCAACCCGGCATCGATACCAACGTCACCGAATTCGTTGACAAGCACGGCCCAGCGTTCCGTCGTCGGCTTATCACGCAGCAACGCCTGGATCGCCGTGGTTTTACCGGCACCAAGAAAACCCGTGATGACGTTGGTGGGAATCGGGTGATCGATGATCAGGTTCAATGGAGAAGCTCCTGACTGTCTGGCCAGAGGATATAGCGGCCGGTGCTAGCGCTACTGTAAAAAACCAATCAAAGCTCCACCCCTTTCTGCGCCTTGATGCCGGCGCGATAGGCATGTTTGATGTCACGCATTTCGGTAACGGTGTCGGCGTAGTCGATCAGCGTTTTGTCGGCACCGCGACCGGTAATGATGACGTGCTGCATTGGTGGGCGGGTTTTCAAGGCTTCGATGACTTCTTCGATTGGCAGATAGCCCAGTTTGGTGACGATGTTCAGTTCATCTAGCAAGATCAGGTCGATGCCCGCGTCCTGGAGGAAACCGAGCACCAGCTCCCAGGCTTTACGCGCGGTTGCGATGTCCCGTGATTTATCCTGCGTTTCCCATGTAAACCCTTCACCCATGACATGATATTCCACCTCGCCGGGGAAGCGTCGGAAAAAAGCCTCTTCGCCGGTGGAAAAACTGCCTTTGATGAACTGCACCACGGCGACTTTCATGCCATGTCCAAGCGCCCGTGCAACCATGCCGAAGCCGGAGCTGCTTTTTCCCTTGCCGTTGCCGGTGAGTACGATGACGATGCCACGTTCTTCCGTCGCTTTTTCAATACCAGCATCGACCACTGCTTTTTGCCGCTTCATACGATCGCGGTGTTTCGAATTCATTTTGTCAGTCATTCAATCCCTCTGTTCCAGTCTCCGCCATATATGTCGCGCAGTATGACGATGATTGCATGGGCCGCGGCAAAAACCGAGGCATAAAGTGCGGTCGCTCTCAAAAAGCGGGGATAGTACTTGAACGTCTCCCGCCAATAATTCGCAATAGTGGTGTTGTCGTACTGGCCAGAAAGCCAGTGGTACGCGCCATTGGAAATCACAAAGCAGACACTGGTTGAGACGACAATAACCCATGCCAGCAGAAAAATGTCTTTCACACTGCCGCGATATTGCGCTGCAAACCAACGCCCACCCCACCACAAACTCGCGTAGGCCGGAACAAGAAACGTATAGGCGGGAGAGATGCAGTAAGCTTCCGCACCCCCTTGCGTAATCGCGAAGTAGTCGATGGCAGCGGCCAGCGCCAGAAACAGCGCCAGCCACCGGCTCTGGTGAAGGTAGAACCCGGCTGCGATGAATATTGGCCACGAGGCATCAGGAAGCAGCAGCGCTGAACCAAAATGCTGATAACGGGTGATGATCATCAGTATGCCCAACAGCAGGGCGACAGCCCAACGCCATTGACCGTAGATATCCGCGTCCGGTATCGAAACTGCGCGATTGTTCCTCATGATCGTCCCTTTTTGATGGTGAGTCGCGCATCCAGCGCGACTCAATTGCGTTTCAGCTACGGTGCATCACAAAATGTGATGGTGCTTGGATTCAGTACCGTAGATATACGTTCCTCGATAACGCTTCCGTCACTCGCTTTGATGACTTTAATTCCGGGGTCGGTCGCATCCGCCATGCTGATCCACAGCTTCCCGTCAGTGTCGACGCCAAGTCCCCCAATGCCGATACCGGAGATACCTGCAACCACGACGGGCTCTCCAGCCGCATCGGCATCAACCTGCCCTGTAGCAGGGTTGAAACTGTAAAGTGCATTATCGGTAAATCCTTTATAGCCAATAATGTAGCCTTTGGTGGCCGAGGTGATCTCCATACCGGTGATCAGCCCAAACGGATGGTTATCAGCATCGCCATCATCGAGCACCAGCGTTACCCTATTATTGTCTTTCGGATTGATGGAGACGATGCCACCGGCGTACTCCGGATCCTGACCGGAAAAAGAATTGCCGTAACGTCCAATCCCCTGTACGTAAATCAGCCCATCGTCCTGACTGTATTCGATGTCGCCGGGATTTTTCACCGGCAGTAGAATGCCCTTGAGTCCGTCAGCTGCCGGTTGGGTATCCATTTCGGTATCCGTTTCGGTATCGATTACCACGACATAGGCGTCTTGCGGTGCAAAAGTCTCATCGAGGCGCTGCAAGGTAATATAGGCTTTTCCATCGACAACAATCCCCTTATCCATATTTGGAGCGCTGCCGATGCTGTATGCACCAAGATCAATTTCACCGATCTTGAAGTCGGCCTCCGTTTCCGCCGACGGATTGACAATCCATAGTTTGGGGCTGCCATAGCGCAGCAGATAGGCTTTGGTTGGAGATATGACAAGCAGGTCATGCGGGTTGCTGCTGGCAGTCTCGGTACCATCACTGGCTTTGGTGGAATATTGGTAGATCGCGGTATCCGGTTGGGCTATATGGAAACGGGCAATGTTCTCTCCCTGGAACCGTTCGATACGGTAGAAATATTCGCCGCTGCAACGCACCGTGATGTCGGAAATCGTTGGGCTGAGTTGTGTGGTGCCCTCGTAAGGCACTTCCGCGGAAAAAACCGCATGTGCGCCAGAACTGAAATCTGGTGCGATCGTCGCCACGACCGCTTTCTGGCCCTTCGGCGTAGTATCGGTGGTATTGGTATCATCGGTGCCACCACCGCGGGTGAGCTGACAACCATTGAGCGCCACCAAGAACACACTGCCAAAACAGACAGCCGCTAGATTTTTCCGCATATCAGGTTCCACGATTTGTACCTCCAGTGTAGGTTATAGAAATAAAAAAAGAGCGCCCCGGTTTTGGGAAGCCATTGAAGTCCTCGTAACTGTCATCATTGAGGTTGCGCAATTCGGCGGCAACCTTGACCTGTTTGAAATTCCAGTCCAGACCGATGTCATGCGTCGTCTGATCTTCTGCGGGCAACAGGTTCGCGGTGTCATACCAGCGATCGAACTTACCCAGATATTGATAGTAAATCCGTCCGCGGGAGAGGGGATATTCCAGCAATAACGAAGTGGTGAGCGCTGCCTGACCGGGTAATTTCTTCCCCCGAAATGCGGGAAAAACATTGCGGTTTTCTGCATCCTGGGCAGTACCCCGAAAATGCAGTGCCAATTTATTAGCGAATTTCGCCACAAGCGCCCATTCGACACCACGGATTAGCGCACCCTGGATGTTGATCGATTTGCCTATGCCGCGAGCATCGTAAACCCGGCCAATGGCGTCACTGACATCGCTATAGAAGAACCCCAGGTTGAGCGACAGTGCTTCCACGCGCTCGGTAATATTGGTGGCACGCCATTCGAACAGAAGATCGGTATTTATACCGCGCTCGGGTTTCAATGAGGGATTGCCGACAAAAAGACCTCGATCGCCGAACAATTCGAAAAACGACGGTATCCGCTGATATTTTCCGATATTTGCCGCAATGGATATCTTTTCGTTTACATGCCACTTCGCCCCTAGTCGAGGCGAGATTTGGTGGTCGCTGTTATGTTGCTCAAGCAACTCACTGCTGAAACCGCTGCCGCTGACTGAAAAGTCATCCTGCAAGCGCTGATAGCGGAGTTCCGGTGTGAGCAGCAATCGGTCATCATGAAAAAAAAGACTTTCCTGAACTGTGGCTGTCACCAGCCTCCGCTTGGCACGGCTGGCGGGATCGGTGCCGCGCAGGTCGATAGCATCATAGCGTTCGTCAGAAAAATTGATCGTGGCGGCAAAAGTTCTGCTCTCTCCAACATGCTCCCAGTAATTTCCTACGGCTGTCAGATCAGTACGCCAGCGGCTATATTGCTTGCCTAGCCCGATTGTGCCAGCGCGATCGTCATAGGTTTCGCGGTTGCGGGAGAGATCGAGATTCAAGCGTGTGTTCCATGCCGAATCGAACAACGCTTCAATACGCCGGTTCAGTTGCATACGGCCTATCTGCGTCGCCAGTGATGCACGATTGTGAGGGGCGTTTTTCCAGTCTGGAATCTGCTGTTGCTTGTCGAACCACTGTAGACTGGCGTCATCCCGAATCAGCTCACTGCGGTGACCCAATTTGAGCAACAGGGAGCTTTGCTCAACCGCACTATTGTTGCGGTGATTGTCAAAGTCGTCGGCGGCGTTGAGGCGGGTTCCATTATCATTGCGAAAAGGAAAATCGTTGTCGCTTTGCTGCCAGCTTAAAGAGACCAGGCCATCCCACTGGCCACGGCGACCATCGGCCAGCAGTTCCGCTTGACGAGTACCAAAACTGCCAGCCCCGATCAGCCAGCGCATTGAGGGGTCACGTCCGGGCCGGCGGGTGCGCAGATTGATGGCACCACCCAGGGAGGCCTGATGCAGTTGCACCGGCGTCACGCCACGATAGATTTCCACCGCTTCGACTTGCAGCAAGTCAATATTCGACAGGTTGACTCCCCCGCCGGCAGAAGCATTCAACAACAACCCATCAAGGTAGATCAGAACCTGTTCGCTCGATGCGCCCCGCAGGGTTGCGCTGGAAAACCCGCCCAGGCCGCCGGACTCCCTGATTTGCAGGCCGGTTTCATGGGCCAGTAGCTTGGGCAAGCTTGCCCCGGCGCGCTGCAAGGCTTCGCCCTGGACGACCGACGCCGCACCGGTGGTCTCTGACAACACGACATCGCCAATCTGCGCATCGCTGCCGTCACCTTCCACCAGCACCGCATCGAGCTCAGATGAGTCAGCCGCCGCCAGGCTGGCCGCCACGCTTACAGCAAATGGCACCATGCCGCACCGAACAGCGGCAAAAAAGAGCGGAGGTAGCCGGTCAAGACACATCAGGCCGCGCCAACAGCGGGGCTACTCGATCTCGTCAGAAAGGCGGCGGTTTGAAGCCGCAGCGAAGAATTGAAACAAGTGTTCAGCAACATGATCCGGTTCCCGCATGCCACCCGCATGCCGTTCCTTCGGGGTTGTACAGCAGGCCGGTATCCGGGCTCGCAAGTCGGGGTATACCCGCTTCATGCGCCTTCCCGTGAAGGATCACAGTGGCTTGGTGGGTGTGGAACCCACAACCGTGCATGAAGTACGCTTGCTTACCGTTGCGGGGGCAGCGCCAGACTCTCACTGGCTTCCCGTTTAACGCCGTGAAGGCGCACCTGAGCAATGGAAGGCGCGAATTTAGCGACAAACGGTGGGCGTGTCAAAGTGGAAGCACGGCCGTGGAAGCACGGCGGTGACGCTAATGGGTGTGGGTGCTTTGCCGCACAATGCGGCCGGTGGTCGCAGTGAGCGTCACTTTGGACGCTGGATTTTCCACTGTTTGACGAGATCGTAGCGTAGGTTTCTGGGTGCGGGGCGGTTGATCAGGATGGCGAATGGTCGGCCGCCGTCGCCGGGGCCAAGATAGCCCGCCAGGGTTCGGATGCCGTTGAGCGTTCCTGTCTTGGCATAAACACCGCCGCGTTTGGGTAGCAGCTCTTTCCACGGCTGGAATGCTTGCAACAGTTCAGTGAGCTGACGCGCAGTCAGGCGATTGTCGCGCGACAAACCCGACCCTTCGACAATGCGGAAATCCTGCCAGCCAAATGTCTCTGCAATCTCTCGCTGCGCATGGCGTATCGCTTTTTCCATTGTTGCAGGTGCGCCATAAGCCTCGGCGCCAAGATTCAAGAACAGCTGGTTGGCGATAAAGTTGGTGGAATATTGCAACATCGCCTTGAGTACATCCGGCAACTGTCGCGAATTCTCATGCCGATAGATGAGCTTCGCTGTCTCGGGGACAGAGCCCCGCCGTATTCGCGCATCCACTGTGATACCGGCATCCATCAGCTTTCGACGCAGTATCTCGGCGAAATAGGTGCCACTGTCTTGTGCATTACGAAGATTGATGCGCTGCGCCTTGCCATCGACCCATCGCCCCAGTTTTCGTGCGGTCTGCGTCAGCGGTGTCTGCGCTTCAGCCGATTGCAGTTTGCCGTGCTTGCGACGCAGATTGACGGTGTTGAAGTTCACCGCCAGCGCCGCGGCCGGCGCATCGTAGGGGTTGTCAGTTCTGGCGCGACCTGGAATGTCGATGTCGTTCGCATAGTAACTGGTATCGATGCCAACGCCGCTTACTGCGCTCAAACTCACCGCTTTGAGCCCCTGCGCAATCAACGCCAGTTCCTCCGAGACGAGCATCGGATCCCCCAGACCATGAACCCAAAGCAACTGATCTTCATCAAGGTAAAAATCGGTGGAAAAGCGAAAATCAGCACCCCAGTGCTTGATCGCCAGCCAGGCGGTAAGGATCTTGATGGTGGAGGCGGGAACCAGCGGCGTATCGGCGTGGCAGGCATCGAGCGTTTCTCCGGCGCTGTCCAGTAGCAGATACCCGGCACGGTCGAGACCGCATACCCGCTCGTCTGCCGGGGCGGCGGAGAGCTGGGAAGTGGACAGCAGGAAGATGATGGCAACCGGGTGCAACACCCACCGCATCACGCCGTGAAACCTAGGCAGTGTTTGAGGTCTATCCATATACGCATATAGTAGTGAGAACGGTTATCATATACCTTGCCATTATTGGCAGGCATTACTCAGGAACGTTGCATGAACAATCAAGATCTCAGAAAAGCCGGTCTGAAGGTTACCCTGCCGCGCATGAAAATTCTGGAAATTCTGGAAAACGCCGAGGAGAATCATCATACCGCCGAAGATGTCTACAAGGCACTGCTCGAATCGGGGGAGGAAATCGGTCTGGCCACCGTCTATCGCGTGCTTACACAGTTTGAGACCGCCGGGCTCGTCAAACGCCACCATTTCGAGGGCGGGCAAGCGGTATTCGAGCTGGCGGGGGAAGGTCACCACGATCATATGGTATCGGTAAAAAGCGGCAAGGTAGTTGAATTCTATGACGACATCATCGAAGAGCGTCAGCGCGCGATTGCCAAGGAGCATGGCTTCAAAATGACCAGCCACACCCTGATTCTCTACGGGGAGTTTGAGGACGAGTGAACATCTCGACAATCCATCGCTTGACATCTGCGAATGAGAGTGAGTATTGTTTGCATTCAAACAACCAGGAAAGCAGATGCTCACTTTTGCCCGACAATCCGCCATGGCTGAACCCATGACAGCCGCACTCGACCAGCATGAAGGCATTCCGGTCGTCGACCTCGACAACGGTGCCTGTGGCTGCGTTGCGCGCATCGACGGCGGCCGCGCCATGATTCAGCGGCTGATGAGCCTGGGCATCACCAAGGGCAGCGAGGTCGAAATTCTGCACCACCGCGGCAAGAGCGTGGTCGTTGGGCTCAACGGCAACCGGATTGCGCTCGGCGCGGGAATCGCTAACCGGATCTTCGTGGTGCCATTGGCATCCTGCAGTCACTGACCATGGGCAAATCCTGTCACGATTGTGCCACCGACAATGCAGCTGCCCCTGGCTCGCTGCAGATTGCACTGGCGGGCAACCCCAACAGCGGCAAGTCGGCGCTGTTCAATGCACTGACAGGCATTCGTCAAAAAACCGGTAACTGGCCCGGTGTCACCGTCGAACGCAAGATGGGCACGTTCCGGCTCGGTGAACATGACGTTACCGTTATCGACTTGCCTGGTATCTACTCTCTCGATGCCAGCTCCCTGGATGAAAAAGTCACCAGCGACTACCTGCTCTCGCACGAAGCCGATGTCATCATCAATGTCATCGATGCCACCAATCTTGAACGCAATCTCTACCTTACGGTCCAGATGCTGGAGATGGATGTGCCGATGGTGGTTGCGCTCAATATGATGGACATTGCCCAACGCCGCGGCATCAAGATCGATATCGACAAGCTCTCGCAACAGCTTGGCTGCCCCGTCGTTCCTGTCGTCGCAACGAAGGAAAAGGGGCTGGAAGCGCTAAAGCAGGCACTCGTACAGGTCGTGGCAGGCGAACGTGCCACCGGCTACCGGCTGGCGCACGAGGAGGTTGTCGAGCAGGCCATCAGTGACCTGATCAACGACATCGACTGCGACCGCCAACACTGCGTCAAGCACTGGCTGGCGCTGAAACTGCTCGAAGGCAACGACAGCTTGCTACAACAGGCCGATGACCATCTTCGCAACAAGGTGAAACGGTGGCAGAAGATTATCCGCGACCGCTCCGGTGAAGATACCGACATTCACATCGCCAGCAGCCGCTTCAGCCACGCCCATGCGCTTGCCCGCGCGGTCATCAAGGAGCGCGGCAAGCTCGACAAGACCCTGACCGACCGTATCGACCGCGCCGTACTCAGCCGCTGGCTCGGCATTCCGATCTTCATGGCGGTCATGTATCTGATGTTCATGTTCGCCATCAATTTCGGTGGTGCGTTCATTGACTTCTTCGACGGCATGGGTGCCGCGCTGTTCGTTGATGGCTTCGGTGAATTGCTCACCAGCCTGGGCGCACCGCAATGGCTGGTGGTGTTACTGGCCAACGGTATTGGCGGTGGCTTGCAGGTGGTGGCCACCTTCATTCCCATTATCACCGCGCTCTATCTGTTTCTCTCGGTGGTCGAGGACTCCGGCTACATGGCGCGCGCCGCGTTTGTCATGGATCGCGCCATGCGCGCCATTGGTCTACCCGGCAAGGCATTCGTGCCGCTGATCGTCGGGTTCGGCTGCAATGTGCCCGCCATCATGGCCACGCGCACGCTGGAAAACGAGCGTGAACGCAAGCTCACCATTTTGATGAACCCGTTTATGTCCTGCGGCGCCCGGCTCCCGGTTTATGCGCTGTTCGCTGCTGCCTTCTTCCCCAACAACGGGCAGAACCTCGTGTTTGGCCTCTACCTGATCGGCATTCTCGCCGCCATCGGCACCGGCCTGATCATGAAGCGCACGTTGCTACCCGGACAGAGCACCGGCTTCATGATGGAGCTGCCGCCCTACCATGCGCCTGCCGTAAAAGGCGTGCTGCTACGCACCTGGGATCGCGTCAAGCTGTTCCTGAAAGACGCCGGCAAGGTTATCATCATCATGGTGGTTATCATCAACGTACTCAACTCCATCGGCAAGGATGGCAGCTTTGGCAACGAAGGCACCGACCAGTCGATCCTTAGCGCTGTCAGCCAGGCCGTCACGCCCGCGTTCGCGCCAATGGGCATCAGCGAAGACAACTGGCCGGCCACCGTTGGTATCTTCACCGGCATCATGGCGAAGGAGGTCGTCGTGGGGGCATTGAACTCGCTGTACACGTCGTTGAGCGCTGACGAACAAGTTGCCGATGAACAGCCCTTCGATCTCTGGAGCGCTATCACCACGGCCGCCGCCACCGTGCCGGCAAACCTCTCCGCCGTCGGCGACGCCCTGCTTGATCCGCTCGGGCTGAATGTCGAATACGCCCAGTCTACTGACGCAACAGCCGAGGAGCTGGGGGTCGAAAGCGGGGTATTCGGTGCCATGCACCAGCGCTTCGACGGCAAGATCGGTGCCTTTGCGTACTTGCTGTTCATTCTCATGTACTTTCCCTGTGCTGCCACCATCGGCGCCATCGTGCGTGAAGCTGGCGCGCCCTGGGCTGCATTTGTTGCCACCTGGACCACCGGTGTGGCCTACACCACCGCCACACTGTTTTACCAGATCGCCACGTTTACGCGTCACCCGGGCAGTTCCGCCGCCTGGATCATCGGGCTTTCCATTGTCGCAATCGCCAGCATCATGGCGCTGAGAAAGTGGGCCGGCCGTAAGCCCACCACTACGGCGCAGCCGGCATTCGGGCGCGGCTAATGCTGCTCGATATCAAGGCCTACATGCAGCAACGCCAACACGTATCGCTGCGCGATCTCGCGCTACACTTCGACGCTGACCCCGAAGCCATCCGCGGCATGCTGGATAAATGGATTGAAAAAGGGCGGGTGCGAAAATGCTCAACCGCAGCCTGTGGCGGCTGCGCCTCGAACTGCTCCACCGCGCAGCAAGAAGAAGCTTACGAATGGGTGGAACTGCCGCAGCGATTTATTCAGATCAACGTCGAGAAAAGTGATTCCGCCAATGGCTGACGCCCCCAAGCACTTCCCACTTTCGCAAAACCGGGCTGAGAGGGAATTCCAGGGGGGTGCACTGCTAGCTCAAGCGCTTGTTAACTCCCTGGTCGTCCTTGAGATAACAAAACCCAGGCCAAGCAAACATCCCCGCCAAAGCCGCAAGGGATGAGAGCTCGGCCAACTGATCGACACTTACTGCCTAGGCAGCGTGAACCTGATACTTCTCCTTCATCTCACGCGCCTTGCGTGCCTCTTCAGGGCTGTAAGCGCGTCCCTGCCACAGCATCGTGTAAGCAACCTCTTCATTTCCGTTTTCACAAAGCGCCAGCACATCCTTGAACAATGGCTGGAAAGTCTCACTCTTATGCGAAGCTTCATGCTCCTCAAACGAGTTCCAGAAAGTGACAATGAGCGCCTCACGGTCCTTCAGCTCGGTTTCTACCGCACGTCCAGCGGTTGAGCCTTCATTCGAAATCTCACCGCTGTTAAGCGCGACAAAACCACCGACAAAACCCGTATCGGAATGATAGGTCTTGACGTTTTCACACAACAGCGCGACGCGCTCCTGCAAATCATCAACTGTGTACTCTGGTTTCAGAATAACGCGGTTGATGGTCACCACCCCGCTGGGGTTAAAGTTTGGAATTAAAGTGTTCATATTCATACCTCCGATTGACGGTCGCCGAAAAACACGTGGTTTGCGACAACCCGTCTGATTACTGGTGAACGGATCTTCACCGCTATTTCATACTATTCTAGTCAAGAATAAGCCGTTGTAAATAAACCGTATTGATATAGATATTATTTTTTCTTATAGATGGATAGGTCGGTTATTGAACGAACCATGCCACCGGAGCGACAAAGACCATCTCGGCACTCGCCAACGGGAATGGGTAGACAACGATTCTTCATGTTCGCATTCTGGAAGCCATGAGAGGGTAAGGGAAGATCGACCGCCAGTACCTTCATTCAAGACCTGACCCCGAAAAGTGACCCCGAAAAGTGACCCCGAAAAGTGACCCCGAAAAGTGACCCCGAAAAGTGACCCCGAAAAGTGACCCCGAAAAGTG
>JALSHZ010000037.1 GCA_026981985.1 Gammaproteobacteria bacterium | reverse complement strand
TCCGGATTGAGGGGATGTTGGCAGTGTAGCGCGCACAATGGTTGCGGGAGATGAGCAAAGTCATGGTCTGCCGGTAGCATGCCGCGCACCATGAAAGTAGTAATGAGCGGGAATTGAGCAGGCATGGGTCAGGAAATCACGCACGAACATTTTACCGAGCAGGAGCGCGAGCAGTTTCTGCAACGGCTCAGAGATGAGACGCAATTGCTGCGTGAGCAATTTGCCGCCGGCGCTTTTGCCAATGATGCGCTGGTGGCGGGGTTCGAGATCGAAGGCTGGCTGGTCGATGAGCACTATCGGCCTGCGCCGTTGAACCAGGCATTTCTCGACAAGCTGAACAGCCCGTTGGCGACGCCCGAGCTGGCACGTTTCAATATCGAGCTGAATGTTGATCCGCTGCCGCTCACGGGCGATGTGTTCAGCCATTTCGAGCAGCGCCTGCAGAAACTCTACGACGCGGCCAATCGTGCCGCTGATCAGGTCGGTGCGAAGCTCTTGCTGACCGGCATACTGCCCACATTGCAGCCGGATGACTGTAGCCTGGAAAACATGTCCGGCATGAAGCGCTATGCGGCACTGAACGAGGAGATTGCCAAGGCCAGACGGAATGCGCCGATCGAACTCGACATCGAAGGTGTTGATCACGTTCATATCAGTGATCACACCGTGATGCTGGAGTCGGCGACGACCTCGCTGCAGCTTCATTTGCAAGTGCCCGCCGCGCGTGCGCATCATTATTACAATGCATCGATCATCGCCTCTGCGCCGCTGCTTGCCGGCGCAGTCAATTCACCGTTTCTGTTTGGGCGCCAGTTGTGGCAGGAGAGCCGCATTTCGGTGTTTGAGCAATCGGTCGATACGGGGGTGGGGCCGCAGCGCGTCAGTTTTGGTAGTGGCTACGCGGAGGCCTCGATTGTCGATTGCTTCGACGAAAACCTTGAGCGATACCCGGTGCTGCTGCCGGAGCTGATGGATGAACCGACGGGACGCTATAGTCATCTTCGCCTGCACAATGGCGTGGTCTGGCGCTGGAATCGGCCGTTGATCGGCTATGACTCGGCGGGTTGTCCGCATTTTCGTATCGAGCAACGTGTGTTGCCGGCGGGGCCGACGATCAAGGATATGATGGCCAATGCAGCTTTCTATTACGGCCTCACTGCCGCGCTGACGCAGCAGGGGCGCAGAATGCCGTTTGCCACGGCAAGGGAGAATTTTTACCGCGCAGCCCGAGAAGGGTTGGGCGCGACGCTGGACTGGAATGGACGGCGCGTTGCAGCACGTACGCTGATCGATGAGGAATTGCTATCGCTGGCTGCGGATGGGCTGGATATTCTGGGGGTCGAGAAACAGGATGCAGACGACTATCTCGGTATTTTCGGGGCACGCGTGCGCTCAGGGCAGACCGGCGCGCAGTGGCAGATCGATCAGGTTTCCCGTCACGGCAGATCAATGGCCGAGCTTACCCGCGATTACCATCTTTTTCAGATGACAGGACTTCCAGTACACCTCTGGGGGAAATCAACAGAAATGACGCTATTGAAACAGATCGACAGCATTCCTGATGGCCTGCTGGAGCTCGACGATGTTGCGAATATCTACAAATGCATGCCGGAGCCGACGCTGCTGCACCTGGAAGGTAGAAACAAGCGTCCGCTCTTTATCAGCGTGTTATTGCATGGCAATGAAGATACGGGATTTATTGCTGTACAGAAATTACTGAAAAAATATCAGGGGCGGGAGTTGCCACGCTCGCTGAGTATTTTCTTCGGCAATATCGAGGCGGCAAAAAAAGGCATGCGCAGGCTCGATGGCCAACCCGACTATAATCGTGTCTGGCCCGGCACGGACATTCCGGAATGCGATGAAACCCGGCTGATGCAGCAGGTGGTGGACAGCATGGCTGCGAGGCAGCCATTTGCCAGTATCGACATGCACAACAATACCGGAAAAAATCCGCACTACGGTTGCATCAACTACCTAGATCATCGTTTCCAGCATTTGGCAGTGCTGTTTTCGCATATCGTGGTTTTCTTTCAGACGCCAAAAGGCGTGCAATCGATGGCAATGGCGCAACTCTGTCCGTCGATTACGGTGGAATGTGGCAAGCCGCATCTGCCCCACGGTGTCGAGCATGCGTTCGATTTTCTCGATACCGTGCTGCACCTGGATGACATTCCGGATACACCGCTGCCAGCGCATGAAATCGATATCTTTCACACCGTTGCACGCGTAACGGTGCCCGAGGATGCCACCATCGGTTTCGGTGATGACGCCGCCGATATCGTGTTCAGTCGTGATCTCGATAGCCTGAATTTTTCCGAATTGCCGATTGGTAGCGCGTTGGCAACAATCCGCCCGGGCAGTGGCGCCATGCTGCAGGCCTGGGATGAAAACGGACGAGATGTCAGTGCCGAATATTTTGCCGTGGTCAACGATGAGATCGTGCTGACCGAGCCCGTCATGCCCTCGATGCTGACACTGGACACAAAGATTATTCGCCAGGATTGCCTCTGTTACCTGATGGAGCGGCTCGATCCCGAGGAAACGCAGGCGCAAGCAGCTTTTTGATAGGGTAGAATCCGTGATCACCTTTTCGGGTTCTGTTTTGACGGGAGTTTACGATTCATGGCTGTAGCCAATCTGCTAGCGCTGTTCGACGACATCACCACATTGCTGGATGATGTCGCAACCTTCACCAAGGTCGTCGCCAAGAAAACCTCTGGACTGCTGGGTGATGATCTGGCGCTGAATGCTGAACAGGTTTCGGGCATTCGCGCTGAGCGGGAACTGCCCGTCGTCTGGGCTGTTACCAAAGGGTCGTTCATCAACAAAGCCATTCTGGTACCGCTGGCGCTCATCATCAGCGCATTTGCGCCATGGCTGATCATGCCGATGCTGATGATTGGTGGTGCCTACCTCTGTTTCGAGGGCTTCGAGAAAATCTGGCACAGCCTGGTTCACCGCGACCAGGTCAAGCAGGATCATGCCGAGCTGTTGAAGGTGGCGACAGAGCAAAAAGTCGATCTGGTCGAGTATGAAAAGGAAAAGATCAAAGGGGCCATTCGCACAGATTTCATCCTCTCAGCGGAGATTATCGTCATCACGCTGGGAACGGTTGCCAATGAACCGTTTCTGACCAAGCTGTCCGTGCTCTCGATCGTTGCTGTCGTGATCACCGTGGTGGTCTATGGCCTGGTTGCCGGGATCGTCAAGATTGATGATGCCGGGTTGCATCTGAGTCTGAAATCGGGTGATGGTTCATGGCTCAAGTTTCAGCGTTGGCTGGGGCAAATGTTGTTGCGCGCAGCCCCGTTCTTGATGCGTACACTTTCCATTGTCGGCACCATCGCCATGTTTCTCGTCGGCGGTGGCATTATTCTTCACGGCCTGCACTGGGGCCACGAATGGATAGAGCATATCGCCGAGGTGGTGGGCCATTGGCCGGGTGGCTCGGTATTGGCATTTTTCACGCCCACCGTCATCAACGGCATCGCTGGTGTGATCATTGGCAGTATCGTATTGGCGCTGGTGACCGGCGCAAGCCGGATCTATACTGCCGCAAGAGGTGTTTGACGATGTTGTAACTGCTCAGCTTACCCCCTTATTTGCGCCAACTCTGCGTTGGAAGTGCTCATTTACACTTGTAAACTGCGCGCTTCCGCCTTGATTTGACGCAAAACGGGGGCAATCTGAGCAGTTACGGGGCTATGTGGAAGACATGCGATGAGAATTATTTTGTTGGGGTTGCTGGTGTTGGCGCTGATTTCGGGCCTGTATTTATCGGCAGGGGCTGCACGGGACGTGGTGTCGAGCGCCATGGCGAGCAATACATCGGACGTTCCTTCGGTGCCGGTGGAGATGCCGTTGCAAAAACTCAGTGATCACGTTTACTACGTGCAGGGCGTGGCGGGCATTGCCACCGATAATGCGGGATTCATCTCCAATGCCGCGGCAATTGTGACCAATGAGGGTGTTGTCATCGTCGATGCGCTGGGTTCACCGGCACTGGCGAAAAAGTTCCTTCAGCGCATTCGTGAGGTCACCGACAAGCCCATCGTCAAAGTCATTGTCACCCACTACCATGCTGACCATATCTACGGCTTGCAGCTGTTCAAGGCAGAGGGTGCCGAGGTGATCGCCCCGGCTGGCTATCATGAATACGTCGAAGCGCCGATCGCCGAGCAGCGTTTGGAGGAGCGGCGAATATCGTTGGCACCCTGGGTCGATGAGAATACGCATATTGTCATGCCCGACACCGTGATCGACAAAAACACTACCATGCAAGTTGGCGATGTCGAACTCGATATCCTCTATCTCGGCGCAGCGCATTCCGACGGTGACCTGGCCGTGCTGGTGAAAAACGACGCTGTATTGATATCGGGTGATCTGATCTTTGAAGGGCGCGTACCTTTTACCGGCAGCGCCAATACCGCGCACTGGCTCGACGTCCTGGAGCATCTCGACAACACCGGCCTCAAGGCCCTGCTTCCCGGCCATGGCCCCGCCGCCAGCAACCCTGGCGAAGCCGTCAAACTGACACTCGACTATCTACGCACCGTGCGCGATGCCATGCAGCGCGGCGTCGACGAAATGATGACGTTCGAGGAAGCCTACGACCAAGCCGACTGGTCGCGGTTCGAAAAGCTCCCCGCCTTCGACGCCACCCACCGGCGCAATGCCTATGGCGTTTTCCTGTCCCTGGAAGAAGCCGCCCTAGCCCAGTAGGGCCGAATTCACCCGCTCAGCCCCAAGGCCGTAGGGGCGAATTCATTCGCCTAGCACCAAGGTAAATCAGTAAAACCCAATATGCTAAAATCCCACCCCACCCTCCGATGGCAAGGCGATTGAAATCGCCCCAACAAGTCAGAATATCTCATGCCGAGAAACGACCTACTCAAGGGCCGCGTCTCCCTGCCAGGCCAGATCTATCACATCACCATTTGTACAGACCAACGCCGTCCCTGGTTCGAATCACTTGAATATTCCAGGCTCGTGATTGGCCAAATGCGAAAAATGCATGACGAGAAAATGCTGCACTCGATGGCGTGGGTACTCATGCCAGATCACCTGCACTGGCTATTGCAGCTGACGGAAAACAATGAACTCAGTGCCGTGATCAAGCGCTTCAAGGGAAGCGCTGCCCGTGCTTTGAACAAAAAGCTGGGCCGCAGCGGGGCGATATGGCAGCGAGGTTTCTATGACCATGCGCTGCGCCGCGAGGACGATATTCGCCAAACCGCAAGGTATATCGTCGCCAATCCGCTACGCGCAGGCATCGTTGACAGCATCGGAGCCTACCCACACTGGGACGCAATATGGCTGTAGGGGCGAATTCATTCGCCTTACCACCCACCCCCAAGGCCAACTCAACAACGCCGACTGCCAACCTCACGAAAAATCTTGTCCTGCTGTTGCTGAATGAACTCGCCGAGTAGTTTGAATTCGTCTACCCGCCCGCTGCCACGGCGCCACGCCAGTCCGATTTCACGAAAACTCTTTTCGCTTAAAGGGTGCAAGCACAGCCGGGTTCCTTTCAGCATCGGTGATCCCTCCGCCATTGCGGGCAGAAAAGTAATGCCAAGGTCTTCATCCACCATCTCGATCAGCGTCAGTAGGCTGCTGGCGGCAAAACGGCTGACTTTTTCCAGGCTTCGAATACGGCAGGCCGACAGCGCGTGATCACGCAGGCAATGACCATCCTCCAGCAGCAGCACGCTCTCGGCGGTGAGCCGGTTGAAAGCATAGTGTTTGGGATCGACCAGCTTGGTGCCGCGCCGGCAGGCCAGCAAGAATGGATCGTGAAACAGCGGTAGCAACTCAACATTACGCAACTCGTAGGGCAGGGCGATCAAGATCAGATCCAGTTCCCCTGCCATCAGTTGTTCATGCAAGCGCGCTGTCATGTCTTCGCGCAAATAGAGTTGCAATTTGGGGAAAGCCTTGCGCAATGCCGGCATGATGCGTGGCAGCAGAAACGGCGCAATGGTCGGAATCACCCCCAGGCGCAGCTTGCCCGAAAGTGGCTCATTGCCCGTTTGCACCAGCTCCACCAGATTTTCCAGGTCGCGCAGCACCAGTCGTGCTTGCACTGCCACTTCTTTGCCCAGTGGCGTAATGGTGACGCTACGGTTGGTGCGGTCGACCAGTTGCTCGCCGAGCAGTGATTCCAGTTCCTTGATGCCTACCGAAAACGCCGATTGGGAGACGTGGCAAGCCTCCGCCGCCTTGCCGAAGTGGCCGATTTCTTCGAGTGCAACAAAGTAACGGAGCTGTTTGACGGTGGGTAGATGGGTGGTCTTCATGGTGATTTTAGGGTCAGGAGGGGGCAATCTGAGCAGGTACAGGCATTGATAACCTATGTCCCAGCCGCTAGTTCGGGGTGCTGCCCCACGCCGTGTTGGATCGGTATATGCTCATTGAGGATATTGGGTTTGAATGATTCAGGTATTTCATCCCAAACAAACAGATCGACCCTGAATGGTAAGTCGCTGTCTTCGAAGGCCTCACGGAGTGCGTCGATATCTGCTGGCTTGTTCGTGGCCGCGAAAACAACGAGGTCAAGGTCAGACGATGGGCGGGCTGTACCTTTCGCTCGGGAGCCATAGACCCATACTTCGGCGCTGGGAACATATTGATGCAACAGCGTTCTTACGATGGCTGCATGATGTGGTGAGAGTTGCAGTGATGTCTCAGTCTCAGTCATTCCATGTCTCGCCAGTTAGCTGCTGATAGAGTGCGATGGCGTCGACAATGAATTGACCCATGACATCCAGCGCCTTACGCGCTTTTTCTCCACTGTAGTCGTGCGATGTTGCGATCCGGGTGTTGGCATGGGCTATCCAGCGCTCGATATCGCCTGGTAGCAGATTGTTCTCATTGGCAAGCCGCAGTACGGGTTTGGGGCCATTGGGGACATCTGGAAGCCCGATTTCTTCGACCAGATAGCGTTTCAGTACTTTCCACAAGCAATCCCATGTTGTTTCAAACCGCTGAATGACTGATTCTGCCATTGCTTCCTGAAGAAAGTCGGGCAAGTTTGGGTCCAGGGTTTCGAGGTGCCGATATTGCTTCTGAAGATGTAAAAGCGCGTTCTTGAATTTGCTGTAGTCGATCATCGTGCTATCAAGCATGCCATGTTTCCGCAGCGTTGACCAACCCACTGTAGGCTCCTTTCCGCGAGGTTGACTGTTCGTATTTGTCGATCGCTACATCCATATCATTCAATTTTACCATCACGACTTCGACCCCTATCATGCGCTCCGTACTCAACGAAAACACAACAGGAGCGATATCAATGAGCAATATTTCCAACCGTGAAGGCCAGCAGGTTCCCAGCGTCACTTTCCGTACTCGCGCTGATGGCGATTGGGTGGATGTCACCAGTGACGAACTGTTCTCTGGCCGTACTGTGGTGGTGTTTGCGCTGCCGGGGGCGTTTACGCCGACCTGTTCTTCCACGCATTTGCCGCGCTACAACGAGCTGGCACCGGTGTTCCGGGAGAACGGTGTGGATGAGATTGTCTGCATCTCGGTCAATGACGCATTCGTGATGGACGCCTGGGGCGAGCAGCAGGAGGCGGAGAACGTGCGGCTGATTCCCGATGGCAATGGCGAGTTTAGCGAAGGCATGGGGATGCTGGTGGACAAGTCGGATCTGGGCTTCGGCAAGCGCAGCTGGCGTTATTCGATGCTGGTGAAGAACGGCGTGATCGAGAAAATGTTCATCGAGCCGGATGTCCCGGGCGATCCGTTCGAGGTCTCTGATGCCGACACGATGCTGAACTACATCAACCCCAATGCACGCAAGCCGCAGGCGATCAGCATGATTACCAAGCCGGGCTGCCCATTTTGCGCCAAGGCCAAGGAGATGCTGCGCGAGCGTGGCATGGATTTCGAAGAAGTCGTGCTGGGGCGCGATGCGACCATCCGTTCCGTCCGCGCCATGACTGGCCATGAGACGGTGCCGCAGATCTTCGTCGAAGGCGATTACATCGGCGGCTCGGAAGCGCTGGAAGCCTGGTTGCAGCAGCGCGAACAAGCGGCAGCCTGATACGACCCCCGCGCCAGCTCGGCGCGGCCTTTTTCCGAATATAGATTGGGCGGGCCAGCGAAGCCCGCCGGGAGGATTCTCATGTCTGAAACAACGCATTTCGACCTTATCGCCATTGGTGGTGGCAGTGGTGGGCTGGCCGTGGCTGAAACCGCCGCCGAATTCGGCAAGCGTGTTGCCGTGATCGAGGCTGGTGAGCTGGGCGGCACCTGTGTCAACAATGGCTGTGTGCCGAAAAAAGTGATGTGGTATGCGGCGCAGATTGCGCATGCCGTTGATGATGCGCCAGCCTTTGGCATTCCCGCCAAGCGTGGCACAACTGACTGGCAGCGACTGGTCGGTGACAGGGAGGGCTACATCGACAACATCCGCGGTTACTGGAACGGTTATGTGGCCGATAGCGGAATCGAACATATTCGTGGCTATGCGCGCTTTGTCGATGCCCACACCGTCGCGGTGGGAGACGAACATTTTTCCGCAGATCATATTGTTATTGCCACTGGTGGGCAGCCCATCGTGCCGCCGATTCGCGGTGCCGAACTGGGCATTACTTCGGACGGTTTTTTTCAGCTCGACGCGCTGCCCGAGCGGGTGGCGATCATCGGTGGCGGCTATATCGGTGTGGAGCTGGCTGGTGTATTGCGCGCGCTCGGCTCGCAGGTGCGGCTCATAGCGCTGGAAGAGCGCGTGCTCGAAGCCTTCGACCCAATGGTCAGCGATGTCCTGATGACCCAGATGCAGGCGCAGGGGATTGCACTGCACCTTGGATATACGGTGGCCGGGCTCGCCAAAACAGCGGCCGGGATTGCCGTGGATGCCAGTGATGGCCGTCGCCTTGATGGTTTCGACTGTGTCATCTGGGCCGTGGGCCGCAAACCGAATACGGCTAGCCTGAACCTCGCGGTAACCGGCGTCGACGTACGCAGCAACGGCATCGTCCCTACGGACGAGTACCAGAACACCAATGTGCCCGGTATCTACGCCATTGGCGACATCACCGGCCGTACACCGCTGACGCCGGTGGCCATTGCCGCGGGAAGGCGTCTTGCGATGCGTTTGTTCGGCCAGCAAACGGAGGCAAAGGTGGACTATGACAATATCCCCAGCGTCGTTTTTGCGCACCCGCCAGTGGCCACCGTAGGGCTCACCGAGCCCCAAGCCCGAGCGCGCGGCGGGCAGGTAAGCGTTTACGAAACCCGCTTCACCCCGATGCGTCATTCACTCGGCGGTCACGGTGGCGAAACCGCCATGAAACTGGTCTGCACCGGCTCCGAGCAGCGCGTCGTCGGCATCCACATCATTGGCGACAACGCCGACGAAATGCTGCAAGGCTTCGCCGTCGCCGTAAAAATGGGCGCCACCAAGGCCGATTTCGACAACACCATCGCCATTCACCCCACCAGCGCCGAAGAACTGGTCACACTGCGAGCACCGCAGCCCGAACCTGAGGTGCAACAGGAAATCGACAGTGGTGTGGAATGGCGTCGGGCGGGCTGAGGTCAATACCCCTGAAAACTTCTGCCTTTGCGGGAACTCAGCTACAGGGATGTATGCCACCCCTATTAGAAGCCCTCCCTGGCATTGGGTTCCTGTATCCCGGCAGGAGTGACGGGCGCACTTCGTTATCCCTTTGCAACTCTGAAACTCGCGTTACCAGAGGTTGCTGGAAAAATATTCCAGTGGATCGGTCACGCGTATGCCGTCCTGATCGTAAGGATGGTCGAGGTGAGCGACGATCTGGGTGCAGCGTTCGGGTTGCAGACGCTTGGCGTAGTATTTCAGTGCGGTTGAAATTTGTTCATCCCGGTATTTCACTTCGATCAATTCTTTCAGTTTGCCGTCTTGCAGAATGGCAAAATCCACTTCCCGCCCATCCTTGTCGCGGATATAGCGTAGTTCGCAGCGGTAGCCTTCACGGTCTTCCAGGTAGTGCAGTCGCTTGAGCAGTGTGGTGGCAATAAGGTTTTCAAAGCGGGCGCCTTTGTCCTCTTCGACGTCGGCATTGTCGAAAAAATAGATTTTGGGTGGTTTCTGGATGGCGCGGGGTATCGAACGCGTGTAGGGCAGAACCCGAAATACCAGATACATCCGTTCCAGCGATTCCAGCCAGGCGCTGATCGTTTGCGGGGCGACATGTATATCCTGCGCAAGGTTGGAGACGGTAATCATTCCACCTACCCGGGTGCGCAATAAATCGACCAACAGCCGCAGCCCTTGAATATTGCGAATGTGTTCCAGGTCGCGAATGTCTTCCTGCAACACGCGGTCGAAGCGTTCCCGGCGCCATCTGCGGCTGTGGCGAGGGTTGTTGGCGAGGAACGGCTCGGGAAAGCCACCGACCGACATCAGTCGTGAGAACGCATCGTCAGCTGAAATATCTGGTGGCAATTCGTCGAGGGTGAAGGGGTGAAGCCGCCAGTAGTGATAGCGCCCCAGCAGAGAGTCCCCACCTTGACGATAGACGTTGAGGCGCGCCGAGCCGGTCACCAGAATCTGATGCTGTTGCCCCTGTACGTCGTAGAGTCCTTTGATCCAGCTTTTCCATTGCGGATATTTATGCAGCTCGTCAAAAACCAGCAGGCGATCGCTGTCGCGCCATTGTTTATTCAACAGGGCGCGGCGGTCGTCGTCGTAGTCCCAGTTGAAATAACGTCCTGAACCCGCCGCTGCCAGCAATGCTTTGGCGAGTGTTGTTTTGCCGACTTGGCGAGGGCCGCCGACGAACACCATTTTATGTTCAAGGTCTTGCTGGATCGATGGTGTAAGGTAGCGCATTCCGACCATTTTATAGTTTACTTAAAAATAGTCCAGTCTATTTTTAAGTAAACTATAAAATGGTCGCATCCTGGGTGAGGCTCGCCAGTTGCAACGGCATACCGCACTTTTCCTCTACCCCTTCCTTTCCGGTCGATCCGCCAGCAAGGGTGTATCGCTGCAACAGGTGCGTTCCGTATCAAGCTACACCGTCGGTAGTGCCATAAGCTGCTCCCTGGCCACTGCTGGACGGTCACGGGGTTTGGGGGTCAGATGGGTCCAAGGGTTTTACCAGCATGAAATCCTGGCCGCTGATGACAGGTTGTTCGTTATCGAGATGAACCTGGTGCACGGAATCCGTCGCCAGACCGAGTTTGTCGAGTTGCGCGGCTTCTATCTGCACATGGTAGTCACCCAGCGGCACGCCGGAGAAGAGATAAAATCCGTCGAAAGCGGTCTCGGTGTGTTGAATGATTCGTTTTTTGTTGTCGAGCAGCTGTAGCTTGACCCCGGCTGCGGGACGTTGGTGTTCGCCTTTTTGCAGGTAGACGGTGCCATCGATTTCTCCGGTCATGACGATGGGGAATTGCAGCATTGTGGTTTGCCCGGGGCGGGGCAGAATGCGCCAACCCGGAGTTGCAGGGAGCCATGCCGGATCATCGAGTGAAGCGCTGTCGAGGGTGATGTCGAGTGGACGATAGGCTGTGAGTCCGGTCAGCAAAGCAGTGCCTTTGCTATTGGTGTGCGCCGCTGATGGCAGTCCGCCCCGTCCGAGCCTGAAGCTGACGTTTTCCAGAGGTTCGTCGGTTGGGTCGAAACGGCCATTTTGGTCATGGTCGAGAAAAACTCTGGCAGACAGACTGCCCCGGGTTGCCAGTGGCGCACGCAACTGCTGGCGCTTACCGCTGCGTGGGTCGAATGCGGTGCTGCTGCGTATGTGTAGCAGCACGCTGAAGTCGTTTTGGTTGTCTGCTGTCAGCGACAGGCCAAGGTCAAACTGCTTCCACTGCCGGCTCAATGTCATGGCCAGCTGATCGCGGTCGCTGTCGAAATGGTGTTCGATTGTCAGATCCAGCCAGTAGGGTTCAAGTTGACGACTGTTCACTGAGACACTGATGTTGTGCAACTGTTTGTTGGGGCGCAGCGAATAGCCTGCTCTGCCATGCAGATTGGCGGAAACGCCATTGAAACTGAGCAATGCCTGACCATGCACCGAGGTACTTTGTGTATTGCCTTGGTCCATGAACAGGCTGTGCGTGAACAGGGCGCGTGCATGCTGGAGTGACAGGCGGTTTTCCACTGAACGGTTTTCACGTCCGGACAAGTAACGGTTGTGTGTGAGGTTGACTGACAGGGGGATGGTCGGCAACCCGTCGGTGGTGAGCCGGCTGTCGAGACGGATGACCGAGCTTTGCAGCAGCGGATCCTTGCTGCTGCGTGATAACGGGCTGATGAAGCCGCGTTCAAAACGACTATGGCCGATGCCGATGTTCAAAGGCCCTGTTTGACCACGCAACGATATGGCAATGGCCGTGCCGCCGCGTATGTCGTTGGTAGCCAGATCGATGCGCCCAAACAGCGAAGGCGCAAAGCCCTGCAGGCCGACGCTTTGATAACCGAGCATCTTGCCGTCTACCGTGGCTGCGCCGAGTGCCAGCCGGGCGGCGAGTTGTTTGCTCAGATTGAAACTGTAATCCAGCCGGGCATCGGGCAGATCGCCGTCGCTTTGTTGCAGCAACAGTTGGTAGCGTTGTTCGCCGGGTCTGGCCATGGTGTCGCTGAGAACAAATCGGTAGTGCTCTTCACGTTGCTCCCCATGTGGCCCGTAGAACACGAGGCGAAAGCTGTTATTGCCGTATAACAGCGGGATATCGTCGAAGTGATATTGTCCGTCGCCGTTGCTGGTTTGGTAGCTGGTCAACGCATTGTTGTGATAAAGCTCCACATCCCAGCCATCCGGCAGTTCGCCACGAAAACTGTGTTGATCGTAATGGTCGGGCCGAAACAGCGGCTGATTGGTCAATAGCAGGCCACGGCGCGGACGGCGGTCGGCCGAGATCAGGGGCAGCCCAGGATCGCTGACATGACCAAGCGTAAAACGGGTGGCGGACAACCGGCCCAGCAGCCGACCATCCGCATCGCTGCGGCCCAACTGCCAGCGTTCTTCATTGTTTTCATCGGCTGTCGTCGCGGCCAGATACAGCCGTGCTTCCAGGCCGATCAAATCCGTGCTGGCATGCAGGCGCAGATCGTGCAGGGATTCACTGCGATTTTGCTGACGCCGCAGGCCGGCACCCAGTTGTAAATCGATGAAAGGCCAATCCCATGCTTGATAGGGGGTGTCCTGGTATGGATAGCCAGGATCCTGTCGGGCCCGCAGGGCGGCATGATGCTGGATACGTGTTTCACGGATCTGCTTTTGTTGCAGGGGTAAGGCTTCGCGTGGTTTGACCGTCATTCGCAGGGCGAAAAGGTCAATGTCGAATTGCATGGGTAGCCACTGGGCGAGCAGGGCGGCATCCAGATAAAGGTCATCCGGATAAACACGCAACTGACGTTGATCGAAGAGTTTTCGTTTGCCGGATAGCGTGACTTCATGCCGCTCGCCGTCGAGTTCGAAGCGTCTTTCGGGTTGCAGAATAAAGCCTGTTGCCGTGCCGGCGGCGGGATCGGTGGTAATGGCCAAGCCCAGCATGGATGCCAGGCTCCCCAGAGGCAGCAGCATCATGCCGTCCTCTTCGTAGGCGAGCAGCACGTCGTCCATTACCTGATTGCCCAGATGCACTTCCAGCATGCGCAGCTGGTCGTCATCAGGCT
This sequence comes from Gammaproteobacteria bacterium, assembly GCA_026981985.1. GTDB lineage: Bacteria > Pseudomonadota > Gammaproteobacteria > UWMA-0217 > UWMA-0217 > JALSHZ01. The sequence continues at coordinate 11,243 of JALSHZ010000037.1, read as the reverse complement.
CTGTCCATAGTGGCGCCAGTTCGGCGCTGGCAGCACGGAACAAAGCTGCCAGCACCAGCGCCGATAGAACCCGCAGCACGGTGTAATGGCAAAGTGGCTGTGATCAGCGTACCGGCAGTTGCGCGGTGGCGAGAATCTCTTCGCTGCTTCCGCGACCGCTTTCCGGGCGGGCACGGAAGCTCACTTTCAGCGTTCCGGGTTGTGCGCGATCCAACTCGACCGGCAACTCGAATGGACGTTTGTTGGCCGGTGGATAGATCGAAACGCCGGTCGCCTGGCCGACGATTTTCGAGGCCCCTTGTGTTGGCTGGAACTCGGCAATGACATCGCCGTAGAGCGAGCGGTTGCCATTGCGCTCGAACACCATCGACAATGTGGTCCGCCGCTGATCCGCATTCTCATGCAGCCCCAGGGAACTGATGCGTACATCTGCCGTGGTTTGCCCATGGCGAACGATCACCGGAATCGAAATCGACATGATCGGTGTCAGGCTGATGCGCATCTGTTGATCGCCATTGACCACCAGCTGGTCAATCTTCTGGTCATCGGCCGAGGGCACCGCAGTAAAACGCAGGTAAGAGCGGTATTCTCCTGCCTCCAGTTCAGCCGGCTTGCGCAGTAACAAACGTACCAGCTGCGGCTTTCCCGGTGGCAAGGTGATCTGCCGTGGCGAATAGCGGATCATCTCATCACTGAAACGCTCGCCCGGCAAAGGAGTTTCGACGTCTTCATATTCCCCTTTTTCATTCAGCCGCTTGCGCGTCCAGGAAATACGATAGGTTTTGGCTGTTGAAGAGGTATTGATCAGCGAGACCTGGGCCTTGCGGTCGCGTTCTTCGAATACGATGCGTGTAGGTGAAACAGCAATATCGCCAACGGCTAGCGCCAGGCGCGGCGACGATACCGCCAGACCACAGACGATGACAGCCAGAACGGTCAGCCGTCGGCTGATACGGTTGACAATACGATCCATGTTGGGGGTCCTTTAGTATTGGAATCTGTTTTATCGATTGGAGGTGGGCACCCCTGAATGAGGGTGCCCTGGGGTTGGTTTGCCACGGCCTGGCTGCCAGAAGGCGGCCAGGTGGTTATGGCAGGGCAGTGATCAATAGACGACGTCTACATTGAAGCTGCCAGAGTAGGAGCCGGCTGGCTGATTAGCGGCGATATTCAGTTTGGCGCCAACATTGAAACTGTCGGTACCGTCTGCCGCAATGGTGCCGCTGGCATTGGAGACGAAATTGTCAATCGTCATGGTATTGCCGCTGCCATCATCCAGAGTCACAGCCGTGGTTGGCAAGGTCACCGTATAGGCTTTTGAAGCTTCGCCGGTGATACTGAAAGCGGCCGCGGATCCTGTGGCAGTGGCGTCGAGAATGGCATTACCACTGTCAAGCGTACGGGTGCCGTCCACAGCGATGTCCACAACGCTGGCTTGGTCGCCAGTCGCAATGTCACCAAACGACAGCGGGGTGGTGTTGGTAATGGTGATTGGCGCAGATGTGATGGTTGCCGATGCAGTCGCACTGGCAGTTGCCGCCAGCAATGCAGACCCCTGAGTCAGGCCGATACCCAGTACCGTGGCCATGGCTAGCGTTTTGGTCAGTTTTGATGTCAGCATTTATATAACCTCTTTATTGGTTGTTGATTTCAGCGTCCCGGACACGATAAGTAGCAGCCTTGGATATTGTTGTTGGGGTGCAGGGCTACTCCCATCGGGTTGGCTCTTTGGCCGGGACGAGCGAAGTATTTCAGGAAATGCTGATCAAGTCACAGTGCAGATTTCACAGCGGACACCATTTGTGACGTTTGCACGATGAGAGGGCGGGGGGGGGGGATAAATGGTGCTGTTTTTGCATTGTGAAACAGTTCGATGGTGTCAATAATTTCATGTAAAAACATGGGTTTAATGTATATTTGTGCTAAAGAGAAAGACTCCCCTGGGTTGTCGAGGGTGTTGTTATTTGGCATGCGCTGTTGTTGGCTTGGCAGCGTCCTCTCTTGAATTCGTTGTGTAAGAGCGGGTTTTTGTCGATGCAATGCCGCTAAAGCATAATCCCAACGGACTAGCCCGAAGCCTCTGAAAAAGGGGGAAGTCGCCAAAGGAGCCAGCAATGTTGCTGCTGATGGTGCCAACATCCACCCAGATGAACTCCGAAACTTGAGATAGAAGTTGAGCAGTCGCCTCAGGAGAGAAAGCCCGGATTTTTGCCGTAATACTCCACTACAAAATCGATAAAACTGCGCACTTTCGGTGGCAGGAACTGCCGGTTTGCATACACCGCGAACAGTGAATACCCATCGAGCCCCCAGTCCTCAAGAATGCGCACCAGGCGCTTTTGCCGGAGCGCCTCATGCACCAGAAAATCCGGTTCATAGATAATCCCCATACCATCGATCGCTGCATTCACCAGCACATTGCCGTTATTGCTGTGGAAGTTACCCTTCACCGCGACGGTTTTTTCCTCACGCGCTTTGCAAAACAGCCATTTGTTACGATAGGTCGAAGTCGAATAATACATGCAGTTATGCCGCAAAAGGTCTTCCGGCGTTTGTGGTGTGCCGCATTGCTCGAGGTAAGCGGGCGATGCACAGGCAATCACCCGCACCGGCACGAGTCTGCGACCAATCAGCCCCGGTGAGAGTTGATTGGTAACACGCAGTGCCAGATCAAAGCCCTCCTCGACCAGATCGACGATGCGTTCCGTCGTCATGAGTTCAATTTCCACTTTCGGGAAACGCTCCACATAGGCGCTGATGATAGCTTCGAGATTGCCGACAGCAAAGGCGCTGGCGGCAGAGATACGCAGCCTGCCACGCGGTTCGACAGAACCCTGCGCCGCCAGATGTTCAGCATCCTCGATTGCCGCCAACACCTGGATGGCACGCGGGTAATAATTGCTTCCCGCTTCGGTGAGCGACAGTTTGCGTGTGGTGCGATGCAGCAAGCGCACGCCCAGATGCGCTTCAAGCTGTGCCACATAACGGGTCGCCATGCCGCGTGACATATCGAGCTTGTCGGAAGCCCCAGCAAAGCTGCCGGCATCCACCACTGCGGTAAACACGCGCATACCCGTCAGAACATCCATATTGGTTACTAATAGTAAATAGTCAAATGATATTTTGGTTGTTTATCTACAAACAGGCAAGTGTTTAGATAGTGACATGCGCAGCAAGCCTACCGAAGACCAACGCTAGCGCGGATTCGTCATACACAGCAGGAGGACAACATGAAACTCTATTTCCACCCGGCGTCCGCCACCTCACGACCCATCTTGCAATTTTGTGCGGATGCGCATATCCACTATGAACCGGTCATGATCGACCTGATGACAGGCGAGCATTTCGGTGAAGCCTTCGCCGCAGTCAATCCCAACTGCATGGTCCCGGTTATCGATGACGATGGTTTCATCCTGACCGAGAGCTCGGCCATACTCAAATACCTGGCGGAAAAACATCAGTCGCCCGCCTACCCCGCCGACATGAAACAACGTGCTCGCATCAACGAGATGATGGACTGGTTCAACGCCAACCTCTATCGCGAATACGGCTACCACCTGATCTACCCGCAGATCTTTCCGCACCATGCCCGCCAGCCGGAAGTGGCCAACAACGCCACCATCGAATGGGGAAAGTCGGAAGCCATAAAAATGTTGCGCACGCTGAATGATTATTACCTGGCAGGCGAACACCGTTATCTGTGCGGCGACACGCTGACCGTTGCGGATTACTTCGGCGCTGCCCTGCTGACGCTGGGCGAAATCATTGGCAATGATTTTCACGACTATCCCAACATTGAACACTGGCTGCAGACCATCAAGGCCCTGCCTACCTGGTCGGAGGTCAATGCGGCGCACGACGGTTTTGCTGCCGCCATGCAGGAAAAAACCTTTATCACGCTGACACAGGAGGCATAAGTCATGGCATTAAATATCATTGGCGCCGGCATGGGCCGCACAGGTACCGCATCACTCAAGGTCGCACTCGAAGCACTGCAACTCGGTCGCTGCTATCACATGAGTGAAATTATGCAGAACCCGGACAAAACCGCAGACTGGATCGATGCCGCAGAAGGCAAAGCTGACTGGGACAAAATTTTCGACGGCTACAGCGCCACCGTCGACAACCCGGGGTGCAATTACTGGAAACAACTGACCGACTATTATCCCGATGCGAAAGTGATTCTCACCGTGCGCGATGCCGACAAGTGGTTCGATTCAACCAATGAAACCATCCACTCGGCTGAATTTTCCAATTTCATAAAAAAGAGCCCGTTTGGCGAAATGGTGCAAAAAACTGTCTGGGATTTCATGGACAACCGCATGCAGGACAGAGACCACATGGTCAACTTTTTTGAGCATCGAAACGCCGAGATTATCGACACCATCGATGCTGACCGATTGCTGGTCTATCGCATAGAACAAGGCTGGCAACCGCTATGTGAATTTCTCGACATACCGGTGCCGGAGACCGAATTCCCACGTGTCAACAGTCGCGAAGAAACCAAGGCATTACTGGCAAACCTCATGGCGGCCAGTGGTGAGCAACTCAGCGATGAAGCGATGACAGCGGCAGGCCGCGAACTGCATAGGGGCTAGACCAGTCTGTTATGAACTCCGAAACGTAGCTACTCAGCACCCCAGCCCGCGTAGCGGGCACACACGGAAAAGTAACGAAATGATACTGAGCCAGCCATTCAATAGCCACCCGGCCACTTGGTTTTCTTTCCCCTTCGCACGCGCCGCTGCCGGGTGCGCCTGGAGGGGGCAACCGGCCATGGATGGCCGGTTGAAGCTTGCGCGGCAGGAAGCCGCTCAAGCTGACCCCGGAAGGCGTGCCCGGCAGCGGAATCAAGCGTGTGTGGGGCGTCCTTGATGTACAGGGATGTACGAATACCGCGATTGCAGGATGCAATGGAGCGGTGTTTTGGGTTCCGTTTTTTGGACGAGCAAAAAATGGAACTCGCGCTATGCGAGATTGGGTTGGAAGAGTCGTAGCGTTGATGAGCGCGAAACCTGTACCACCGCCACTCAACATGATCGGCGAGGACGAACAGTGGGAGAATATTTCTTTCGTCCAATCGCCACCTGGAAATCATGGTGGTATTGTTTCGTGGCCAAGCAAGCTGTGGTGCTTCTGTTCCAGCCCTCTACCACGGCCCCGAGTACCTTTTTGTCAACAGCAACAAAAAGGTACCAAAAAATGCCGCCCCGATTCCCCGCTATTTCCTGCGCTTCTCGGCTCAGCCGGGGGTCGGCCGACACGTCCCTTCGTGACGGCCGACGCAGGCCATCCATGGCCTGCCCCTGTGGGCTGATCCCGGCTGAGCCTGCGATGCTCGGGCGGGCAAAGGGAGTATCGGTGGTTACCAGGCGACAGGTTTGGTGGGAAGTTACTTGGAAGCTTGCCCCCTGTGTGCGCCAACTCTGCGTTGGAAGTGCTCATTTACACTTGTAAACTCGGCTTTGGCTTCCTGCGTCGCCCTACCTCCTCCATCCTTGGAGTCGTGCGCGCTTCCGCCTTGATTTGACGCAAAACGGGGGCAATCTGAGCAGTTACGGGACTATACTGAGTAATTACTCCGAAACTTGAGTAAGTGGGCCTCAGCAGTTATAGCGGCAGACGTTCATTCCCCGGTAGTCTTCATAGGCTTTGCATGAATCGATCCACTCTTTGACCGCTGTGCTGATGCTGGCTTGGTCGGCTGAATGATCGAGTTCGAGATGGACGCCATAGGGGTATTTGGGGCTGTCGGCGGGTTCGGCAACCACGTCACCGCCATCGACGAATAGGCTGCGTGTGGCGGGTTTGTCTGCGGTGGCGGCAAATGCCTCAGCGCCATATTGTTCGATCAGCGCACGGGCTTGGCGGTTGAAGCCTTCCCGGGTGAGCGGATGGCGGTGATAGTAGTCCTGTATCAACGCTTCGGCATTGTCGATTATTGCCTGGCGCAGTGCATCGACGCTGTCAGCATTCAAGTCTGCCGCGGTGGTGAGGATATGGGGTGAAGTTTTATCGCCGACGCGCAGTGTGGCATCGTCGACGATCTCCAGCACGCCACCGGCCAGAAGTTGCTGCCATTGCTGCTCTGTCAGAGTATCGAGTTGCTGACGTAGATGGGTTGCATTCATTGTTCCGATTGCTCCGTTGATCCTGTTTGGCCGATCTGGCGTATATTCGGTATTCACGTTCGTGATTTCAATGGGGGGGTGTCATGGCTGGCGGTCAGGGTTTTATTGCCACGTCGATCGATTTTCTCGTGGCGCTGTTCATTTTGCTGGTGGGCGTTGCGCTGCTGCTTGGCCTGATCGTCTATGTCATGGATGTGACGCAGAGTCGCAATGCACTGCTGCGCAACTATCCGGTCATTGGTCATTTTCGTTATTTGTTCGAGCATCTGGGGGAATTTTTCCGCCAGTATTTTTTTGCCATGGATCGTGAGGAGCTGCCGTTCAACCGCGCGCAGCGCAGTTGGGTCTATCGCGCCTCGGAAAACAAGGATACAACCGTGGCTTTCGGCTCGACGAAGGACTTGCGCCGCGTGGGCTCGGTGCTATTCGTCAATGCGTCGTTCCCGACGCTGGATCAGGATGCGGTGATTCCGCGCCCGATCGTGATCGGTCCTGATTGTGATCAGCCGTATGTCACCTCGGCGTTGTTCTGCATTTCCGGGATGAGTTATGGCGCGATTTCAAAGCCGGCGGTGCAGGCGTTGTCGGCGGGGGCGGCGCAGGCGGGGATCTGGTTGAACACGGGGGAGGGCGGTTTGTCACCGTGGCATCTGGAGGGTGGCTGTGAGCTGGTATTTCAGATCGGCACAGCAAAAAACGGGGTACGAGATCTCGAAGGCCGACTCGACGATCGGAAACTGCGAGAGGTGGCTGTCCATGATCAAGTACGGATGTTCGAGATCAAATTGAGTCAAGGGGCAAAGCCGGGGAAGGGGGGAATCCTGCCAGGCGTGAAAGTGACGGAGGAAATTGCCAACATTCGCAATATCCGCCCGGGCAAGGATGCCATCAGCCCCAATCGCCACCTCGATATTGCCAATAATGCTGACCTGCTTGACATGATCGAGCATATCCGTGAATTGACCGGATTGCCGGTGGGCTTCAAGGCGGTGGTCAGCAGCAGCGACTGGCTGGATGATCTGTTTGGTGAGATTCTGCGGCGCGGTGTTGCGTCAGCGCCTGACTTTATCACCGTGGACAGTGCCGATGGTGGCACCGGCGCGGCGCCACTGGCGCTGATCGACGATATGGGGCTACCGCTGCGCGAAAGCCTGCCGATGCTGGTGGACAATCTGGAATCGCATGGTTTGCGCGAGCGTATCCGTGTAATCGCGTCGGGCAAGCTGGTGACACCCGCTGATGTCGCCTGGGCGCTGTGTCTGGGTGCCGATTTCTGCGTCTCGGCGCGGGGTTTCATGTTTGCGCTCGGCTGCATCCAGGCGTTGCAATGCAATCGCAATACCTGTCCCACGGGTATCACGACACATGATCCTGATTTGCAGAAGGGGCTGATTCCTGAAGCAAAAAAGGATCGCGTTGCCAACTATGCCATCAATCTGGTGAAGGAGGTCGACAGTATTGCCCATGCCTGTGGCGTTGCTGATCCACGCCAGCTGCAGCGCCGTCATGCGCGTGTTGTGCTGGCCAATGGCTTGTCGGTGCGACTGGATGAGCTTTATATCAACCCAAGCCAGAGGCATTGACGGCAATGCCTGCCCTGGAGCCAGTCATCACCGTTATCGTCATGCTGTTGCTCGGGCTGGGTGCGGCCTGGTTCGCAAGCCGGCGTGGCTGGCCACTGCCGACGTTGTTGATGGTGGCGGGTTTTATCGGTTCTGAACTGCTGGTGGCAGCGGGAATCGACACCGGATTGCGCTGGTACAATTTCCGCGATCTCGTTTATTTTGTGTTACTGCCGTTACTGGTTTATGAAACCGCGTTTCGTCTCAATGCCGATGCGCTGTGGCACACAATTGTCATCGTCATGTTGCTGGCGGTACCGCTGATGCTGCTGGAGGTGTTGATCGCGGCAGCGATGCTCTATTTTGGCATCGGAGATTCGGCTGGTTTTCCTGTGGTAGCTGCGCTGATCGCGGCTGCGCTGATTGCCACCAATGACCCGGCAGCCGTCGATCGCGTACTCGAAGGCAATCCCGCCACGCCGCGGACGCGCTCCATCCTGGAAGGTGAAAGCCTGTTCAACAGTATTCTGGCCTTGGTGCTGGTGTCGCTGGCGCTGCATGTGGAGAGTCAGCATGCCTCGTTGCGTGAAGGCATCAGTTTTCTCGAAGGTTTTATCTATTTTGTGCAGCTTTTTTCCGGTGGCATTTTGCTTGGTTTTGCCATTGGCCTGTCGGGCTGGGTGGTGCTGCACTTCATTCGCTCGTCGTGGTTCCGGGCGGCATTCAGTATTGTCATTGCCTATGGCAGCTGGTTTGCTGCCGAATGGCTTGCAGGTGTTTCCGGGGTGGTGGCGGCGCTGATCGCGGGATTGTTGCTCAATGCCTATGTTCAGCGTGCCGAGCCGGAGACGAAAATCGTCTTGCGCCGCTGCTGGAAAACACTGGGCAGTGGTGCCAGCATAGTACTTTTTCTGCTGTTGGGCATGTCGATCTACCTGCCGCTGCTGTTGCAGCAATGGCAGGCGGCGCTATTGGGTATTCTGGTTCTGCTGTTGGCGCGTGGCCTGATGATTTTTGCAGGGCTGGGCGGCTACAACTATTTTGTCGATCGTTCACCGGTGCCAGTGCGTGAGCAGATTGCTTTGTTCTTTGGTGGCATCAAAGGAGCGGTGACGGTGGCGCTGCTGTTTACGCTTCCCGCGCATCTTCGCTATGGGGATACGCTGCAGGCGATCGTCTATGCGGTGGTGATTTTCAGCCTGTTGCTGCAAGCGCCGGTGTTGCGTTATCTGCTGCGTTGTGGTTTTTGCTGTGAACGGCGGGATAGCACTCATCAAGCATCGTAACTGCTCAGCCAGTTGGTGATGTTTTTCGGGGTGAGCGGAATTGCGCTTCTTCAGGTGTGTCTTCTCCGGCGATCACATAGCTACGCCGTGAGGATGACTCATAGTAGGTACGCGCCAGCAGTTCGGCGAGGACGCCGGTAGTCAGCAGCTGTATCGAGGCGATGACGAAGACGATGCCAGTGAGCAGCAGCGGGCGGGTGCCAATGCTTTCGCCAAGGACGAATTTCACCCAGGCGAGGTAGCCGAGGATGAAGCTGCCGAGCGCGCCGAACGCCAGCCCGATGACGCCGAAAAAATGCCCGGGTCGGGCACGAAAGCGGAGAAAGAACAAAACGGTCAGCAGGTCGATGACCACCCGAAAACTGCGCCCGATACCATATTTCGATTGCCCCAGTTCGCGTGGATGGTGGGTGACCTCGGTTTCGCCAATGCGCGTTGGCGAGGTGACCGATGCCATCCATGCCGGAATGAAACGGTGCATTTCGCCATAGAGCCGGATGCGTCGCAGCACCGAGCCGCGAAATACTTTCAGCCCGCAGCCATAGTCATGCACGCTGACGCCAGTGACCTTGCGGATCAGCCAGTTGGCGATGCGTGATGGAATCTTGCGCATGATCAACGGATCTTGGCGGTGCACCCGCCAGCCGGCCAGCAGATCGAGTTCCCGGGCTTCGAGTTCGGCCACCATGCGTGGAATGTCTGCGGGGTCGTCTTGCAGGTCGCCGTCGAGCATCACGATGATGTCGCCGCCGGCGTGATCGATGCCGGCCTGCAACGCATCGGTTTTGCCGAAATGGCGGGTCAGGGCAATGATTCGCACATGGGGGCCGGCGCTATCGGCTGCTGTCTGCGCGCGGGTGAGCGTGTCGTCCGTGCTGCCGTCGTCCACCAGGATCAGCTCCCAGGGGTGGGTGAAACTCGCCAGTGCTTCGTGGATGCGCTGTAGCAGCAGCTCAACCACCTCGGCCTCATTTTGCAGCGGGATGATCAAGGAGACGGTCGTGGTGTCGGCTGCTGGCATGGGAGGCTGTGCTTTGGCGGCGAAAAGCGTAGTTCAGCGCGTTTGCTGCCATGGTGTCAATGACAGCGCATGGCCTCGCCACGGTTCGCCGTGTCGATAGCGCAGCCCGGTGAAGCGATACAGCATGCGGCCGATGCCTTGTGGGCAGTGGCCGAGTCGGTCGACCAGCCAGAAGGTTACGGGGGGGCGTTCTCCGGGCGCGGGGCGAAATGGGCGCCACTGCCTGTTGTCGGGCTGCCATTCATACAGCCGGTGCCGACGCCGGTCGAGGTAGAGCAGCCTGGGTGTCTGCTCGCCAAGATAGAACCACAAGGGCCGATAGAGCTGGTTTTCGCATAGCAGCACGATGTCACCGCGGGCTGTGCGTTGGCCGAGCTGGCTGCTCAGGTCGCGCCAGGCTTCCTTCTGATAGTGTGTCCGCCATGCCCAGGATGAAGCGCCCAGTACCAGTACCAGTGCCAGGGTGATGCCGGCGACAACCCGCAGCCGCGGCCACTTGATATGGCTGATGGCGAGCGCCAGCCCGGTCATGGCCAGCAGGTGGTCGGGGCTGATGGTGCGCGTCAGGTAGACAGGCTTGACCAGCCCGATCAGCCACAGTGTCATTGGCGGCAGTAGCATTAACCCCAGTAGCAGGATGCCAAGGCTGCGCCGCTGGCGAAGGTAGGTTGCGATGCCCGCCAGCGATACGCCGGCGAGCAGGATGCTACCGGCGACAGCCAGTTCCCGACCGCCCAGGTGAACAAGGCTGCGCGCGCCAAACAGACTCAGCCATTGCAGCAGCGCCTGCATGGGGGAGGGTTGGTGTAGCCAGTTGAAGCTTGCGGCGGCGTTTTCCAGGGCCAGCCCCAGCCAGGGCAGTAGTGTCAATGCAGCGCCCAGGCTTAGTAGTGCCGGTAGCAGCATTCGACGCCAGGGCAGTGGGCGCACCACCGCCAGCGCAATCCAGTAAGCGAGTTGCGATGCCGCCAGCCATGGTAGACCGACGGGGTGGGCATGCACCATCAACAATGCGCCCAGGGCCCATAGCAACAGTATGCCAATGCTGCTCCGACCGGTGTCGTCGCGTAGTAACTTCACCATGGCCAATATCAGCAGCAGCCAGCCAAAGGTCAGCAGAACATAGTGCCGCGCCTCCTGGCTATAGTGTAGGTGGATGTCGGATAGCAGCATGAAAAGCGCCAGCCAGAACGCCGTGCTGCGACCCGCCAGCTGATTCCCCAGAACCCAGGCCAGCGCCACC
>JALSHZ010000036.1 GCA_026981985.1 Gammaproteobacteria bacterium | reverse complement strand
TCAGTAATAAGGTGCAGCTATGTCGACTCGAAGTTCTTCCCCTTTCCTGGCGTCGGTGCGTGATGCGATTAGGGTTCGCCATTACAGTCTGCGGACGGAGCAGAGTTATCTGGCCTGGGTTCGCCGCTATATTCTGTTTCATGGCAAGCGGCATCCGAAGGATATGGGGGCGGATGAGGTGACGGCATTTTTGACGTATCTTGCAGTGGATCGGCGGGTGTCGGCCAGCACTCAGAATCAGGCGTTGAATGCGCTGGTGTTTCTGTATCGGCATGTACTTGAACGGGAGATTGATGGCATTGCGGCCATTCGTGCGCGCCGACCACAGAGGATTCCGGTGGTGTTGACGCAGTCTGAGGTCAAGGCGGTACTCAGGGAGTTGAGCGGCATTCATTGGCTGGTTGCCTGCCTGATGTATGGTTCGGGCCTGCGCTTGATGGAGACGGTGCGCCTTCGCGTGCAGGACCTGGATTTCGACCATCGGGCAATTGTGGTGCGTAGCGGCAAGGGCAACAAGGATCGGGTGGTGACGTTGGCGGATGAGTTGGTTCAACCCCTGCAGCGCCATTTGCAGTCGGTGCGCTTGGTGCATGAGAAGGATTTGGCCGATGGGTTTGGCGCGGTCGCCTTGCCCTTTGCGTTGGCTCGCAAGTATCCCGATGCGGAACGGCAGTGGGGGTGGCAGTACGTCTTTCCTTCGGGTAATCGCAGCATCGATCCGTACTCGGGTGTCGAGCGTCGGCATCATTTTGGGGAGCAGTCGATTCAACGGGCGGTGAAGAAGGCGGTCTTTCGAGCGGGGATTCAGAAGCGGGCGAGTTGCCATACCTTCCGTCACAGTTTCGCCACGCATTTGCTGGAGCGGGGCATGGACATTCGCACGGTGCAGGAGCAGTTGGGGCATAAGGATGTCCGCACGACGCAGATTTATACCCATGTGGTTCAGCGCGGTGGGGCTTGTGTGCTCAGTCCACTGGCTGGGGTGTTGTGATGTCAGCGCTTGCGGCGGCGAGTGTTGACGGGCGATGCTGATCATAAGCGGCGCAACCTTTTGGAGCGGTTGTTGCTCCGTTGGCTGGCTGTGACCCCTGATGGATGACGCATCGACCAAGCGTTTTGTGAGATGGCCCTGCGTTGTCTCTGGTTATCGGTTGAGCGTATCGAGTATCGCCGCTCGTCGTCAAGTTTGGGCCGTTGGTTTTTCGGGAGACGCTGGTGCTATGCGTAGAATTGCTGCTGGCGCCGCTGACAGTTTTCCTTTTTTCGGGGACTTGGTTACAGGGATGTGTGCCACCGCTGTTGGAAGCCCTCCCTGGCACTGGATTCCTGCATCCCGGCAGGAATGACGGCACTGCGTCCTCCTCGCAGGAAGCGGGGAACCAGTTACAGGGATGTATGCCACCGCCAGTAGATGCCTTCCCTGGCACTGGATTCCTGCATCCCGGCAGGAATGACGGCACTGCGTCCGCCTCGCAGGAAGGGGGGATCCAGTTACAGGGACGTATACCACCACCAGTAGATGCCCTCCCTGGCACTGGATTCCTGCATCCCGGCAGGAATGACGGCACTGCGTCCTCCTCGCAGGAAGCGGGGAACCAGTTACAGGGACGTATACCACCGCCGGTGGAAGCCCTCCCTGGCTCTGGATTCCTGCATCCCGGCAGGAATGACGCCACTGCGTCATCCTTGCAGGAAGCGGGGGTCTAGTTACAGGGGCGTATACCACCACTAGCAGAAGCCCTCCCTGGCCCTGCCCCATGGGGAGAGGGAGAAATACTGGCCTCACTACCCTGCAATATCTGTCTTTTCATGCTCAAAGCACGAAACGTACTGCAACCGACGGGTTAAATGGGCGGTATGCCGTTTGGTTCCATCGACGGGGTCGGTTTAGCCCTCGTGATCGTCGTTTGGCGTAGCGGCGTTGACATCACGTGCGGTTTTGTCGATAGGGTCGAGTGGGGCGGGGTTTTTCTTTGCGGCGATGCCGAGTTCGTGCATTTTTCTGGCGCTGGGGATGAGTTGTTTTTCCAGTGAGCCGATGGCTTTGTTGTAGTTTTCGACGCTGTTGTTGAGGCTTTGCCCGAGGCGTGAAAAGTGTTCGGTGAGGGTGCTGATGCGTTGGTAGAGTGCTTCGCCGAGCAGGCGGATTTCTTCGGCATTTTGCGAGAATTTTGCCTGACGCCAGCCGAAGGCGACGGCGCGCAGCATGGCGATGAGGCTGGCGGGTGTCGTCAGTACGATGTTGTTGCGTAGCGAGTCTTCCAGCAGGGCGGGGTCTTGTTCCAGTGCGGCGCTGAGGAATTGGTCGCCGGGGATGAACAATATGACGAAGTCCGGGCTTTTGTCGAACTGTGCCCAATAGCGTTTTGCGGCCAGTTCTTTCATGCGGTCGCGCAGGTTTTTGGCGTGGCGTTGCAGCGCGGTTTTGCGTTGCTGGTCATCGCTGGCATCGATGGCTTCGAGGTAGGCGGACAGCGGTGTTTTGGCATCGACGATGAGTTCGCGCTGATCTGGCATGCGGATTACCATGTCGGGGCGCAAGCGCTGTTCGGCATTGTCGCTGCTCACCTGTTCATCGAAATCGGCATATTCGACCATGCCGGCCAGTTCTACCAGCCGTTTCAGCGTCATTTCGCCCCAGCGGCCGCGCACGTCCGGGCGTTTTAGCGCTTGAATCAGGTTTTGGGTTTCGGTCTGGAGTTGCGTTTCCGACTCAGCCAGCTTGCGCACTTGCGCCGACAGTTCGCCGAAGGCGCGTTCGCGTTCTTTTTCGATTTGGCGGATTTGCTGTTCGGTGCGCTGCAGGGCTTCTTTGATGGGGGAGATCAACGCATCGACGGCTTGCTGCTTGCGGTCGAGTTCGCTTTGGGCGCGGTGCTGTTGCAGCTTGAGGTTCTGGTTGGCCAGTTGCAAAAACAGGCTGTTGTTTTGCTTTAGTGCCTTGTGGGAAAGCACGGCGAAATGGCGGGTCATCGAGTTGCGGGCTTCGTGCAGCAGCTTGAGCTGTTCCTCGAAGTGTTCGGCGTCGCTTTCCTGTTCGGTTTCCAGGCGCGCCAGTTCGATGTTGAGTTGCTGAATTTCCCGCTGCGCCCGCAGCCGGGCGATCAGATAGCCGATCAGGACGCCGAGGCCGCCCGCCAGAACAATGCCCTGGGTGGTGGCGTCAAGGATCACTGGCGTTGCCCGCGATACCAGTCGAGTACGTCTTGCATGTGCTGCACCCTGCCATCTGCGCCCCATTGCTCCGGCTGTTGCGCGGCGTCGATATAACCCCAGTCTGCAATCAGCGTGAGCATGCCGGCGGCGTTGCCGGCTTCGATGTCGCGCTGCGCATCGCCGACGTAGATGCAGGCTTCCGGCGCGACGCCGGCCTGTTCGGCCGCGGTGAGCATCGGCAGCGGGTGGGGCTTGGTCTCTGCCGTGGTGTCGCCGCTGATGACGCAGGCGGCGCGTTCTTCCAGCTCCAGTTCGTAGATCAGCGGGTCGGTCAGGAAGGCGGGTTTGTTGGTGACGATGCCCCAGCAGCCGCCGTCGCGTTCGATGCTGTCCAGGACCGCGCTGGTGCCGGGGAACAGGCGGCTGTATTCGCAGATGTTATTGCGGTAGAGGTCGAGAAACAGTGCGCGGCGGCGGGCAAAGTCGGCCTCTGGCTGGTCTTCACCGAAGGCGATGCGCAATAGCTTGTTGGTGCCATGGGAGACGAAATCGCGCACCGCCGACATCGGCAGACGCTCGCGCCCTTCGGCATCGAGTACGCGGTTCAGGGCGCTGAGCAGATCGCCAGCGGTATGGACGAGGGTGCCGTCGAGGTCGAACAGCACGCATTGATAGTGGTTCATGCGGTCTTGATGGTGGTCACGAGGTAGTTGACGGAGATGTCGCGCCCGAGGGTGTAGGTTCGGGTCAGCGGGTTGTAGGTCATGCCGGTGACATCTTCGGTTTCCAGCCCGGCCTGCCGCGCCCAGTGGTCGAGTTCAGAGGGTCGGATGAATTTGGCGTATTCGTGGGTGCCCTTGGGCAGCAGGCGCAGAACATATTCGGCGCCGACGATGGCAAACAGAAAGGACTTCGGGTTGCGGTTGAGGGTGGAGAAGAATACATGGCCGCCCGGTTTCACCAATTGGGCGCAAGCCTTGATGATGGAGGATGGGTCGGGTACGTGTTCCAGCATCTCCATGCAGGTGACTGCATCGAAGGATTCGGGCGCTTCGGCGGCCAAGTCTTCCGCCGAGATCTTGCGGTAGCTAACCGACGCTTCGCTTTCCAGCAGGTGCAGTTCGGCTACGGACAAGGGGGCTTCGCCCAGGTCGATGCCGGTGACCTCGGCGCCGCGGGTCGCCATGCTTTCGGACAGAATACCGCCGCCACAGCCGACGTCGAGCACCTTTTTGCCAGCGAGGCCGACACGCTGGTCGATGTAGTCGAGCCGCAGCGGGTTGATGTCGTGCAGCGGCTTGAATTCACTGTTCGGGTCCCACCAGCGAGACGCCAGCGCCTCGAACTTGGCGATTTCATTGGGATCCATATTGGTGCCGGGTGTTGCTGTCATGATGCGGGCTCCGTTGCCGGGGTGGTGATGCGTTGCTGCCACTGTCGCGCGGCCTGCAGCAGTTCCGCTTCGTCCAATGTGGTCAGTAAGCGGTTTTTCATCAGTTGGCGACCGCCAACCCAACTGTCGCTGATCTGGCTGCGGCTGCAACTGTACACCAGGGCGGAGACGGGGTCGTAGTGTGGCGTGGTTTCGATGGTATCCATATCGATGGCAATCAGGTCGGCGGCTTTGCCGACTTCGAGTGAGCCACAGCGGTCGCCGATGCCCAGCGCACGGGCGCCGTTGATCGTCGCCATTTCCAGTGCCTCATGGGCTGTCATTCTAGATGCGTCGCCACTGTTGCCTTTGGCCAGTAGTGCGGCAGTGCGCATTTCGCCGAGCATGTCGAGGTCGTTATTGCTGGCGGCGCCGTCGGTGCCCAGGGCAACATTGATACCGGCGTCCTGCAGTGCGGTGACGGGGCAGATTCCCGAAGCAAGTTTGAGGTTCGACTCGGGGCAGTGAACAACGTTGATGTTGTACTCGGCGGCCAGCGCAATATCGTCGTCATCGAGGGCGGTCATGTGTACTGCCAGCAGGTTGGGGCCAAGCAGTCCGAGATCACGCAGTCGCTCAATGGGGCGGGTGCCGGTTTTCTCGATGGCCTGTGATACTTCGCTGCTGGTTTCATGTAAGTGAATATGAACCGGCAGATCGAGTTCATTGGCCAGCGTCGCGACCTGAGCCAGTGGCCCATCCGCGACAGTGTAGGGCGCATGGGGCGCGAGCTGGACCGTGATCAGTGCATCGCCCTTGAGGGAATCGCGCAGCGTCAGGCCCTTGCTCAGATATTCATCCGCATCGCGCGCCCAGGCGGTCGGAAAGTCGATGACGACAATGCCGATCGCGGCGCGAATGCCGGCCCGGGCGGCGCATTCCGCAGCAATATCGGGGAACAGATACATGTCGTTGAAGGTCGTCGTACCGCTGCGAATCATCTCGGCGATAGCCAGATTGGTGCCGTCGCGGACGAAGGTTTCGGACAGCCAGTGTGCTTCGGCGGGCCAGATGTGGTCCTGCAACCAGGTGTCGAGCGGCAGGTCATCGGCGATGCCTTTGAGCAGGTTCATGGCGGCGTGGCTGTGCGCGTTGATGAAGCCGGGCAGCAAAGCATGCTGCGGGTAGTCGATGACCTGGGTTGCGGTGTAGGTTGTGGTCGCCTCCGCAGTGGGAAGAATGGCGACGATCTTGCCATCGCGAATGGCAATGGCGTGGTCGTTCAGCACTGTAGCCGGAATGACCGGGATGATCCATCTGGCGGTAATCAGCGTGTCGACCTGCATGTGCTATCTCAAGCTAAGGTGTGAAATGGCGTCGGATTATAACGCTCAGCCCGGGTGCGTGTGCATAAAAAAGGCCGACCCGTTGCCGGGTCGGCCTTTTATCGTCAATGGAGTAATCGCTTACTCGATGACAGTCTTGACGCCTTCGATCTCGATCTCAACACGACGGTTCATAGCGCGACCGTCCTTGGTGCTGTTGTCGGCGATCGGCTGATCTTCACCAGCGCCGATGGCAGTCAGCAGGGCAGGGTTGACGCCACGAGAGATCATGTAGTCACGGACCGCTGCTGCACGACGCTCGGAGAGCTTCTGGTTCGATGCTGCAGAGCCGGTGCTGTCGGTGTGACCCGTGATGATGATTGACTTGACGCGGTCGAAACCACGCAGCTGCTCGATGACCTCGTCAACCGCAGCACGACCGGCGGCTGTCAAACGGGCGCTGCCCACTGCGAAGTTGGCTTGACCGGCAGTGCTGGCGATGGTGACAGTCTGCTTGACAGGCTCAGGCGCTGGCGCAGCAGGCGGCATCGGTGCAGGCTCAGGCGCAGCGACTGGCTCGGGCTTGGGTGCAGGCTTCGGTGCTGCTTTTGGCTTGGGTTTGCCACAGGCTTCAGTCCACTGATCCTTGGACCAAGTTGATGTTCTGACGCAGTTGCCTGCGGAATCGCGAACATTGGTGCCACTGGAAGATACGGTATAAGCACAGCCGCTAATGGCCGGGGATACCGGTGCCATTGCCGCAATGACCACCGCTACCGCTGACAAGGTACTGATCGCACTTGTTTTTTTCATAGCTATAGCCTCGAATAAGTTGAAAAGAAAAACCTGAAAGTTCTCTTATAGATGAGTCGTGTGACTTCCGTGTTAAACATTGCAAGCATGTGCCTAACAGAAATCGTAGTAGCTATTTTAATACACTTCTCTAAATAATCCAGTAACTTTTGATGCAAATATGCAACACTTTCTCGAATGAGAGCCGATTTGACAAAATTTTGACGTGCTGATGCGGCAGTCTCTTTGCAAAGACGGTGAGAGTGAGATGATGGGTGGGACGCCGGGCCGTGTCGGCCCGGTATCCGGTCTTGCTTCTGACGTACCGAGTGCTTTACTTGGTCTTCGTGCCGTGGATGTCGATGACGGCGCGGCGGTTCTTGGCGCGACCTTCGGCAGTGCTGTTGTCGGCGATCGGTTGGTCTTCGCCAGCGCCTGCGGTTGAGATCAGGGCCGGGTTGACGCCGCGGCTGATCAGATGGGATGCGACCGCTTCGGCGCGTTTTTCGGACAGTTTCTGGTTGTACTCGCGTGTGCCGATGCTGTCGGTGTGGCCGGTGATCTTGATTTCATTCACAGTGGCGAATGTTTTCAGCTGTTCGATGATGGCATCCAGTGCTGCCTGGTCTTCGGCATCGAGGTCGGCCCTGTCGAAGTCGAAGAATGTCATGCCGTCGAGCGTGACGGTTTCGATAACGGGTTTCGTTGGTGTGGGCGGAACGGGGGCGGGCTCAGCTGGTTTTGCGACTGGCTTGGGTTTTGGCTTCGCTGCTGGCTTGCCGCAAGCTTCGGTCCAGTCATCCTTGGTCCAGCTGCTGTTTTTGATGCAGTTGCCAAAGGAATCGCGGGCGTTGCTGCCATCGCTGGCCAATACATAGCCGCCAGCCAGCGCGTTACTGGCTGGGCTGCCAGCGAGTACGGCGAGTGTGAGCAGGGGAATCGTCTTGCTGGAAAGTTTCGTTTTCATGGCGCGGAGCCTCCTTGAATGCCTGATGCGTGTTGTTGTCTTGAATAGCGTGAACGGTGAAGTGGTGCGGTGTCTCCGGGGTGGCAGGTATCGAGTGGACTGCCATTCCGGCTGGCTGCTGACCGCTTCCTTTGCAAACAATGCCGATAATACTAGTTTACAATGCGCCGGAATGCGAATGGCATGCGCATCTGCTGCGTCTAGCTGTGGGTTGTGGGTAGGCTGATCTCCATGCTCGGCGTGTGGTTTGATGTTAGCGCGTGCTGAGGCGTTTTGTGCGGCCTTTATTTCTCTATGCAGTAGGTGGTACTTCTATGGTAAAATTCGCCTTCCTGCCTCAATTTAGCACCTGTTCAGGGAAATAATGGCCGATTTTGCCAAAGAAGTCCTCACGGTAAACCTTGAAGACGAAATGCGTCAGTCCTATCTGGACTACGCCATGAGCGTCATTGTCGGCCGGGCGCTGCCCGATGTCCGTGACGGTCTCAAGCCAGTCCATCGCCGTGTCATCTATTCGATGAGCGAGTTGCACAACGACTGGAACAAGCCCTACAAGAAGTCCGCTCGCATCGTTGGTGATGTCATCGGTAAGTATCACCCTCACGGGGATACGGCGGTGTACGACACCATTGTGCGGATGGCGCAGCCATTTTCGATGCGCTACATGCTGATCGATGGTCAGGGCAACTTTGGCTCGGTCGATGGCGACTCGCCCGCCGCCATGCGTTATACCGAAATTCGCATGGCCAAAATCACCCATCGGCTGCTGGCCGACATCGACCGGGAAACGGTCGATTTCATCGCCAACTATGATGAGTCGGAGCATGAACCCAAGGTGTTGCCAACGCGGGTGCCGAACCTGCTGGTCAACGGGTCGTCGGGGATTGCCGTTGGCATGGCCACCAATATCCCGCCGCACAATCTCACCGAGGTGGTGAACGCCTGCCTGCATCTGCTCGATGTGCCGGACGCCTCCATCGACGAGCTGATGGAACATCTGCCAGGGCCGGACTTTCCGACGGCGGCGATCATCAATGGCGCGCATGGTATTCGAGAGGCTTATCGTACTGGACGTGGGCGGATCTATTTACGCGCCCGTGCGCACATCGAGTCAGATGAGAAGAGCGGTAAGGATACGATCATCGTGACCGAGCTGCCTTATCAGGTGAACAAGGCGCGGCTGCTGGAAAAGATCGCCGAACTGGTCAAGGAAAAGCGTATCGAAGGCATCACCGAGCTGCGTGACGAGTCCGACAAGGACGGCATGCGCATGGTGATCGAGCTGCGGCGCGGCGAGATGGGCGAGGTGGTGCTCAATAACCTTTATAAGCAGACGCAGCTGCAAACGGTGTTTGGCATCAACATGGTGGCGCTGGAGGAGGGTCAGCCGAGGCTGATGAATCTGGTGCAGATTCTGTCGGCTTTCCTCAAGCATCGCCGCGAAGTGGTGACTCGCCGCACGGTCTACGATCTGCGCAAGGCGCGCGAACGCGCCCATATTCTTGAAGGGCTGGCGGTGGCGCTGGCGAACATCGACGAAGTCATTGCCCTGATCAAGTCGTCGCCAACGCCGGCCGAGGCCAAGCAGGGGCTGGTCGAGCGTGTCTGGCAGCCGGGTGTCGTCACCGACATGCTATCCCGCTCCGGCGCATCGGCAACGCGGCCTGAAGACCTTGAAGACGAATATGGGCTGAAAGAGGATGGGTATCATCTGTCGCCGGTGCAGGCACAGGCGATACTCGATCTGCGTCTGCACCGCTTGACCGGGCTGGAAAAAGACAAGATCGTTGCCGAATACCGGGAGCTACTGGAAAAGATCCACGACCTGCTGGAAATTCTCTCCAACCCCGATCGGCTGACCCAGGTTATCCGCGAAGAGTTGCAGGCGCTGATTGCCGAGTTCGGTGACGAGCGCCGTACTGAGATTGTCGAGGTGCATCAGAATCTGTCGCTGGAAGATCTGATCACCCAGGAAGATGTCGTCGTGACGATCTCCCATGCCGGCTATGTCAAGGCGCAGCCACTGGCGGACTATGAAGCGCAACGGCGTGGTGGCAAGGGCAAGTCGGCGACGCGCATCAAGGATGAAGATTTCATCGAAAAGCTGTTCGTGGCCAATACCCACGACACGATTCTCTGCTTCTCCAGTGCCGGCAAGGTCTACTGGTTGAAGGTGTACGAAGTGCCATTGGGTTCGCGCGCAGCGCGTGGCCGGCCGATCATCAATCTGCTGCCGCTGGAAGAAGGCGAACAAATTCAGGCGGTGCTGCCGGTTCAGGAATATGCCGAGGATAGTTATGTGCTGCTTGCTGCACGTAGCGGCACGGTCAAGAAAACGCCATTGTCGGAATTCTCGCGGCCTCGAAGCAGCGGCATTATTGCGGTCGATCTGCGCGACGGGGACAGCCTGATTGGTGTGTCGCTGACCAATGGTGAGCAGGATGTCATGCTGTTCAGTAATGCGGGCAAGGCGATTCGTTTTGCCGAGAGCGATGTGCGTCCAATGGGTCGAACGGCTTGCGGTGTTCGTGGCATTCGCCTGGGCGATGGTCAGCGGGTTATTGCGCTGGCAGTGATCGACCAGGACACAGATGCCAGAGTGGTTCTGGCATCTGAAAATGGTTATGGCAAGCGCACCCGTGTCGACGAGTTTTCGGTGCAGAATCGTGGCGGCCAGGGTGTGATTGCGATGCGCCTGTCGGAGCGCAACGGCGATCTCGTGGGTGCCGTGCTGGCCGAGGAAGAGGATGAGATCATGCTCATCACCACCAAGGGCACACTGGTGCGCACCGCGGTGGCGGGCATCTCCGAAGTTGGGCGCAATACTCAGGGTGTCAGGCTGATTCGTCTCGGCAAGAAAGAAAAGCTGGTCGAGATCGTGTGTATCGCTAATCTGGGTGAGGACGAGCAGGATGCTGATACTGATGAAGGTGACAATGGCGGCGCGGACGCCTCAGATGACTAGCCTGGATTTCTCACCGGGTGGCGAGATGCTCGTCAATCTGGTGAGAAATTCGGGTTAGCCCGCCCGTTCGTGTAAAAGAATTCATAAATCAAGCTTGGAAAAAATCTGATGAGCAGGGTATTTAATTTCAGCGCGGGTCCGGCCACGTTGCCGGAGGCCGTTTTGCAACGGGCGCGTGACGAAATGTTGGACTGGCGTGGTACCGGCATGTCGGTGATGGAGATGAGCCATCGCGGCAAGGCCTTCATGTCGATTGCCGTGCAGGCCGAGGCCGACTTCCGTGAGTTGCTGGCGGTGCCGGATAACTACAGAGTGCTGTTCTTGCAGGGTGGTGCCAGCCTGCAATTCGCTGGCGTGCCGATGAACCTGCTGCGCGGCAAGCCGACTGCCGATTACATCAATACCGGCGCGTGGTCGAAAAAGGCCATTGCGCAGGCGAAGAAATACTGCGATGTGAATGTCGTTGCCAGCACAGAGGATAGCGGTTTCACCCGCGTTCCCGCAGCGGACTCTCTGGCTTTCAGTGATGACGCCGCCTATGTTCACTACACGCCAAATGAAACCATCGGTGGAGTCGAGTTTCAGTATGTGCCCGACACAGGTGATATCCCGCTGGTAGCGGACATGTCTTCGACGATCCTGTCGCGTCCGATCGATATCGCAAAGTTCGGCGTGATTTATGCGGGTGCGCAGAAGAACATCGGCCCGGCCGGCCTGACCATCGTCATCGTTCGGGATGACCTGATCGGCGAGGTGTTGCCCGGTACGCCAGATGTCATGAACTACAAATCACAGGCCGACGCCGACTCGATGCTGAACACGCCGCCGACCTATTCCTGGTACCTCGCCGGGCTGGTTTTCCAATGGTTGAAGCATCTGGGTGGGCTCAACTCGATGGCCGAGATCAACCAGCGCAAGGCAGCGAAGCTGTATGCCGCCATCGACGGTTCCGATTTCTACAGCAGTCCGGTGGCCGCGGACAGCCGTTCCTGGATGAATGTGCCGTTCACGCTGGCGGATCCCGCACTGGACAAGCCCTTTCTCGAAGGTGCTGAAGCCGCCGGGCTGGCAACGCTCAAGGGGCATCGCTCCGTCGGCGGCATGCGCGCCAGCATCTACAACGCAATGCCAGAAGAAGGCGTCGATGCCTTGATTGCTTACATGAAGGAGTTCGAGCAGCAGCATGGATAAGTTCAAGATACTCACGCTCAACAATATCTCGGCAAAGGGGCTCGAACGTTTCCCGCTGGAGCATTATGAGCTGGCATCGGAGATGACCCATCCCGAAGCGATCCTGCTGCGTTCCTACAATATGCATGATATGGCGCTGCCGGAAACGCTGCTGGCCGTCGGGCGTGCTGGTGCAGGCGTCAATAACATTCCCGTTGACAAGATGACGCAGCTCGGCATTCCGGTCTTCAATGCGCCCGGCGCCAACGCCAATGCAGTCAAGGAGCTGGTGATTGCCGCAATGCTGCTGGGCTGCCGCAATATCTGTCAGGCCTGGGACTATTCGCGCAATCTCAAGGGCGATGACAAGGAAATCTCGGTCGCTGTCGAGAAGGGTAAGAAGCAATATGGCGGTTTCGAACTGCCGGGGCGGACGTTGGGCGTCATTGGTTTGGGTGCCATTGGTGTCAAGGTCGCGAACGCGGCCCGGGCGCTGGGCATGAATGTCATCGGCTTCGATCCGACTATCACGGTACAAAGCGCCTGGCAGCTTTCTTCGGATGTGCAGGGGGCGACCTCGGCAGATGAAGTGCTGGCGCAGGCAGATTTCGTGACTTTCCACGTGCCGTTGATCGAATCGACCAAGCACCTGATCAATCGCGACCGGCTGGCGGCGATGAAGGACAATGTCGTCATCATCAATCTGGCGCGTAACGGCATTGTCGACGATGAAGCGGTGCTCGAAGCGCTTGACAGCGGCAAGGTGTATGCCTACATCAGCGATTTCCCCAGCAATCTGATCAAGGATCACCCGCGTGTCATCGTGCTGCCACATCTGGGCGCCTCGACCGTCGAGGCGGAGGACAACTGCGCGGTCATGGTCGCTGACGAAGTCAGAGCGTTTCTTGAAGATGGCACGATCCGCAACTCCGTGAATTTCCCCGAGATCGTGTCGCCGCGCACCGGCGTCAGCCGCGTCACCGTCGTCAATGAAAACCGCCCCGATATGTTGGCGCAGATTTCTCACTGGATGGGGCAGGCCGGGCTCAACATCAATCGCATGGTGAACGAAGCGCGCGGTGACATTGCCTATACCGTCATCGATCTGGACTCTGAGGTTCAGGGCGGATGCTGTGAGGAGTTGCAGAATGTGGAAGGCATTATCCGGGTGCGCATTCTGCCGTGACTGCTGATGGCAAACCGATGACCCAGGAAGAGGAGCTGCGGCGGATACGCGACCGCATCGATGAGATCGATGCAAGCTTGCTGGCGCTGATCAGCGCGCGAGCGCGCTGTGCCCAGGATGTGGCTGAGGTCAAGCGGCGTCATGGCGACAACACCACTTTCTACCGGCCCGAGCGCGAAGCACAGGTGTTGCGACGTATTCAGCAGGAGAACCCCGGGCCGCTCGACGACGAGGAGATGGCGCGGCTGTTTCGCGAGATCATGTCCGCCTGCCTCGCCGCTGAGGAACGGCAGAAAATCGCCTATTTCGGCCCCGCCGGCTCATTCACGCAGATGGCAGCGCTGAAACACTTTGGCCATTCCATCGACACCGTGGCGCTCAACGCCATCAACGAGGTCTTTCGCGAGGTGGAATCGAAATCCTGCGCCTATGGCGTGGTGCCGATCGAGAATTCGACCGAGGGTGTGGTCAATCACACGCTGGACAGTTTTCTCGAATCGTCGCTGAAGATCTGTGGTGAGGTGGAGATTCGTATTCACCAGCACCTGATGTCAACATGCGACGATTTCCAGCAGATCAAGCGCATCTATTCGCATCCCCAGTCATTGGCACAGTGTCGCGAGTGGCTGGATACGCATCTGCCGCAGGCCGAGCGAATCAACGCATCGAACAATGCAGAGGCGGCACGGCGGGCAGCCGACGAAGCGGGGGCTGCGGCGATTGCCGGAGAGGCGGCAGCGGAACTCTATGGGCTCGACATTCTGCATCACAATGTCGAGGACAACCCGAACAACACCACACGCTTTCTGGTCATCGGGCATCAGGATGTGCCGCCATCAGGCGATGACAAAACATCGCTACTGGTGTCGGCGCAGAATCGTCCCGGCGCGCTCTACCACATTCTGTCACCGTTTGCCGACAATAACGTCAGTCTGACGCGTATCGAATCGCGCCCGTCCCACTGCGTCAACTGGGAGTATGTATTCTTTCTCGATCTGCAAGGGCATGTCAGCGAGCCATCCATCCAGCAGGCGCTCGATACCCTGCACAACAGCGCCGATCTGGTTCGGGTGTTGGGCAGTTATCCGAAGGCGGTATTGTAATGGTCATTGACTACCTGTTGCGGGCGACCCACGGCGTGCAGGGGTTGCAACCCTACATCCCCGGCAAGCCGGTTGAAGAGCTGCAACGTGAGCTCGGGCTGGAGCATATCGTCAAGCTGGCCTCCAATGAAAACCCACTCGGTCCGAGTCCGCTGGGCAAGGCGGCGGCCAGTGGCGAACTCGAAGGCCTGAACTGGTATCCCGATGATGTGGGTTTCAGGCTGAAGCAGAAGCTGGCGGCGCATCATGGCGTCACGGCCGAGCAGATCACCCTGGGCGCCGGCTCCAGTGATGTCATCGACATGGTGGCGCGCAGTTTTCTTGGTCCCGGTCGCAATGCCGTCTATTCCGAACACAGCTTCGCGATGTACGCCATCTATACCCAGGCGGCGGGAGCAGAAGCGAAAATCGCCGAGCCGCTGCCGCTGATCGATGAGATGCCTTACGGCCACGATCTCGATGCGATGGCTGCGCTGATCGATGACGACACCCGCGTGGTGTTCATCGCCAACCCCAACAACCCCACCGGCACCTGGCTGACGGAAGCCGCGCTCTACGCTTTTGTCGAATCGGTGCCCTCCGATGTCGTCATCGTGCTCGACGAGGCCTATACCGAATATGTCACCGAACCGGGGTTCCCGGATGGCGTGAAGTGGCTGGGCGATTTTCCCAACCTGATCGTCACCCGGACCTTTTCCAAAATCTATGGTCTCGCAGCATTACGCGTTGGCTATGGTCTGGCGAGCCCCGAGCTGACGGCCGTCATCAACCGCGTTCGTCACCCGTTCAATGTCAATGCCGTTGCACTGGCTGCGGCTGAAGCGGCGCTGGATGATCATGACTTCATTGCCCGCAGCGTCGCCAACAATCAGGCGGGCATGCAGCAGTATCTCGATGCCTTTGCTGACATGGGGCTCGACAGCATCCCTTCGGTGGCCAACTTTGTCTGCGTCGAAGTGGCAAGATCGGGCACAGCCCTGTTCCAGCAAATGTTGCAGCAGGGCGTGATCGTGCGCCCCGTTGCCAACTACAATCTGCCGGAACATCTGCGCATCACCATTGGCACCGAAGCCGAAAACGCCGCCTGCATCGCTGCGCTCAAGGCATGCCTGACATAGCGCGACTCTGCATTATCGGCGTCGGCCTGATCGGCGGCTCGCTGGCACTGGCGCTGCGGCAGGCGGGGGCGGTCGGTTCGGTGATCGGCGTCGGGCGCAGCGCCGCCAATCTCGAAGAGGCGGTGCGGCTGGGGATCATCGACAGCTACAGTCATGATGCCGCGACTGCCGTCGAATCCGCCGACATGGTTGTGCTCGCCGTGCCTGTGGGCAGCATCCGGCCAGTCTGTGAGCAGATTCGGGATCACCTGCCCGCCGATGCGATACTGACCGATGTCGGCAGCGTCAAGGCTGATGTGGTCGAGCAGGTTCGCGCCGGATTTGGTGAGCTGCCAGCGCGTTTCGTCCCCGGTCATCCGATTGCCGGCACCGAGAAGAGCGGCGCTGCGGCAGCTTTCCCCGAACTCTATCAGGGGCGGCGAGTGTTGCTGACACCACTACAGGAAACCTTCCCGGAAGCATTGGCCAAGGTGCGTCGGATGTGGGAGAGCGTCGGTGCCGAAGTCGAGACAATGACCGTCGAGCACCACGACACCGTGCTCGCCGCCACCAGCCATCTGCCGCATATGCTCGCATTCGGTCTGGTGGACAGCCTTGCACGTCAGCAAGACTCGGATGAAATCTTTCGCTACGCCGCCGGTGGCTTCCGCGATTTTACCCGCATCGCCTCCAGCGACCCGGTGATGTGGCGCGACATCTGCATGCACAATGGCCCAGCCTTGCTCGGCGCCATGAGCCGTTTCGAAGAAGAAATGGCGGAACTGCGCGACGCCATCGAGCAAGGAGACAGCGACAGGCTGGTCGAGATTTTCTCACGCGCCAAAGCAGCGCGGGACAAGTTTGCAGGCTAACACTGCCGAATAGGTAGGGGCGATTTCAATCGCCTTGCCAAGTAAAGTGTTGGAGCCTCGCGTTTCAGTCTGTTCAATCGCCCTATCGGGGCGAAGCGTGAGCGAGCCCGAATGGCTAAACCCGTTTGCCTGCCCGAGCATCGCAGCGTTCAGCCGGGGTTGGCCGCGTGAATGGACGCGTCGGCCAACCCCGGCTGAACGCGAGAAGCGCAGGAAACAGCAGGCTAGTCGGGCGGCTTTGATGTACACGGATGTACTGAATGCCGCGATTGCAGGATGCAAGAGAGCGGCGCTTTGGTTACTTTCTTGCAGCTGTTGGCAAGAAAGTAACTCGCCCCGATGGATGGGGCGAAATGAGCAGGACGCCAATGGAACCTGATGCGTGCGCGGTGGTAGAAAACGGCGAGATGCGAAAGTTTCGTGGCGACACATCATGCACAAGTTCAACCAAAGGTTACCCAATGACTGCATCAACAACATTCATCGCCAAACCCGGTGGTTCGGTTTCCGGTCGTTTGCGCGTTCCGGGCGACAAGTCCATCTCGCACCGTTCGATCATGCTGGGGTCGTTGGGTAATGGCATTACCCGGGTTTCCGGCTTTCTCGATGGTGACGATTGTCTGGCGACGCTGCGGGCGTTTCGTGCGATGGGTGTCGAAATCGAGGGGCCGGACAATGGGGCGCTGACGATTCATGGTGTCGGCATGCAGGGTTTGCAAGCGCCCCATGGTCCGCTCGATCTGGGCAACTCCGGCACCTCGATGCGTTTGATGGCGGGGCTGATGGCGGGTCAGCGTTTCGACACGGTGCTGACCGGCGATGCGTCGCTGTCGCAGCGGCCGATGCGTCGGGTGACGATTCCGCTGGGCCAAATGGGGGCCAAAATCGAGTCGGCGGAAGGTGGCACGCCGCCACTGAAAATCAGCGGCGGTGCGAAGCTGAAAGGGGTTGCCTACGAAATGCCGGTGGCGAGCGCCCAGGTGAAGTCGAGCGTGCTGCTCGCGGGGTTGTACGCCAGCGGCGAGACCTGCGTGACCGAACCGGCGCCGACGCGCGATCACACTGAGCGGATGCTGGCCGGTGCGGGCTATGACCTGCGTCGTGATGGCAGCAAGGTCTGTCTGACCGGCGGTGGCTCGCTCCAGGCAATGACCATCGATGTGCCCGCCGATATCTCCTCCGCTGCGTTTTTCATGGTGGCGGCCAGCATCACCCCGGGCGCTGATCTTTGGCTGGAGCATGTCGGCATCAACCCGACACGAACCGGCATCATCGATATCCTGCGGTTGATGGGGGCGAAGATCGAGCTGGTGAATGAACGCGAGGTCGGCGGCGAGCCGGTAGCGGATATTCATGTTGGTGCGGCGGCGTTGCGCGGTATCGACATCCCCGAGTCGTTGGTGCCGCTGGCGATCGACGAGTTCCCGGTATTGTTTGTCGCCGCTGCTGTGGCCAGCGGGCAGACGCGTTTGACCGGTGCCGAAGAGCTGCGGGTCAAGGAGAGTGATCGTATCCAGGTGATGGCTGACGGGTTGGTGGCCTGTGGCATCGACGCCGCGCCAACGCACGATGGCATCGTGATTCAGGGGGGGCAGGGCTTTCAGGCCGCCACGGTCGATAGTCACGGCGACCATCGCATCGCAATGGCGTTTGCGGTTGCGGCGCTTCGGGCTGTGGGCGATATCGTGATTCGTGACTGCGACAATGTGAACACCTCGTTCCCCGGTTTTGTTGGCAGCTGTCAGCGCATTGGCATGAACATAGAGATGGTCTGAGGCCAGGGAGGCAGTATGCACAACGATTCTATTCCGGTGATCACGATCGACGGGCCGGGTGGCTCAGGCAAGGGTACATTGAGCCGGCTGCTGGCCAAGCGGCTGGGTTGGCACTGGCTCGACAGTGGTGCGATCTACCGTTTGACGGCGCAGGCGGCGCTGCGCAATGGCGTTGATCTCGGTGATATACCTGCGTTGGTGCAGCAGGCGCGAACGCTCGACGCCAGTTTTGGCGAATCGGCAGACGGTGAGGCCAGTGTGTTTCTGCAGGGCGAAGATGTCACCGCGCAGTTGCGCACCGAAGAGGCGGGCGAAGCGGCATCGAGGATTGCCGCCTGTCCGGAAGTGCGCGACGCATTGTTGCAGCGGCAGCGGGATTTTCGTCAGGCGCCGGGCCTGGTGGCCGATGGGCGTGACATGGGGACGGTCGTTTTTCCGGACGCTGCGCTCAAACTGTTTTTGACAGCCAGTATCGAAGAACGCGCCGAGAGGCGATATAAGCAGTTGAAAGCTCAAGGGTTTGATATTAGTATTGACGCCCTTTTTCGCGAGATTTCTGCTCGGGACGAGCGTGACATGAATCGGTCGGTGTCGCCTTTACGGCCTGCCGAAGATGCTGTCATCATCGATTCCTCAGCCATGTCGATCGATGAAATGCGCCAGCGGGCGCTTGATCTGGCTCGTGAAAAGGGATTGGTGGCGTGACCGGGTGAGCCGGTTCCGCCGTATTGTCAACTTCTAACTAACAGCGTTTCCTGATCGCTCAGTTACAGGATAACGTATTGTTTTTCCAGGTTTAATCTAAATGTCTGAAAGTTTCGCGGAATTATTCGAGGAGAGCCTTGCCTTCACTAACATGAAGCCCGGCACCATTGTCAATGGTACGGTCATTGATATCACGCCCGATGTGGTCGTGGTCAGTGCGGGTTTGAAGTCCGAGGGGGTCATCCCCATAGAGCAGTTCAAGGGACCCGATGGAGAGCTGGAGGTCAAGGTCGGCGATGTCGTCGAAGTGACTCTCGATGCCGTCGAGAACGGCTTGGGCGAAACACGTCTCTCAAGAGAAAAGGCCAAGCGTGCGAAGGCTTGGCAAGAGCTTGAAAAAGCTTATGAAAATGATGAAATCGTCAAGGGTGTGATGACCGGCAAGGTTCGTGGCGGCTTCACTGTCGAACTCGGTAACATCCGTGCGTTCCTGCCCGGCTCGCTGGTCGATGTGCGGCCTGTGCGTGACACGGCCTATCTTGAGGGTAAGGAACTCGAGTTCAAGCTGGTCAAGCTGGATCAGGCCCGCAACAACGTGGTGGTTTCACGTCGCGCGGTGGTTGAGAAGGAATACAGCGCCGAGCGCGAAGAGCTGCTGAAGAATCTGGCCGAAGGTCAGACCGTCAAGGCCATCGTCAAGAACCTCACCGACTACGGTGCGTTCCTCGACATGGGTGGCGTCGACGGCCTGCTGCACATCACCGACATGGCGTGGAAGCGCGTCAAGCATCCCTCCGAAGTGGTTGAGATCGGTCAGGAAATCGAAGTCAAGGTGCTGCGTTTCGATCGCGAGCGCAACCGTGTCTCCCTTGGCCTGAAGCAGCTCGGTGATGATCCGTGGAAGGATATCACTCGCCGTTATCCGGAAGGCACTCGCCTGTTCGGCAAGGTCACCAATATCACCGATTACGGCTGTTTCGTCGAAATCGAGGATGGTGTCGAGGGCTTGGTACACGTCTCGGAAATGGACTGGACCAACAAGAACGTCAACCCGCAAAAGGTTGTCCATCTTGGCGAAGAGGTCGAGGTGATGATTCTCGATATCGACGAGGAGCGCCGCCGTATCTCGCTGGGCATGAAGCAGTGCAAGCCGAACCCATGGGACGAGTTTGCTGCCAATCACTCCAAAGGTGATCGGGTTCAGGGTAGTATCAAGTCGATTACCGACTTTGGTATTTTTGTCGGTCTCGACGGTGGTATTGACGGGCTGGTGCATTTGTCTGATATTTCATGGAATATTCCAGGCGAAGAGGCCGTCCGCAACTACAAGAAGGGCGACGAGATCGAAGCCGTCGTGCTGGCAGTCGATCCTGAACGTGAGCGTATCTCGCTGGGCATCAAGCAGCTCGATCAAGACCCGTTCTCGCAGTACATGGCAGCGCACTCCAAGGGCAGCATCGTCAAGGGTGTCGTCAAGCAGGTGGATGCCAAAGCGGCCATCGTTGATTTGGGTGAAGGTATCGAAGGCGTGTTGCGTGCCTCCGAGCTGTCACGCGATCGCGTTGAGGATGCCTCTACCGTGCTGAAGGTTGGCGATGAAGTGGAAGCGAAGTTCATGGGGCTGGATCGTAAGTCGCGTGTCGTTTCTCTGTCGATCAAAGCCAAGGACAGTGATGAAGAGGCCGAGGTCATGCAGGAGTACAGCAACCAGAGTGTGGCTGCCAATCCGATGCATGAGGCGCTCAAGGATCTCAAATCGCGCATGGAAGGAAGTTCCGACCAGTAGCGGTTGTGTGATCACTGCATGTTGGGTCCGGCTTCAGGCCGGATCCGGTTTAGAACACAATGTAACTGCTCAGATGGCGCGTTTCACTGGTGAGCTGAGTAGTTACGACACAATATGTAAACGGGTAGGTGTGAGACCAAGATGACGAAATCCGATCTTATTGAGCGACTTACGGCAAAACAGCCTCATCTTGCTCCCAAGGATGTCGAACTCTCGGTCAAAATCATGCTCGAACAGATGAGTCTTGCGCTGGCTTCTGGCGAGCGTATCGAAATTCGTGGGTTTGGCAGCTTCTCGTTGCATTTTCGCCCCCCGAGGGTTGGAAGAAACCCGAAAACGGGTGATGCTGTCACGCTGAGCGGTAAATACGTTCCGCACTTCAAGCCTGGCAAGCAACTGCGTGAGCGCGTCATGAACTCTACGCATATCCCCATCAAGGAATGATCGCCGCTCGACCCGGGCGACAGCGTCAGTTGGTGTTATCCAGTTACCGGGCTATTCTATGAAAGCGCTGATCTATTTTGTCTTTATTCTGCTCGCGGCCATCAGTGCTGTAGTCTTCACTGCGCTGAATCCCGGTGAAGTCACCGTCAATCTTTATTTCGAGCAGATTACGTTGCCATTTTCCCTGGTCGTGGTTACCAGTATGTTTTTCGGCGTACTGCTGGGCATGTTTGCCGGCGGTTTGGTGGCGCTGGGACGCCGACGCGATATGCGCAAGCTGCGCAAGCAGTTGGCACTGGCGGAAAAGGAACTGAGTAACTTGCGCAAGCAGCCGCTCGGGGACGACTGAACCCGGTGAAATTCAATACTGCTGCCGGTATCGATCGGTATTCACTGACAAACAGGTGGAGGCTATGGAACCACTGTTGTGGTTGCTACTGCCGGTAGCTGCTGCGTCGGGCTGGTTGAGTGCTCGCTATTCCGGTAGGCGGCGTGCGACGCTGCGCGATGGGCAGAACGCTTTCAGTGAGCATTGTCTCCAGGGGCTCAACTACCTGCTGAGTGAGCAGTCGGACAAGGCCATCAGTCTGCTGGTCGATCTGGTCGATGTCGACGAGGACACGGTCGAGACGCATCTGGTGCTGGGCAGCCTGTTCCGGCGTCGTGGCGAGGTGGATCGGGCGATACGGATTCACCAGAACATTATTGCGCGGCCCAGCCTTTCTCCAGCACAGAAAGCCAATGCGCTACAGCAACTTGGCATAGACTTTCTCAAGGCCGGGCTACTTGATCGCGCCGAGAATATTTTTCTCAAACTGGCGGAAACAGGGCGCAATCAGGAACATGCCTGGCGCTATCTGGCCAGTGTTTACGAACGCGAAAAGGAGTGGGCCAAAGCAATTCATGCAGCTGTTCGCCATCAGAAGGCCAGTGACTCGCCACAGCATGTCAGAATCGCCCACTATCACTGTGAACTGGTGGAAGAGCAGGTCAAGGCAGGTAAGATAGAGCAGGCTGAAAGTGAGGCCAAGGCTGCGCTGGCGGTCGACCCGGACTGTATCCGCGCTTACATTCAGACAGGTGATATTCTTTCTTCCCGTGGTAATTTCAACGCAGCGGTAAAGAGCTTCCGCAAGGCGTTGGCAAAAGATCGCCATTTTTCGCCGGTCGTGCTGAACCGTCTGTACAAGACCTTCACCAAAGCAGGAACGCTGGCCGATTTTCCAGTTTTCGTACGCAAGAACACCGATTGCAACACGGACGCGGCTGCGCGCTATTTTCTCGTTCGGGTGTACAAAGACCTTGGGGATGAGCAGCGCCTGCATGAGCTGCTATACAAGGAAATGGAGCGCAAGGAGGTGTCACCCTATATCGTGCTCGCCTATCTTGAAATGATGCGAGAAAATACCAGCGGTGACATCAGCGCATCGTTTGCCGCGTTGGAAAAAACACTCACCTCAAGGTTGGGCACCTATATGGCTTGCCACTGCACCCACTGCGGTTTCGAATCCAACCTCATTTTCTGGCAATGCCCCGGCTGTCAGCACTGGGGCACCGTCAGACCGCATCAGAACCCCGTCGAATACTCTTGGCTGGACAGCGAATGAAACCATCACCAATTATTGTCGCCCTCGATTTTTCAACCCAGGAAGCGGCGTTGGAATTTGCCCGTCGAATCCCTGCCGACAAATGTCGCGTCAAGGTGGGTTTCGAGCTGTTCGTTGCTGCCGGCCCCGGCTTGATCGAGCAGTTACACAAGCTTGGTTTTGAAGTTTTTCTCGACCTCAAATTCCATGATATCCCCAATACCGTTGCGTCGGTGTGCCGTGTCGCCGCTGACTTGGGCGTATGGATGCTGAATGTGCATGCCAGTGGTGGGCGCCGGATGATTGTCGCGGCTCGTGAAGCCCTTGAGCAGGCGGCACATCGACCTCATCTGATCGCCGTCACCGTGCTGACGTCGATGGATGCCACTGACCTTGGTGAAGTGGGTATTGCACGCTCCCCCGAACAGCAGGTGCTGCATCTTGCCAGTCTCGCCAGCGACGCTGGGGCGGATGGGGTCGTCTGTTCGGCAAGAGAGGCGGCAGCATTGCGCCAGGAACTGGGGAGTGACTTTCTGCTGGTGACGCCAGGTATCCGTCCTGCAGGCTCGTCGGGAAGCGACGATCAGCGCCGCGTAATGACCCCGGCGGAGGCTATGACCGCTGGTAGTGATTTTCTGGTCATTGGTCGGCCGATCACCCAGGCAGCCTCACCCGGCGATGTGATAAACGAGGTGCTTGTCTCACTGTAGTGCAAGGGAACTTTGTTAGGATTCAGCGGTCAATTCATCAACGTGCCAGAATAAGGAAGTTTCACTATGCCAGCCAAGATTCGCAAGGCGGTCTTTCCCGTAGCAGGAATGGGAACCCGGTTTCTTCCGGCCACCAAGGCCAATCCGAAGGAAATGCTGCCGATCGTCGACAAGCCATTGATCCAGTATGCGGCCGAAGAAGCGGTCTCCGCCGGTATCACCGAACTCATTTTTGTTACCGGGCGCAATAAACGCTCCATTCCGGACCATTTCGACAAGGCCTATGAGCTGGAACGTGAACTGGAGGAGCGGGGCAAAACCAAATTGCTCGAAGAGGTGCGCGGTATTCTTCCTCCGGGCATCACCTGTGTCTATCTGCGACAGGCAGAAGCATTGGGGCTAGGGCATGCGGTGCTTTGTGCGGAGCCAATTGTTGGCGACGAACCTTTTGCGGTCATTCTGGCGGATGACATGATTGCGCCAAAAAACGGAACCACCGGGCTTGGCGAGATGGTTGAGGTCTATAACTATCATGGTTGCAGCGTACTCGGCAGTGAGCGCGTACCTGAAGATCAGACGCAGAAATATGGTGTGGTCGCCGCTGAAGCATCTGGGGAGCGTCTGTGGCATGTCAACGGCATCGTCGAAAAGCCAGCGCCTGAAGATGCGCCCTCGAATATTGCTGTTGTTGGGCGTTATATCCTGACACCCCATATTTTCTCCAAGCTGGCAAAAACACCACGCGGCGCCGGTGGTGAAATTCAGCTGACGGATGCTATTGCACAACTGCTCACTGAAGAGCGTGTGCTGGCCTATGAATTCGAAGGCAAACGCTACGATTGTGGTGATAAGCTGGGGTATCTGGTGGCAACTGTGGAATATGCACTGAAACATCCAGAGCTCAAGGACGGTTTTGCCGATTACCTGAGAAACCTCGATGTCGATGCATTGATGTAAAAGCGTATTGATTGAAAAAAAAGCCCGGCCAGTCGTCAGACTGGTCGGGCTTTTTTATTGCTGTAGGGGCGAATTCATTCGCCCGAGTACAGGCCGATGTCTATCCGTTCTTGAGCGTAGCAAACGCCTTCTCCGCCGCCACCAGGGTGGCTTCCAGATCCTCATCCGAATGGGCGCTGGAGACAAACCCTGCTTCGTAGGCCGATGGTGCAAGGTAGATGCCTTCATCGAGCATGGCATGGAAAAACTGCTTGAAAGCCTCGACATCGCACTGGGTGGCCTGTGCAAACGATGTGACCTGCTTAGCGTCGGTGAAAAACAGCCCGAACATGGCGCCGACCTGGCTGGTGGTGAACGCAATCCCGGCGGCGTCTGCTCTTTTTTGCAGCCCTTGAACCAGTGTTGTCGTTTTCTGCTCCAGCGTAGAGTAGAAGTCCGGTGCTGAAATGATTTCCAGCGTTTTTAGCCCAGCCGTCATGGCAATCGGATTTCCCGACAGGGTGCCTGCCTGATAGACCGGCCCGGTGGGTGCGATGTATTCCATGATTTCGCGCTTGCCGCCGAAGGCGCCGACCGGCATGCCGCCGCCGATGATTTTTCCCAGCGTCGTCAGATCCGGGGTGACGTCGTAGACAGACTGTGCGCCGCCGAGCGCGACGCGAAAGCCGGTCATCACTTCGTCGAAGATCAATACCGCGCCATGTTCGTCACAGACTTCGCGGAGTCCTTGCAAGAAGCCGTCGACCGGTGGAATGCAATTCATGTTGCCAGCGACCGGCTCGACGATAATGCAGGCGATCTCGCTGCCGATGTCGGCGAATGCTTCCCGCACCGCGTCGATATTGTTGTATTCCAGCGTGATTGTATGTGCTGCCAGTGCGGCGGGAATGCCGGGCGAGCTGGGTACGCCCAGGGTCAGTGCGCCTGATCCAGCCTTGACCAGCAGTGAGTCGCCGTGGCCGTGGTAGCAGCCTTCGAACTTGACGATCTTGTCGCGCCCGGTAAAGCCACGTGCCAGCCGGATTGCGCTCATCGTGGCTTCGGTGCCGGAGCTGACCATGCGTACCATCTCGATCGACGGCAGCAGCGCGCAGACGCGTTCTGCCATCTCGATCTCCAGCGCCGTTGGTGCGCCGAAACTGAGGCCGTTGTCGGCTGCCTGCTTTACCGCAGCGATGATGTCGGGATGAGCGTGTCCGGCAATCATGGGTCCCCAGGAGCCAACATAGTCGATATAACGATTGCCATCGCTGTCGAAAAGCCAGGCGCCTTGCGCTCTGTCGATGAATACGGGATCGCCGCCGACGCCCCGGAAAGCGCGGACAGGAGAGTTGACGCCTCCCGGAATGACCTTTTCGGCGCGGTGAAAGAGTTCTGATGATCTGGACACGGTGATTCCTGAAGTTGGGTTGAAGCGCTGAATTATGCCTGTAACTGCTACCACCGGGCAAAATGCGAGTGTCGGGGCGGTGCTGGTGAGGGTCTCGGCCGGGTGTTATATTCCTCACTGCCAAGCATCACGATTGATCCACGTCAACAGTGCTGCCGACGTTACGATGCTAGTCTCCCTTCCTTCGTTTTTCTGAGCTGGTGCCCGCATGTCAGAGACCGATTTTACCAATACCATTTTCGATGAAGCACTGATCCGTCGTTACGATGCCAGTGGCCCGCGCTATACGTCGTATCCGACTGCGGTCTCCTTTACCGACAGCTTCGGCGAAACGGACTATTGCCAGGCGGCACAGCGGAGCAACGCCTCCCCGGTGCCGGTTCCGCTGTCGCTCTACTTTCATATTCCGTTCTGCGACACCATCTGTTTCTACTGCGCCTGCAACAAGATTGCGACCAAGAATCATTCCATGGTGGGCGACTATCTCGATCGTCTTGAACGGGAAATCGAGATGCAGGCGGCGTTGTATGACGATGACCGGGTGGTGGAGCAACTGCACTGGGGCGGCGGTACGCCAACCTTTCTGAACCACGATGAAATGAGCCGGTTGATGGCATCGACCCGGCACCATTTCAAGTTGCGTGATGACGATGGTGGCGACTACTCGATCGAGATCGATCCGCGTTCGGTGACG
This sequence comes from Gammaproteobacteria bacterium, assembly GCA_026981985.1. Lineage (GTDB taxonomy): Bacteria > Pseudomonadota > Gammaproteobacteria > UWMA-0217 > UWMA-0217 > JALSHZ01. The sequence goes on along the minus strand of JALSHZ010000036.1, from coordinate 57,747 downwards.
GCTGACAGCATCCGGCACCTGCGCGCATTGGGCTTCAATCGTTTTAGCCTCGGCGTGCAGGATGTCAATCCGGTGGTACAGCGGGCGGTCAACCGCATTCAGCCGATCGAGATGACCGGCGAGATCATCCAGGCCTGTTACGATGCCGGTGCGCGATCCGTCAATCTCGACTTGATCTATGGCCTGCCGTTGCAGACGGTGGGGAGCTTCGAGCAGACCGTCGAGGCGGTGCTGGAGCTGTCGCCCGACCGGCTATCGGTGTTCAATTACGCTCACTTGCCTGAACGCTTCAAGCCGCAACGCCGCATCAATGAAGCCGAATTGCCGTCAGGCGCCGACAAGCTGGAGATTCTCAAGCGCACGATCCGGCAGTTGACCGACGCCGGCTACGTCTATATCGGTATGGATCACTTCGCCAAGCCGGATGATGAACTCGTCCGCGCGCAACAGGAAGGTCATTTGCACCGTAACTTCCAGGGCTATACCACGCGCGGCGACTGTGACCTGGTGGCCATGGGCGTCAGCTCGATCTCGAAGGTGCATGATGTCTACAGCCAGAACAGCAAGGATCTGGAATCGTACTACCGTGCCATCGACGCCGGCCACTTGCCGGTGATCAAGGGCATTCGTTTGAGTGATGACGACATTCTGCGGCGGGATGTGATCAGCCGTCTGATCTGCAACTTCGCGCTCGACATGAAAGAGATTGAAGACAGCTACGGCATCGACTTCAAGCGCTACTTCTCATCGTCGCTGGAGGCGCTGGCGCCAATGGAAGCCGATGGCCTGGTCGAAATCGGCGACGCGGAAATCCGCATACTACCGCGCGGACGCATGCTGGTACGCAATGTCTGCATGACCTTCGACGCCCATCTGCAGCAGGCGCGGGAGGAAGCGAAGTTCTCCAAGGTAATCTAGCCTGGAGTTTTCGGTTTTGCCTTCACAGATCATCCTCGCCTCGCGCTCGCCACGCCGCGTCGAACTGTTACGTCAGATTGGTATCGAAGCGGAGATCATGCCCGCTGATATCGACGAATCGGTGCTTGCCGCAGAATCCCCACCGGAATACGTACTGCGCATGGCGCGAGAGAAAGCCAAGGCAGTCGAGCCTGCCGGTGCTGAAGATACGCTGATCATTGCCGCGGACACCGCCGTGGTGGTGGGGGGCAGGATTTACGGCAAGCCCGCGTCAGAAGCGGATGCCGCCGCCATGTTGCGCAGCTTGTCTGGGCGGACGCATCATGTGCTATCGGCTGTGGCATTGCGGCAAGGTAACCGGCTGTCGTCACGGCTGTCGGATTCAGCAGTGACGTTCCGGCCGCTGAGCGATGCCGAGATCCAGCGCTACTGGCAGAGCGGCGAGCCGGTGGACAAGGCAGGCGGCTACGCGATCCAGGGATTAGGCGCTGTTTTCATTGCGTCGATCGAAGGTAGCTATTCAGGCATTATGGGATTGCCACTGCAGGAAACGGCCGCGTTGCTCGCTGAGTGTGGGTTCAGGGTTTTGTAAGCGCTTATTCTTTATAATGGGGCACTTTCCCACTGGCAGCGGATAGATCCCCTCATGAGCACAGAAGTCCTGATCAATGTCACCCCCCAGGAGACGCGTGTCGCCTTCGTCGAGAATGGCGTACTGCAGGAGGTGGCGATCGAGCGTACCCGCAAGTCAGGGCTGGTGGGCAACGTATTCAAGGGCAAGGTGTGTCGCGTACTGCCCGGCATGGAGGCGGCTTTTGTCGATATCGGTCTGGAAAAGGCCGCGTTCCTGCATGTTTCCGATGTGATTGCGAAAACACCGCCCAACGCCAGCGGTATTGCTCCTGAGACGCCACAGTCGATTTCCAGCATGCTGCATGAAGGTCAGCACGTGCTTGTTCAGGTGGTGAAGGATCCGCTTGGCACCAAGGGCGCACGGCTGACGACGCAGGTGACGATTCCTTCGCGCTATCTGGTACTGATGCCTCACAGCGATTCGATTGGCGTCTCGACCCGCGTCGAGGACGCTGAGGAGCGCGAACGTTTGCGTGAGCTGGTGCTGGCAGAGCGTGGTGATTCCCATATGGGTTTCATTCTGCGCACGGCAGCCGAGGGCGTCAACGCGGAGGAATTGCACCAGGACATGGCTTTCCTGCAGCGTGTCTGGGCCAAGATCATGGAACGAGACAAGTCGGCGAAAGCAGGTGCCTGTGTCTACCATGATCTGCCGCTGGTCAAGCGCACACTGCGCGACATGGTCGGTGAAGACTGCGAGAAGGTGCAGATCGATTCCCAATCCACCCACAAGGAACTGCTGGAGTTTGCCGAGTCCTATGTGCCGGAGATGGCTGGGCGTGTAGAACTCTACACGGGCGAGCGCCCCATCTTTGAGCTATACAACATCGAGGATGAAATCGCCAAGGCGCTGGAGCGCAAGGTGATGCTCAAATCCGGCGGTTATCTGATCTTCGACCAGACCGAGTCGATGACCACGATCGACGTCAACACCGGTGGTTTCGTCGGTTCGCGTAATCTGGAAGAGACCATCTACAAGACCAATCTTGAAGCGGCGCAGGCGATTGCGCGTCAGCTCCGGCTGCGCAATCTCGGCGGCATTATCATTATCGACTTTATCGACATGGCCGAGCCTGAGCATCGGCGCCAGGTGTTGCGTGCGCTGGAAAAGGCGATGGATCGAGATCATGCTCGCAGCCAGATTTGCGATGTGTCGCCGCTGGGGTTGGTCGAAATGACGCGCAAGCGTACCCGCGAAAGCCTGGAGCACGTGCTTTGCGAACCTTGCCCCTACTGCAAGGGCAAGGGGTATATGAAAACGGCTGAATCGGCCTGCTACGACCTGTTCCGCGAAATTCTGCGTGAATCACGCCAGTATGATGCGCGCGAACTGCTGGTGCTCGGCTCGCAGGAAATTGTCGATCTTTTGCTGGACGAAGAGTCGGCGAGCCTTGCCGAGTTGCAGGAATTTATCGATATTCCCATCAAGTACCATGTCGAAAGCCAGTATATTCAGGATCAATTCGATGTGGTGCCGCTCTGATATGCCGGTCTGACACCCGATGAAGGTCGTTCTCAAGGGAGGTTGTTGGCACGGACTGAAACAGCTCGTCTCTCTGGCCGTGCTGGTGGGGTTACTGCTGATCCTGCTGACATTGCTAATGCCGTTGGCCAACGACTATCGCGATGTGATTGCCGAAAAAATATCTACGGTCATCCGTCACCCCCTTAAAATCGGTCACATCGACATTCGCTGGGAAGGTTTCAAATTAAAGCCGCTGCTGACCTTCCGTGATGTGGAGATTTCCGACCCCGAAACCAATACACCCATTCTACATTTTGCTGAAATGGAGGTCTGGTTCAATCCCTGGAAAACGCTGCTTCGCCGCCGACCGGAAGCGGATGTGGTGCGTTTTTCTGGCAGCCATATCAAGATCGTCCGTGGCACTGATGGAAAAATATCTGCCTATGGATTTTCGGGGCGCAATGGTGAAGAAAATCCGTCGCTGAATAAAGTGCTAGAACGCTTTCGCGGCATGCGCCTGGAGCTGGCGGATATTGTTGTCGAATGGGACGATCGCCAGCGTGATCGACAATACCGTTTTATCACGTCCGACCTCGACCTCTATGTCGGTCAGGATGCGCTGGCGCTGGAAGCAGAAATTCTGCCGCCCAAGTCGGTGGGGGACAGCCTTGAAGTAAAACTCGTCGCCGAAGGTCCACTCGACTCGCCACGTGACTGGAACAGCCACTATTTTGTTCAGGGCAGGGAAATCAACCTGGGCGGTGTGCCTTATCTGCGTCAGGGGGTGCTGTCCCAGGCGGGTTCCGGCACGCTGGATCTCAAGCTGTGGGGCAGCAGCTTTCGTGATACTGGGTTCGACGTGCAGGGAAGCATTGCTTTGCACGATGTGCGTGTCGATGCGACGCCGAAACAGGGCGAAAAAACCGCTGCGCGTTTTGGTTTTATCGATGAACTGGCGGCCGATCTGCGCCTGTCCGGGGATTTTCAGAGCTGGCGCCTGGACATGGATCAGTTGCGGGTGGTGACGCCGCAAAAACACTGGCCGGAAGGCGGCTTGAGTCTCGCCTGGGATCAGGATGTGGGTGCTTATTTCGGTGTTGTCGACTATATCGATATCGAGAGTGTTCGCACGATAGCAACACTGATGCCGGGGTTGCCGGATCAGCTGCTCGAATGGTTGCAGCGTCTGCGCCCGGTTGGGGAGTTGCGTGGTATCGACTTTTCCTTGCCGCGCAGTTTCGAGTCCCTGGAGAAGTTTGCTTTCAAGGCGAGCTTCGATGAACTGGGCTGGGATGCGCTCGACCATATTCCCGGCATCAGCCATATTTCCGGTGATGTTCTCGCCACGGCCGAGCGGGGCGTGGCGCGTGTCGACAGCACCGGGCTCGAAGTGGATTTTCCACGCCTGTTTCCGGAAATGCTCGATGCGCAAAGCCTGCATGGCGAGATCAGCTGGCAGAAAATGGATGATATCTGGGATATTTCCATGGAAAACCTGATTCTCGCAAATGCTGATTTTGTTGCACGCGGTGGTGGAAGCTTGCAGTTGGGCAAAGGCGAAGCATATCCGGCGCTGACACTGGAGATGATCGTGCCATCGATGCCGCTGGCACGTGTATCGCATTATATTCCCTATCGGATCGTACCGAAAAAAATCGGTCGATGGCTGCGTCGTGCGTTTGTCGATGGGCAGGCAGAAAATATCCGCTTCAGCTATGGCGGGCCGTTGCGCAAGACGGCTTTCAAAAAGGGAATCGCGAAAATGCATGCGGATTTCGACGTGCGTAATGCATCCTTCGATTATCATGAACGTTGGCCCGGTCTGTTATCTCTGAACGGGCGTGCGCAATTCGACAACAGTAAGCTGACGGCGACCGTTGTCAGCGGGAAAGTGCTCGGCGCGACCATTACCGAAGCCGATGTGTTGATCGATGATCTTTTTCGCGCGCGTCTTGCGGTTACGGGGAAGGCCAAAGGCACGTTGCCACAGGCATTGACCTTTGTCCGCCAAAGCCCGCTGGGAAAAAATCTGGATGAATTTCTTGGTCGCGTGACTTCATCGGGGCCGGTGGCGATTGATCTCGACTTGTTGCTAACGTTGTCGAAAAAACTCAAAAAAGTCACGCGTAGCCGCGGCGTCATCGAGTTGCAGCGCTGCGAGGCGGCCATTCCCGCGCAGGATGTGCAGATCACCGAACTCAAGGGGTGGCTGAATTTCCATAATACCGACTTCTCTTCCCGTTCGCTGACGGCGGTCTTTCGTAATGCGCCCGTCGAAGCGACGGTGTCCACAGCAGATGACGGTACAGTTCTGGTCGATATGGCGGGGGTCTGGGCGCCGGCGGATCTGCTGCCGCAGCAACGCAAGATCATCGAACCCGTCACCTCCGGCACGGCCGCCTGGCAAGGGGTTCTGCATATTCCGCGCCGGCAGCAGGCTGAGGAAAAACACGCGCCTTGGCTGGCGGTGACATCGACGCTAGCGGGGGTTACGGTCGATCTGCCAGCGCCGCTGTACAAGGATGCTGCTGCGCAGCGGAATCTGGCCGTGGAATACCATTTTTCGTCACCGCCGCTGCTCCGGGCGGCGGTGCCCGGATTGTTCGAAATCGAGGCGGAGATGCAAACGCAGCCCCGCTTTACCGTGAACCGGGCGGCAGTCGGATTGCAGGGTGGCTCCGTCAGCCTGCCGCAACAGGGCATCAAGGTGGCGGGGCGGTGGCCCGAGGTCGATGTGGCAGCCTGGGCTGATGTCATCCGCCGTTATGCGGGGCAGCCGAAGGCGGATGAGAATCTGCTCGACAAGGTCGATGATATCGACGTTACCGTCGATCGTTTTCGGCTTGCGGCGCAAACATTCGAACAGTTATCGCTGCGGGCACAAAAGCTGGACAGAGAATGGCAGTTGTCACTCGATGCGGAGAGCCTCGCTGGTGATATTGTCGCTCCTCTGCCGCTTGGCCGTGCCCCGCTGCGGGCGCGCCTTGATCGGCTCGTACTCCGGCGTGGCGAGGATCAGGCGCAGGTGCAGGCGGAATTCGACCCCCGGGTGCTGCCGCCGCTGGAAGTGCAGAGCGCCCAGTTGCGCTGGGGAAATTTGGCGTTTCGGGATTTTCGGCTCAATACCTTGCCACGGAAGACGGGAATGGAGGTCAGCCGCCTCGCGCTAGCAACCGAATATCTCGATGTCGATGCCAGCGGCTTTTGGCACTGGTCGCCGAGCGCGGAGCATACGACGGCCAGGTTCACCGCGAAGGGCAAGGATGTGGGCAAGGTACTCAAAGCCTTTGCGTTTGGCGAGAGCCTCGGCAGTGGCAGCGGTACGTTGTCGGGAATGCTCTCCTGGCCGGGGTCTCCGGCCCGCTATTCGCTGGCCAGCGTCGAAGCCGATTTGAAGGTGGATCTGCGTGATGGCTGGTTGCGCAAGGTCGAGCCGGGGCTTGGCAGGCTGATCGGCTTGTTGAGCCTCGATTATCTGCCACGCCGGCTGGCGCTCAACTTCAAGGACATGGAAAAGGATGGCTTTTTCTATGAAAAGCTCCAGGGTTCCGCGCATATCGAGGCGGGTGTTCTCGAAACCAATGATCTGCTGATTTATGGGCCGGTCGCCAGCTTTGAGCTGAAAGGCAAGGCGGATTTGATCCAGCGAAGCTACGACCTTGCTCTTCGGGTCGTGCCCAATCTGACAGCGTCAGCGCCCCTTGCGGCCGGGTTGATCGCCGGGCCGCAAGCTGGTGTGGTGGTTTTTATTCTGGATAAGCTCGCCAAGGGGGTGGGCGTCGATGTCGATCGGTCGGTGGCGCTGGACTATACCGTCACCGGCAACTGGGATGCGCCGCAGATCGTCGCACTGCGCCCGGAGCTGGACGATGCCGAAGAGGACGGGGTGCTTGATCTTCTGGAATAAGGTAGCGACGGCGAACACGGTTCTGACGAAAACTGCCGAGCCCGGATCACAAAGCGTTTGCTGATGGTTAGCGTTCCGCTGTGAAAGTTGCTAGCTTTTGGCGATAGCCTGCTATATCAATAAGACACACGGAAATTATAGGACGGTGCAGTGAGCATTTTTGCAGCAATACAGATGGCGTCTGGCCCGCAGGTGACAGCCAATCTGCTGTTGGCGGGCCAGCTGATCGCGGAAGCTGCCGGCAAGGGCGCGCGTTTCGTTGTGTTGCCAGAGAATTTCGGCCTGATGGGGGTCACTGAGCAGGACAAGCTGGAGGTGGCCGAGTCGGCGAACGGTGGCCCGATGCAAGAGTTCCTGGCAGAAAATGCCCGCAAGCATGGCGTCTGGATCTGTGGTGGTACGCTGCCCGTCGAAACGCCAGAGCCGGGTAAGGTCTATGCGTCCAGCTTCATCTACAACGATGAAGGGCGGCAGGTAGCGCGCTATGACAAGGTGCATCTGTTCGACGTTTCTCTGCCCGGTGTGGACGAAAACTACAATGAGTCCGAAACCATCTTGCCTGGGGATCGCACGGTGGTGGTCGATACGCCATTCGGCAAGATTGGCCTCGCAGTGTGCTATGACCTGCGGTTTCCCGAACTGTTTCGCGAGCTGGTGGACAGAGGCGCAGAGATCATCTTTGTGCCAGCCGCATTCACCGACCTGACTGGCAAGGCGCACTGGGATATCCTCGTGCGCGCCCGTGCAGTAGAAAACCTCTGCTATGTCGTCGCCTCGGCCCAAGGTGGATACCACGTCAACGGCCGCACAACCTATGGTCACAGCATGATCGTCGATCCCTGGGGGGCTGTCGTGGACGAAGCGGACGACCACAAACCGGGCATCGTGCTGGGGGATATCAATCTCGATTGTCTGCGCCGGGTACGCCGCAGCTTTCCCGTCCTTCAGCACCGCCGCCTGCTATCTCTCGCGAGCTAACCTCCTCGCGCCGCCGGCAACTGGCTGGGGAGGGCTTTGCTGTTACGGGGTGCTGCCCAACGTCGACAGAACCACCTCACCCGCGCTGTTCAAAGTCTCTATCGTCGTTACCCGATCCGTCCCTGCCGCACAAGCCGCCTGATTTTCCCGGCTCACCGTTACCCACAATGTTTCACCGGCGGGAATGACGATCCCGTGCAGACAGGGATCATCGATGATCTTGTAGCCACTGTTCAGCACCGAGGTGGATGCTGCGCTGTATCGACCCTCGCTGTTGCTGACGAGCATGGCGCCAAATGCCGGATCTCCATTGACCTCGACAATGACTTGCGTCACTCCCGTGTTAGTTGGGACTTCCCAGCGGCAGGAAAACGCCCGTGGGCCCTCTTCCTTCCATGTTGCCGGGACGCTAGTCTTTGATCCGCCTAGTTGTGCCGCAATATCCAGCGGTAGCCTGGCGCAAAACGCCTGTTGGTCCTTGCTGTCGAGTGGAAAGGAGGCTGTACCCGCGCTTTCAGCGACTGCGGGAGCGGCAGTATCCCCAGCAATCTGCGGTGTATCCGCATTGTCTCCGGTGCCGGTACCGACGATACCGCCATCATTGCAGCCCGCCAGTGAGAGCAGCAGGCTGGCGAGCAGTGCTCTGTGCCAATCAGTTGTCATCTTCCTCTCTCCCGCGATCCTCGAAATAGTAGACGCCGAGGCCCGCCCTGTACGTGCCTTTGCCTTGTGCCGTGGGGTTGCTGTCACGATCGTGCTGACTGAGAAAGGCATCCATCTCTTCCAGCAGCGCCATGGCTCGCTGCCGACTCAACGTACGGAATTCCAGCACGGCTTCTTCGGGCAGATTGTCGTAGACCACGCTGAGTTGCAGCCGCGATGTTTCCCCGGATGACTGAAGATTGTGGTCGATCGTCTCCAGCAGGTCGCGCACGCTGTCGCCTGCCAATTGCAGCATCTCCTCATCGCTGTGACAGGGTACATAGCCGGGCTTCAGCAGGCGCAGTGTGCCGCCCGCTGTGTTTTCCACGATGCCGGTGCGGATCAGTTCATCGAGTACAGCCCGCGCCGGAATGTCGCCGCTATAGCGCTTCACCAGGGTGGTGAAATCGTGCTCGCCGCCGCTGAAAGGCAGTTCCAGCGGATGGCTAGCGGCGTCGGTAAAGTCTCTGTCGTTGCGCCAGCCATGGATGATGCGTGCGCTGCGATTGTGCTTTGTCTGGTGTGCATCCGGTGCTGGTGGCTCGTCGAGCAGCCGTTTGACCTCTTTGCGGTTGATTCCCGTGACCAGCGCAATACGAGAAATCGACAGCTTGCGCCCCTCCAGTGCAAACTCGGATGCCGCTGTGTCCACATAGAGCTGCTTCAGCCACTGCGCCAGCGTTGCATGCGCCACGCCATGCCGCAGCAGCAGGCGGATAAGTGGCCGCAGCATACGCAAAACGACTTGTTGCAGGGTGTTGCTGGGCATGGTGCAGATGGTTGGTGAAATAGGGGGTATTGTCCCATGATTGGGAAATATTTCCCAATCATGTTGAGTGGTCGCCCAGACCCCGCTTTTTACTTCTCTACACACTCGCGCGCTGATGCCCCTACCACGGTAGAATCTCGCCAGACCCAGCAAATGCGATATCCAGCCGTGAAGTTTCCCGTTTCCGTCATCATTCCCAGCTACAACCGTGAAGCCGTGCTGGGGCGTGCTATCGAATCGGTGCTGAGACAGACCCTGGTGCCGGAAGAGGTGATTGTTGTGGACGATGGTTCAAGCGATGGTACGGCGGCGTTGGTTCGGCGTGATTTTCCGCAGTGCCGCTATCTTGTGCAGCAGAATCGGGGGGTGAGCGCGGCGCGCAATCTCGGTATCGCCACCGCGACCGGAACATGGCTGGCATTCCTCGATTCCGACGATGAATGGTTGCCCGGCAAGCTCGAAGCCCAGCATCAAGCATTACAGCAATCGGCGGGCTGTCGATTGTGCCATACCGAGGAAATATGGATTCGCAACGGCAAGCGGGTCAATGCAATGCGCAAACACGGCAAGAGTGGTGGCTGGATATATCAGCGTTGTCTGCCGCTATGCGTGATTTCTCCGTCTTCGGTTGTCATCCATCGGGATGTTTTTCACAGCTACGGCGGTTTCGATGAGTCGCTGCCCGCCTGTGAAGACTACGACCTATGGCTGCGCATCTGCGCTCGCGAGCCGGTGGCATTTGTCGAGCAGGCTCAGATCATCAAGTATGGCGGCCATGACGACCAGCTTTCCCGCCGTCACTGGGGTATGGACCGTTTCCGCGTGAAGGCGCTGGAAAAGATGTTGCAATCGGGGGTGCTGGCAGCGCCGGATGCTGCGGCTACCGCCGATATGCTGATCGAAAAGTGCCGCATCCTTGCGTTGGGTGCGACCAAGCGGGGTGCTGCCGAACGTGCTGCCAGTTATGAGGCGTTGGCACGCAGGTATCAATCCATTGCTTCCGCCCAAGGAGCCGCCGTTGATTAACATTGTCGTCGCCTGGATGGCTGAAGCGCGGCCGTTGATCGAGCGCTATCGATTGAAACCGCTATCGCGAAAATCTGGTTTCAGGATCTATCGCAACGATGGCGTCAGTCTGGTGGTCGCCGGACAGGGGAAGGTGGCTGCTGCCGCTGCCACGGCTTGGTTGCAGGCGCTGCTGAAACCGCAGCAGCATGCCTGCTGGCTCAATGCCGGTATTGCGGGTCAGCGTGATTTGCCGATTGGCACCGCGATTGAAGGGGGCCGGGTCTCGGATCTGGCCAGTGACTGCTACTGGCAGTTGACTGGCAGTGGTACGGGGCTCCCGGCGCTGGATATCGTGACCGTGGATGCGCCCGATCCTGAGTATCGGCAGGACGGGGTGACGGATATGGAGGCATCAGGATTTGTCGAGACGGCGCTGCGGTTTTCCGAGCAGCGCAACATCGGCTGCTTCAAGGTGATTTCCGACAATGCCCGGCAGACGCTCGAGCATTTCAGCCCGGCGCTGGCGACCGAACTCATGGCAGCGCGTATCGATGAGCTCCACCGTGTTGCCGAAGCCCTGCAATGGAGGTGTTCCAGTGTCGAATAAACGTCGCTATCTGATCACCGGTGCGAGTCGCGGCATCGGCGCTGCGATTGCCCGCAAGTTGTTGCAGGATGGATGTCAGGTGACGGGCTTGTCGCGCAAAGCTGGCGAACTGGAGAGCGAGCAGGGATATCGCCATGTGAGTTGCGATTTTGCTGATCTGGAGGCGCTGCCGACAATCCTGAAGGCCCAGAGGAAACAGCTGGAGCGTCTCGATGGCCTGATCCTCAATGCGGGATTTGGCCGCTTTGCCTCGCTTGAGGCCTTCTCCGCCCGGCAGATCCGTGAGCTGATCGATGTCAACCTCACCAGCCAGATTCTGGTCGCGCGTGAGTTTCTGCCGCTGATGAAACGCTACAAGGCGGGGGATGTCGTTATCATCGGCTCAGAAGCCGCCCTTCGGGGCGGTCAGCGTGGTGCCGTCTATGCCGCCACCAAGTTTGCGCTGCGAGGCTTTGCCCAGTCATTGCGTGAGGAGTGTGCCTCGGCGGGTGTGCGGGTTACGCTGATCAACCCGGGCATGGTGCAGACGGACTTTTTCGACGGCCAGAACTTTCGCCCGGCAGCAGCGCCGGGTTGCCATCTGCTGGCGGAGGATGTTGCTGGAGCCGTCGGTTTTGTTCTCCGATCACGTCCCGGAGCCTGCTTCGATGAAATCAATCTGTCGCCACAAAAGAAAGTGATCGATTTCGCCAAGGCGGGGGATGGGGCACTCGACAAATAGCCGTCTGGAACGGCTAAACCCGGTTTCTGGGGTGCTGCGATTCAGTCTGGAAAGTCCGGGCGCTCCATTTCCACTGTCGGTGGCGTATTCCCAAATGGGCTGTGCTCTTTCGGCTCGGTTTCTTCCTTCGGCTCAAAGGCTTTGGCTTCCAGGGTGCGTTTCAGGCCGTCCAGCTGCTCCGCGACAGCGCTGTCATCCAGTTCCTGGGTGTCGCCTGGTGGTTTGACGGCAAATGCGGATGTGGGTGGCTCGATACTCTGCTCGGTGCTGGCGCGGGGTTTAACCTGAACCGGAGCGGGAATACTGTCCTCTTCAACGCTATCGTCGGCGGACGCGGGATCGTTATTGGTCGGATCTTTTTTGATGAGGTCTTTTATCTTGGTAAGTGAAATCATGTTTGTCTGCTAAAGCAGGTTGATTGAGTCATGTCCTATTGTATTGACGTGATCTTACGAGAGAGTGGAAGGCTGTCACGGAATTTGATGGTTACAATGCGTCCATGTGGATTTCGTGACCACTGGTCGGTTGCCGCCGTGCAGCGCAGCACGCTCAATTCCTGATATGCTTCGGCCGCCTGCAGTGCGGGCCGGGGTGGTTGTGGAGGCCACGATCACGGCCGAATATCCACCTTGTCACATGAGGAGCATCACCATGAACCTGATCAGTCCTTTCCCCGCCTTGAGACCAGCACCCGGCAGAGCAGACGACGTCGTTGCGCCACCCTATGATGTGCTTAACAGTGATGAGGCCAGAGCGCGGGCGGCCGGCAAGCCATATAGCTTCCTGCATATCTCGAAGCCGGAGATCGACCTGGCGGAAGGTATCGATCCCTATGATTCTGCGGTCTATGCCAAGGCAGCCGAGAATCTGCGCCGCATGATCGATGAGGGCGTTCTGGTTCAGGATGCAAAGCCGTGCTACTACGCCTATCGCCTGACGATGGGGGATCATGTCCAGACTGGCCTCGTGGCTGGCGCATCGGTGGGCGACTATGACAGCAACCGAATTCGCAAGCACGAGTTCACCCGCCCGGCGAAAGAGGATGATCGCGTGCGCCAGATCGAAGCGGTGAATGCTGAAACCGGCCCCGTGTTGCTGGCCTATCCCGACGCGCCAGAGGTCGATCGCATCCTCGCCGAGGTCACGCAGCGCGAGCCTGATATGGACGTGACCGCCGATGATGGTGTCGGCCATGCGCTATGGGTGATCGACGATGCCGACAGGATCGACCGCCTGACTCGTGCCTTCGACGCCATGCATGCCATCTACATCGCCGACGGGCATCACCGTTCTGCGGCAGGTTCACGGGTTTGTGCAAACCGGGGTGGTGTTGGTGATCCGGCGGCACCGCAGTATTTTCTGTCGGTGATTTTTCCGCATCATGAAATGAAGATTCTCGACTACAACCGCGTGATTCGCGATCTCAGTGGTCTGTCGCCACAGGCGCTACTGCAACAGGTTGCCGAGCATTTCGATGTCGAAGCGTCTAGCGAAGCGGTCAGACCGAAGCGGCCCGGCGAGTTCGGCATGTATCTGGCTGGCGACTGGTACCGTTTGCGCATCAAGCCCGACCGTATTCCTGAGGATGATCCCGTGGCGCGTCTGGATGTCAGCCTGCTGGCCAACAATCTGATCGACCCGATATTAGGCATTTCCGATCCACGTCGTGATGACAGAATCGATTTTGTCGGTGGTATACGTGGGCTAAAAGAGCTGGAAAAGCGGGTCGATAGCGGTGAAATGGCGGTGGCGTTTTCGTTGTTTCCAACGCGGATGGAAGATCTGATGGCAGTGGCTGATGCGAATGAGGTGATGCCGCCCAAGTCGACCTGGTTCGAACCAAAGCTGGCCGACGGGCTGGTGTCGCTGATGCTGGACTGATGCTCGGACAGGCGTTGGCACGGCCAAATGGTCGTGCCAACGGAGACCCTGTTCAGGCGGCGCTAGTCACGTTGTCGATGATCAGCATCAATCGCTTGGTTTCGGCAGCTGCAATGCCTTCCTGAATAGCGCGGAACGCGGATGCGCCTGCTTGCAATGACGTTACGGCAGCTTGTTGCCCATGCTCACAGGCATAGACACTCAGCCCAAGTTTTTCCGCTTGTCTGCGGACCATTTTTTCTACCATCATTCGACGGCTGTTGACGAGTTGCATACTGGTTTATTCCTCCTTGCACGACAGTCCCGGCGTCCGTTCCGGGTTGGAGATGTCTGTTCCATAGCCACCGAGTATGCGTAAGCACTTGTGGTTTGACTGTGAGCTAGACACAACTTTTTGTGTTATTCGGATGAACGGCATCGAATTTTTCACCGACGATGCATGTAACTACTCAGCTCACCACTGAAACGCGCCATCTCTGCGTTGGGAAATGCTCATTTACACTCGTAAACTCACATTTCCCGCCTTGACCTGACGCGTTTCAGCGGCAATCTGAGCAGTTACAGTTCTATTTTTCTACTACTGAGTAGTTACGATGATGTTTCATCTCAGAACTAGACATCATGTTTGACCTGTCCAGCTCAACGCACGATCCGGAACTCTACCCGGCGGTTGCGGGCGCGGCCTTCGGCTGTGGCATTGCTGGCGACCGGCTCCGATTCGCTGAGTGCTGACAGGCGCAGTCGGGGTGCAGGGATGCCATACGCTGCCATGAATTTCCGCACCGATGCCGCGCGGCGCAGCGACAGATTCAGATTGTATTCAGCGCTGGCGGTGGCATCGGTATAGCCGCGAATCTCCAGCTTCAGCTGCGGATAGCGTTTCATGGTGCGCACGAGGTCTTGCAGCTTGCGCTTGGCCAACGGTGACAGGCGGTGGTCGTCCACGGCAAAGTAGAGCCGGGGCAGTCGCACCCGAACGACCTTGCGCTTGATGGGTTCTCGTGCAGCGGCCGTTGGTGCTGGTTGAACCTTGTGTACGGGTGGCTTGGCTTGTGAAGGCGGTGCCTCCAGTTCAGGCGGAATCACCGGCGGGCCATCGAGATAGGGTTCGCTGCTGCCAAAGCGTTTGACCAGGCCCATCGACGCTGCAACGGCGTCGGTATCATAGGCGATCATCTCCGCGCGTGCGGCAATGCCGTTTTCCCAGCCGTATTCCACGCCGGCGCCAAAGTGCAGGTGAATATCGTTCAGACGGCTGTATCTCAGTTCGGTTTCGTTATCCATCTTGCCGACGCCGATGCGGCCAAAGGCGGACAAGCCTTCGCGGCGGTACAGACCTTCGTCGTCATACTCCGAGCCGTATGCACTGCCATCGCGCTGGTTGAGAAAGTAGCCGATGGCGCTGACGCCGACGTGCTGATAGGAAATCTCTCCAGCCTTTTCGCAATTGCTCTTGCACAGAATCTCTGCTGCACCGAGGTCGACGACATAGGCTTCCACCGTCCAGTGTTTGGAAAAATCGACGCCGAGATGCAGGGATTTCGCCATATCGATATCGTCCCCTACCTTGTATTCGGTGGCGCTGGTATCGGGATCCAGTTTCGACACGCCTATCGACCCACCGATGTAGACCCGTTTGTTGAATTGGCGATCATCGGGTGAATTTTGCGCCGACGCCGTTCCCCAGCCGAAGCTGAGTACCGCGAGCACAGTGGCCTGGAGCAAGTGATATGGATGTTTTTTCTTATTATTCATGATGATTGACCGGGACAGTTAGCCGTTGTGATTATTTTCTGATGAAGCGGGTTGATGTGTGGCGGCGCTTGCGTCGCAAGCGCCAGTGGGCTGAGCAAGATCCACCACCCCAGACTGCCGATGCCGGAGCCGTCGAGGCCGGTTTTGATTTCCCCATCCACCGCTGAGGTGCTGCCGCTACGTGCATTGCCGACGGCCAGGACAAAATGATAGTCCTCGGTTTCTCCGTCATCGGCATAGCCCGATGGGACATTACAGTTATTCGCAGAACGGCAGAAACGGAAGCGGGCAAAGCTTTCGCCAATGGTGGCATCGGCTGGCGGAGTGATTTCGATGGCGTGTTGTCCGGTGGTCAGCGACAGTTCCTCGATGACCTGTTCTCCGGCATCATCGAAATCACCATCTCTGTTCCAGTCGAAAAATGCATTCAGCATGCCGCTGCCATAGACGGCAACGTTCAGTGCATGAGGTGAGCCTGCCAGTAATGTCTGCTGTGACAGCGTGACATCGTTGAGTGTGACGCCCTCATCATCATCGAAGTCGCCCAAGGCATTGTCGGAATCATCTCCCGTGGCGTCGCTGCTCGCCTGTGAGGCATCTTCGTTGTCGGGTGGTAAGCCTGCACCCAGCAATGGTGTGCTGCTCACTCCTGCGGCGGCATCACCATAGCTGGCAGGTGCATCGCCATAGTCTGTGCCGAGGTTCATTTCGTCGAAATAACTGGCTTCGAAAGAAAATTGGAAAAGCCGTGGTGTGCTCGGGTCACTTTTGCCGTTGAGTATGCGCAGGGAGAACTCCGAGATATTGGTAAATGCTACGCCTGCACGACAGCTGATGTCTGTATCCGGATTGCAGTCTTCCTGGTTCGTGCCCAGCAGCAGGGTTGTATAGGTTACCCCGCCCGGGCCATTCGAGCTGATGCCATCGCGTCTGACCTTGGTCGAGCTGTCGAGGTAAGTCACTGCATTGTCAGTCAGAAAAAGGTTGTCTGTGCCCGTTTGTCCGGGCTTGATATCCAGGTCGAAAGCGGTCAGAAGTATTCGATCGACGGTGACCGGGGTTTCTGTACCCTGTTCTACGATGGTGAGTTTCAGGTCGGTAGACCAAGGCTCGTCAGAAGCGCCATTATCATTTCCGTCGTTGCCGATGACGGTAAAAAGCTCTGGGTCGCCAGGGTCATCAATTAGTAAACCAAGGCATTTATATCCTGGCACATCGTTGGTCGAGTAATCATTATCGTCTCCGGTGATTTCGACGATCAGATCGAGATTCTTACCGTTATAGACAGTCGTCGTTCCCAGGCGGTATTTAGCACCCAGCTCGCAGTCGGTACCGCTGATCAGTGATGTGTTGCCATCGAAAACAAGATCCACAGCGGATGCCCAGGGACTGTAGATGATGCACGCAAAAAGGGTTGCTGAAATCAGTGCAAATAATGATGCTCGGTGCTTGTTCGTCGCGATGATGTTTTCAATTGATGTAGACACAGATCCTCCTGAAAAGCTGTATCGAATTATTATTTCTGTGGTGGATGCCACCCGCATTTCTCGCCGGTTTCAATGACAAATGTGAGCCAATGAAAACGCATCAACCTGTCTTTTCTTTTTCCGTGCTACCGCAAAGTGCATGCCAACGGGGGTGATGTGACAATTTATTGACGCAAGCGACGTCAAATATGGGCTTTGATCTGGTATTGGGTGAGGCCCTCCGCTGGCAGGTTGGTGGGAGGGCCATACAAAGTTCAACGTTGATTGTAAGAAAAGGCAATAACTTGCCTGGGCGGCCTCGGCGAGGCCGGGTCGTGTCCTCTTTGTGGGTGTGCCGGATTGATGTCGGGTCACGCAGCGCCAAAAACCTTCAGGCTTCTGGTTCCATTCATGTGCATGTGTCACAAATATTCTGTCCCAGAAGCATTGCTTCGCTTCCCGGGCAGCTCATGCCGGGTGTGTCTGGAACTTGTCCTCATGATCAATGTCGTAATCCTGCAAGCGGAGAAGCAGCGCTTGGGCGCTCGACAATCCGACCTCAATGCGGGCAAGGTCAAGTAGCTGGTATGACCTTCTGGGGGGCGGTAAACAAAAGAATGCGGAGGAGGTACCAATGCGTGATACGTTGCACGCCATATCTGATGACAAGGCACAATTGATGTCAGTGACTGAGTTCAACTACTATCCCAATCGCTATATTCATCCCGATTGGGTGGCGCGGCTGGAAAATAGTCAGGTGATCAAAAAGCTGCTGAATAATGCGCGTTCGGAGGATAATCTGGCTGGATATCTACTTGACCGGTTCGAATTGAAGGACAAGTTATGGTTCGAGTTTGATTCGCCCCTGCGACGTTTGCTGTTGCAGCCGCGAAGCGACATTCTCCGGGTTGTGATGTTTGCGGGGGCAGTGCTTAACAGTGAACATGCAAGCAAGGCTATCCATAATAAAGATGTTGTGCGCATGCGTCGTGGCTTCGGTGATGTGCTGTTCGACTTTGCTCTGAAAGAAGTGCCGTTTCTGTTTGATCTTACCTATCTACCGCGTCTCGCAGCACCGGCGCCCGATACGGACATTCAGGCGCATCTGGCAGCGAGTGGTCTATGGTGTCTGGGGAAGGCGCTGCAAGGGGAGCCGGAGGCGCTTGTAGAACGGCTCTACCTGAAAATGAGTGCCGCTGAATATCCGTTTCTTGAAAGTCAGCCAGCGACTTTCCATAAGCAGCCATGTACGTCGGTCATCAATACAGTGATCGAGACGAAGCTTGCCTCCATGGATTGCTGACGGTGGTGGGACGATCAATTCGCTGTATCATGCCACCGGCGGCTTATTTCTTGGGTTGGCTATCAGGTTTCTGCGAACCAGCATGACCCGCCTTCCGCGCCTTGTTTTTCATTCTTGAAATACGTAGCTGCTGGCCGGCTACGCGGGCTTTTTTCAATTCACGGAAAATTTCATTGGGCATGCCGACGGGTAAATCAACCGTCGAATAGTCATCGTGGATGGTGACGTGGTTGATGTAGCGGCCTTCCAGTCCCCCTTCATTGGCGATTGCGCCAACGATATTTCCGGGTTTGACGCCATGAACACGGCCAACCTCGACGCGGAATCGCTCCATGCCTTTTTCTGGTGGGCCGATGTCACGGCCGCGGGGTGGGCGGGTATCGGCTTTGTCGCCGCGTTCGAAGCGGCGTTCTTTTCGTCCGCGTCCGTCACTGCCCTGGCGCGGTTCTTTGCGGTCGCGCTGTCGGTCTTTCTGTTTTGGACGGGTATCCTTTTCCAGTAGCAGCGGGGTATCGCCCTGGGCCATTTTTGCCAGTGCTGCGGCGATATCGGTAGCGGATACATTGTGTTCCATCTCATAACGGGTGATGAGATTGACATAGTCATCGAGGCCGCCGGCGGCGAGGGTGTCGGTGATTTTCTGCATGAAGCGGTCGCTGCGTTTGACATTGACGTCTTCGGTCGATGGCAGCTCGCAGTGCGTGATTTTTTGCTGTGTTGCTTTCTCGATAGCATAGAGCATCCGTTTTTCACGCGGTGCGACAAACAGCAGTGCTTCTCCCTTGCGTCCGGCGCGTCCGGTGCGACCGATGCGGTGGATGTAGGCCTCGGTGTCGTAGGGAATATCGTAGTTGACGACGTGGGTGATGCGTTCGACATCAAGCCCGCGCGCAGCCACATCAGTGGCAACGAGGATGTCGATATCCCCCTTTTTCAGCCGCTCGATAGTCCGTTCGCGCTGTTTTTGCGGAATGTCGCCGTTGAGTGCCGCTGCGGCATGACCACGTGCTTCCAGTTTCTCCGCCAGCTCTCCGGTGGTTGCTTTGGTGCGCACGAAAATAATCACGCCGTCGAATGTTTCCACTTCCAGAATCCGGGTCAGGGCATCGAGCTTGTGATAGCCGCTGACCACCCAGTAGCGCTGTTCGATGGTGCTGGCCGTTGCGGTTTTCTGCTTGATGGCCACCAGTTCCGGATTTTGCAGATAGCGCTGCGCGATCTTTTTGATTTCTCTAGGCATGGTTGCGGAGAACAGCGCGATCTGGCGTTTTTCCGGCAGCTCGCCCAGTATCCATTCGACATCGTCGATAAAACCCATGCGCAGCATTTCGTCGGCTTCGTCCAGCACCAGATGGCGCAGTGATTTCAGATTGAGTGTGCCGCGGCGCATGTGGTCCATCACCCGGCCCGGCGTGCCAACAATGACTTGCGGTCCGCGTTTGAGCTGGCGTAACTGACCACCGTAGTCCTGACCGCCGTAGATCGGCAGCACATGGAAGCCCTTGATGTGGCTGGCGTAGCGCTGAAAAGCCTCGGCCACCTGGATGGCGAGTTCACGTGTTGGGGCGAGTACCATGACTTGTGGTGCTCGCAGTGAAATGTTGATGAGCGATAGGATCGGCAGCGCGAATGCGGCTGTTTTGCCGGTGCCGGTCTGCGCCTGGCCTAGCACATCGCGGCCATCCAGAATGTGGGGAATGATCGCTGCTTGAATGGGGGAGGGGGCTTCATAGCCGACCTCATCAAGCGCCTGGATCAGTTCGGGAATAAGGGATAGATCGCGAAAGCTGACGGTTTCGCTGCTTTGGTCTGACATGGGTAAATCCTGGGAAAATCGGAACCGCGCAAATGCTGAAGATCGTAATCCGGGGCGGTGGTTCCGTAGTGTCGCTGAAGAATGATCTGACGGGCCGCTGGGACCCGAAGTAGACGGCGCACTATAGCACAGCTAGGCGTCTCGGTGTGGTTTGGGTTTTGACGTGTAGAATAGGGCTCAACCTCACGCCGGTAGTCGCGACCATGCTCGAATACGTATTCTTCAATGACGGCTTCAGACTACAGTTCATCAGCCGGCTCGAATCGCTGGGAGTCTCCCACGAAGATGCTGTCGATCCCATAGAAGGGGCAGCGATCGTGCGCATCGACGAACCGGAAGATGAGATCTGGGACGCCCTTGATGACTACTATGACGAGCTGAGCGATGCTGATCAGGCCGAGCTGGAGGCCAGCGCCGATGATTCGATGAGTACCGCGGGCATCTATATCGAGCTGAGTGATGGCCGCAAAACGCTGGCCAAGGTACGGCCCGAGGTGATGAACCGCATGTTGGGTGCCGTGAGCATGGATGAGTTCAACGAATTCGTCGAAGTGATCGTCAAAAGTGTCGAAGAGCCGGATGACAGCCCGATCTGTAAAAAGCCCTGAGTAGAGGTTGGCAACCTCCCTCTTGCAAAGGGAGGTTTGGAGGGATTGGTGCTACCGTGTTTCGGTTTGGCGCGGTGGTTCAAATCTCGTGATTTTAGGTTTGTTGAGTGCGAAACGAATACCACTTCATTTGATACCGAACTCATAGCGCCACCGGTAGCTGCGTATCCAACCGAATGTCTTTCACCGTCACGGTTGCTCGCCAAGCGTAAGCCTCCACCCCCTGCGCTACGGCTTTGCGCAGTGCTTTCCCATAGGCTGGGTCGATGTGGTCGGCTGGGCGCAGTGCTTTTGCATCCTGCCGCTGAACACAATAGACAATAACCCCACGTTCCCCAGCGGCGACGCGGCCAGCCAGTTCTCGCAGATGTTTGCGGCCGCGTTCAGTGACCGCATCCGGGAAGTAGGCGGTACCGTTTTCCACCAGCGTGACGTTTTTGACTTCGACATAGCAGCGGGGACGGTCGTCGCTCTCCAGTAGCAGATCGATGCGGCTGCGTTCGTTGCCATAACGCACCTCATTGCGAATGTGCTGATAGCCCTGCAATGAGGTGATAACCCCGGTCTCGATCGCTTCGCGCACCAACTGATTTGCCATGCCGGTATCGATACCCACGAGCACGCCGGGATGCGCTTCCACCAAAATCCAGCTGAGCGGATATTTGCGTTTCGGGTTGCCTGAATCGCGTAGCCAGACGCGGCTGCCTGGACGAGTCAGACCTGCCATGCTGCCGGTGTTGGGCGTGTGAGCGGTGACGATTGTGCCGTCTGCAAGCCCGGGTATCTCATCGGGTGGCGAGATGTTCGCGCAGGGCTTTGGGTTCACAGGGGATTTTGCGAAGGAGTGGAATAGCCGAGTGTATTTCCGACTGAGCAAAATCCCCTGTGGATTCAAAGAACAAGCGAGGGCTCGTCGATCCGGTGAGATACCCGGGCATAGTTCAATGTCGGCCAGAAAACGCTTGTAGCGGCGGATCAGGCGTCCTTCGAGCAGGGCAGGGAGTTTCATGCGGGCATGTTGCCAGCCGCGTTTCCAGATTGCCAGACTTGCTGTTGGCAACGGTGGGTACTGCTAACAGCGTAGGGTGGTGCGCGCGGCAGGCGTGCCCACCATGGGTGGAATCGGTGAGCACCTGGTCGGCGCTCACCCTACGGGGTGTGCTCAACGCTTCTTTCGCAGCAATCGCTGGGCACATCGTGTTTTGCCTGCCTGCGACGTCGCAACCACCCCGTCCTTTATTTCAACGCCCGGCGGCGAGCATGAATTTCACATTCTCCAGCTGTTCGGGTTGATCCTTCATGCCGAGGCGGATGAATACCAGCACCTTCTGTGCCACTTCGCGGGCGGGGTTAAGACGGTAGCACTCATTGACCATATCGTTGATCAGAATTTCGGTCTGCACCAGCATGGCGAGCAGGGTTTTCAGGCGCGATTCCGAGCGCACGGTTTCGTAGGGAATGCCGACGGCATTCTTTGGCTTGCTGAGGGCCAGTGGTTCTATATAGCTGGTCAATGTGCGCAGCGGTTCGGCGGGATCGTCCTTTTCATCTTTGAGTGACAGCTGACTGCCTGCCAGCAGGTAGGTGGCGAAGTTCTGCATTTCAGCGGAGTTCACTGCCGGCTGATTCTGTTCGATGTTGGCCAGGTGTTTTTGTCTCGCTTCCCGTGGTACGTCGCCGAGCTTCATGGAAAAGGTGCCGAGCCCGAGCAGGCCATCGTAGATTTTGTCCAGCAGCGAGTTGCGAGGCTTGATCAGGTAGTAGCGAATAATACCGATGAACAGCGCCAGCAGATCGAAGATCGCGGCCCAGATGATGCTGACAACGACAGTGATTGGCTGGCTATGGCGCAGATCCAGCAGGGTGTTGATGGCGCGATCGACGGGGTTGTGCAGCGTACCGAGGTGCAGTTTGCTGGCGCGGGTGAGATTCTCACGGGCGGCCTGAGTGTTGGTGTGGGTCAGCAACTGCGACATCAGCACGATCAGTTCGGCGCGCTGGTTTTCCGGGTCGCCGCCCTGGGCCAATCGCGTATTGATTTGCTGGTAGATCTGTTCGGCGGATTGCAGGTGCCGATTCAGGTCGTCGAAGCGGGTAGCTTCCTCTTCATACTGTTCCATCTTGCGATAGTATTCCGGGCCTTTGCCGGGGCCGCGACCGGAAGCGTATCCACGATTTGCCTCTTCATCGGCAGCGCGTTTCATGGCTGCCAGGCGTTGACGCTCGGCTTCGACATACTGCTGTTCCGCCTTCAACGCATCACTCAGCTCGGTGGACAGTGCCGCCTTGAGCCCGGTATCGATGGCGTGAACATCGGCCCCTTCGGGCAGGCTGGTGTTGTAGATGTAAGTAAAGGCGGAAACCGTGGACAACGTTAGCGCGGCTGCATAAAGCAGGATCAGCACCAGCTTGCCGAAGCCGCGAATGTAGGGTAGTGCCAGCAATGTCGCGGCGATGGCAAATTGCACCGCCACGGCGAACAGCACCGCGTATAGCGGCTCATTGATATACAGCTTTGCGCCGGAGTAGGTGAAGAATCCGTTGCTCGCCACCAGCACAAGAATGCCAATGGACAGGAAAGTGCCCAGCGCCTGAATCTTGAAATTGTTTTTTCGTGGTGCTTCTTCTGCGATCTTCATGGTGTGCTGCCTCGTGGCTGACCGGTGCCGATCAATATTAGGATTTCATGATATACCGTGTAAGCCCCAATTTACGAGAGTTCGTCGGTCATATGCTTGATCTGATTCACGGTTTCCCCGCGAAATTGCGGATAAACGGCAAGCTTTTGCCGATACCCAAGGGTTCACCCGAGGAAGTGTAACGTGATGTGTCTGCCCGGGGCAGACACAAAAAAGGCCGGGTAGCAGAAACTACCCGGCCTTGGTCAACGCCCGGAACAGGCGTCGTGGGTGGATCGATCAGCTACCGCTTGCGGGGCAGGCGATGGCGGTAATCGCAGTTGTGTCAAGACAGCTGCCTGTTGGCACCACTGCGCTTTGTGCAACGCCCGACTCTTCGATCTCGATGGTCAGTGTACCGCCTGTGACCTGGATAGCCTCGTTACCTGCTTCGGTCAG
This sequence comes from Gammaproteobacteria bacterium, assembly GCA_026981985.1. GTDB lineage: Bacteria > Pseudomonadota > Gammaproteobacteria > UWMA-0217 > UWMA-0217 > JALSHZ01. The sequence continues at coordinate 34,133 of JALSHZ010000036.1, read as the reverse complement.
TACGGTTCCTGCTGGTGCTGCGATGCTGATGCTGGTCGAGTTTGTCGCAGGGCTCAGATCATCGAAATACTGGCGAACGTTAGTCATGTTGAAACTGAAGTCGAGCGCCGATTGCAGGCTGACAAGCGCGTTGGCACCCGAGGCATCCAGCAGCGCGTTCAGTTGACGCATATTGACCAGAAGTGCATCGACGTTATCGACTTTCAGTGTCAATGTGTTGATACCCAGGCCGGTGATCTGCATGTCGTCGCCACTATCAGTTACAGCGATTGTGCCGGTGAGTGCGTTCAACGCCAACTCAACCGGGAAGCTGCCGACATCATCGTCATCGGTGAACAATGCGCTCAGTGTGCCGAGTCCAACCTCAACTTCGAGTTCGGTTGTGGCGGCATTGGCAGACATCCTGAACAACTTGGATGTTGTGCCAATGCTCAGGTCGATCTCTTCGCCCGGTACTGTGTTGACCAGCGCCAATGCCTCCGGAATGGATACCGTGATGGTCGCATTGTTCTCATCCGGTGCCGTGAAGTCGGTGCGCAGTCTTCCTGTCATCGTTTGCGGAATGTCGAACTTGTCGGCAGGGTCTGCCAGGTTGTTCACTTCGACAAGTACAGGCTTGAGACCACCAAAATCGACTTCGTAAAAGCCGCTGGTTGGCGTGAATCCCGTGGTGGCAAAGGTGGTGCCGTTGAATTTGAATGCAGTTTCAGCGGCGGTTACTTCATCACCGTTTGCTCCGGTGACGGTGACGACGAAAGTCATTGGCTGCAAGAGCTGTACGCACTTATTCGCCTCAGTCGCATCCAGCCCCAGTTCGTCATTTGCGCAGATCACTCCTTCATTAGGGTCGAAAGTGTAGACGTTGCCGCTTTGATTGATCGTGGACTGAGCGATCAGGTCATCGATCAGCCCCAGGGTATCGTCCATGCCAAAGTCTTCGGCGCTACCGAAGTCCAGCCCGTCACCAACAGCTTTCGATGCGGCAGCCGACTTCGGTTGTAGCACCGAGGCATTACTTTGTACTTTTTTCAGTGCCTCTGAATCCTGGAGAACTCTGCTGACGGCGGTAAAGTTGGCGCTCACCCCTTTGGTCAGTCCTGTGGTCAGGCTGGCTTTCAACTGCGCCTCGCTGATATTGCTGGTGTCTGCTGCGGTTGTATCGCCATCACCACAGCCGCTCACGGTCACAAGAACCGTGGACAAAGCCAGTGCCAGTAGATGATTCCTACGTTTGAAAAATAGTGTTTCAGTTTGCATGAGCTGCCTCCTGTTATGAGATTGTCAACTGTGAAAAAATCGCTTTTCTTTCATTCAGATGATTGTCCTCTTTACATCTGTTTACAGTGACCGTAGTCACAGTTTATTGGGTCCAAAGGTGTAGCTTTTGAGATCAACGGATGGTGACGAGCAGAATGGAACCTGGTCCCCATTCCGCCCTTGCCGTTTTGGATAACAATGGCTTATGCAACGTCGTGTGTTCCTTCAATCCATAGTCGTTCTTTCGCTTCAGGCCACCGCTGCGGCGACGCTGCCAGGCTGTAGGCGCTCGCGGGATGCCACGCCTCGCCCCGAGCTGGGCGCTAGTTTTCCGCAGGGGGTTGCGTCGGCCGATCCAACCTCCGATTCGGTCGTGCTGTGGACGCGGGCACTGCCTCAGCAAGGTGACCCTGAATCCTTCTCGCTCTACCTTGAACTGGCCGAAGACGAAGCCTTTGCAAGCCTGATCCTGCAAGAGGTGGTGCTGGCAAAGGCCACGCAGGATTTCACCGTACATGCCCGCATCAGTGGTTTGCAGGCCGACCGTGTCTATTACTATCGCTTTGTCAGCGGCCAGGGTGATCAGTCGGTAACAGGGCGTACCTGGACCGCGCCCGAAGCCGAGGCGCTGCAACCCGTCAAGCTGGCCTTTGTCAGTTGCCAGGAGCGCAAGCATGGCTACTACGGCGCATGGCGGCGGATGTTGCTGGATGATGTGGTGGCGCCTGCCGAAGAACAGATTCGTTTTGTGCTCCATCTCGGTGATTTCATCTATGAAACTGATGAGGCGTGGCAGGACCCTCTCGATGCATTCAGACAGCCGATTCCCGGCGGCCTGATCGAAGCCTCCGGTACGCCGCGTGACCCTGGTACCTTTCCTGACGGAGGAACAAGCGCCAGTGGTGTCCGCTACGCCAGGACGCTCGCGGACTATCGTCATTTGTACCGCCGCTATCTCAGCGATCCCGATCTGCTGGCCGCACGAGCGCGCTGGCCGTTCGTCTGCATCTGGGACGACCATGAGTTTTCCGATGACTGCTGGCAGAGTGAAGCGAACTATGACGACGATGGTGCGAATGCCAGCACCAACGAACCCTCGCAGCAGCGCAAGGTGGCGGCGAATCAGGCGTGGTCTGAATACATCCCGGTGGATTACCAGTCTGATGATAGTGAGCTGCCGCATCATGCCCACGACTTCCGCTTCGCCGAGGTGGCCAACACGCCGAACGACAAGCCCAATGATGACAACAGCGCAGCGATCGAAACGCTGGTGATCTATCGGCGCTTGCAGTTTGGTCGGATGGTCGATCTGCTGCTGACCGACAATCGCTCCTGGCGCAGCGATCATGCCGTACCTGAGGACATTTCCGGGGGCGGGGGCGTGTTCATCCATCCACGCGCGGTAATGCCGCTGGATCTGCTGAATACGCTGGATGCCGGCAGCGAGGCCAATGACGGGCGTCCGCCTGCATTTCTCGGTGTTGGCGGCCTGCTGTTCGAGAACCCCCGGCGTCACCGTCCGCCCGGCTCGATTCTTGGCGAGCGACAGAAAGCCTGGTGGAAGACGGCCATGGCGCAGTCGAGCAGTCGGTGGCGGCTGTGGGGAAACTCTGTGCCGCTGCTGCGTTTCAAGGTGAATCTCGATGCGCTGAATGCGTTGTTACCGGGTGTCGTGGTGTCGTCAGACAGTTGGGATGGGTACGCGCATGAGCGGCGGGAGCTGATGCAGTACCTGCTGACCCAGAAAATTCGCAATGTAGTGTCGTTGAGCGGTGATGTGCATGCGCATTTTTCCGGCCTGGTCATGGACGATTATGACGCGGCGCAGCCGCAGCCAGCGGCGGTCGAGGTGGTGAGCGCCGCGATCAGCTCATTGTCGATGTTCGATGGGGTTGAGCAGTTGTCGCGGCGGTAGAATCCGAATGACATCGAAGCCGCAATACGCAAGCTGATTGCCTACCCGGACAGCGCCGATCCACAGCGTCTGGTCGTCAATCTGGACAATACCCTGCTCAATGGAGTCAATGCCGGGCTGGCCGCCGCAGAAGGTGGCTCCGCAGAGGAGGTGGCGGCGCTGCATGATGACAGTGTCAATCCGCATCTTCGCTATGCCAATACCGATGCGCATGGTTACGGCACGGCAACCATCACGTCAGATGCGATCAGTGTTCGACTGGTGACAATGGAGACGATTGTCGATCATGCGCGGCGTGATCGGGTGAAGTCGGTGGCAACGTTCGTGATTCCGCACAGGGAGGCGGGCGAGGTGCCGGTGATCGTGAAAGCGTAGCGCGTTACTGCACCATCACCCCGTGTTGCAGATACCACTGCTTGTCCAGTTGCCAGCGAACATCGTCGATCTGCGGGTGGGAGAGCAGCAGATCGCGCACCCGGTACTGAATCCCGGCCAGCTCCTTTTGCGCTGCGATGACTTCCGGTGTATCGGGCTGATCCACATCCAGCTGTGGCCGGATAATCTCCAGCGCGCGAAGTACCGACATCTGCGGAGAACGCGGCGTTGACACCACGGCGGTATTACCCTCCACACCGAAGACACGGAAGGGATAGTCGTATTCGCTGATTTCGAGGTCGTCCGCGATCATCCGGTTGAGTTCGTCGGTGCGCGGATCGGTATTCGACTGCCAGATGGCGAACAGGCCCATCACCACCAGCAGGATAACGCCAATGGCGAGTAATGTGTCGCGCTTGCTGGTGGTGGGGGCGCTGTCGTTAGTCATGTCATGTTATTGCGTTGAGCGCAAGAAGATTTCTACCCGGCGGTTCAGCTGACGCCCGGCTTCGGTGCTGTTGGTGCCGCGCGGTTCCGACTCACCTCGGCCCGAGGTTGTGATGCGGCTGGGGCTGACGCCTTGCTGGATCAGATATTGCGCCACCGCTTCGGCGCGCTTTTCCGACAGGCGCTGGTTGTACGCTTCGCTGCCGCGACTGTCGGTATGACCGACGATTTCCACCGCCGTCTGCTCATGCTCACGGATCACCGTGGCAATTTTTTCCAGTGACGGGTAGAAAGAAGGTTTCAGCGCCGCGCTGTCGTAATCGAAAGAGACCTCGCTGCTGAGGTTGAGCTTGATGGTGTCTTCACGCACGCGCTCCAGCTCGATCTGGTGGGCCTGCTGTTCGGCCGCCAGCTGGGCTTCCAGTTCACGTTGCTGCTTGTCCATATAATTGCCGATCGCCGCGCCTGCTGCGGCACCGGCCACGGCACCGACAACCTTGCCACGATCCGACTTCGCCTGGTTACCGATCACGGCACCCGCGACCGCACCCACGGCGGCGCCGATCTTGGCGCGCTGATTCGGGTCGTCGGCGGCACAGGCAGTGAGTGCGACGGCAGTGGTCAACAGCGCGAGTTTTTTCAACATCGATGTCATGAACATTCCCTCTCAGATATAAATTCAGTTGCTTCAATGATAGCGCGGCGTGTGCTTAACAGACAGTGAATGCCAGATGGACGTTCGGATTTTCCAGTCGCAGAAGGCGTATAGCGTCTGCGCAAGTCAGGAAAAATGGATCAGCAACGCTGTAGGGGCGAATTCATTCGCCAAACCACCGCAACCTCCTTCGCAGCTGTAGGGGCGAATTCATTCGCCAAACCCCCACAACCTCCCTCGCATCATACCCATTGAGTCCGTATCGCCGACAATCCCGTAGAATAGGGTTCTTCGATGGATTTGAGAGTAAACAATGAAAGCACTGAGACTTCTGATCGTTATTTGCTTGTTGGCTGTGTCCACGCAACTGCCGGCCAAGGAGCAACCAGTACCGGATCTTGGCTTGCGCGACTTCAGCGGGCAACCGGCTGGACTCGACAAGCATGTCGGCAAAGGAAAATGGGTGCTGGTGATGTTCTGGGGGCTCAATTGCCCGATCTGCGAGCGCAACAAGCCCGATATCAATGCCTTCCATGATGCGCACAAGGACAAGGATGCAGAGGTCGTCGGAGTCGTCATCAACGGCATGGAAAGCAAGGCCGCCATCGAAAAGGCGATTCAGCGACAACCCCTGACCTTCCCCAACTACATCGCCGAACTGGGGCTGATGGCGATGAACTTCCAGATCGCCGCAGAGGAACCATTCCGCGGCACGCCCACCTACTGGCTGTTCAACCCGAAAGGCGAGTTGGTCGCCGTCAATCCCGGGCCAATTCGCAAAGAGGCGCTGGAAAATTTTATTGCGACGCACTGATCGTGTCGAACAGAGCCAATGCGCCAGCATTGTCTTGCCCTTATAATCGCGGCGGGAACTCATAACGCACAGGGGATCGCTCATGTCCGCACCATCGCCAGCCACGTCAGCGGCCTGGAAAGCATTGCAAGACCACCACAACGAAGTAAGAGATCTGCACATGCGTGATCTCTTTGCTGATGATCCTCAGCGTTTCGAGCGCTTTTCGCTGCGCCATGAAGATCTGCTGCTGGACTACGCCAAGAACCGCATCACGCCACAGACGATGACGCTGCTCCATGCGCTTGCGCGTGCGGCTGATGTCGAGGGTTGGCGCGATCGCATGTTCAGCGGCGAGAAGATCAACCACACCGAAGACCGCGCGGTGCTGCATACCGCGCTGCGTTACCGGGGAGAGGCGCCGATTCGTGTCGATGGCAAGGATGTCATGCCGGAGGTGCGCGAGGTGCTGGCGCATATGGCGGATTTCTCCACCCGGCTGCGATCAGGCGATTGGCGCGGGCATACCGGCAAACGCATCACCGATATCGTCAATATCGGCATCGGCGGTTCCGACCTTGGTCCGGCCATGGTCTGTGCTGCGCTGGCACCTTTTCAGCAGCGTGGCCTGCGGGCGCATTTCGTCTCCAATGTCGATGGTGCCGATATCGCCGCAGCGCTGGCGCAGGTCGATCCGGAGACCACGCTGTTCATCGTCGCATCGAAAACCTTCACCACCCAGGAGACCTTGACCAATGCGCATACGGCGCGGCGCTGGTTGCTGGCACATTTGCAGGACGAGGCGGCGATTGCGAAACATTTCGTCGCCGTTTCGACCAATACCGAGAAAGTACGCGAGTTCGGCATCGATACCGACAACATGTTCCGCTTCTGGGACTGGGTGGGCGGGCGCTATTCACTGTGGTCCGCCATTGGCCTGTCGATCATGGTGATGATCGGCCCCGAGCATTTCGATGCCTTGCTCGATGGCGCCTATTCCATGGATCAGCATTTTCGCGAAGCGCCGCTGGCGCAGAATCTGCCGGTGACAATGGCGCTGCTCGGCGTTTGGTACGTCAACTTCTTTGGCAGCCAGAGCCACGCCATTTTGCCGTATGATCAGAATCTGAGCCGCTTCGCCGACTATTTCCAGCAGGGTGATATGGAGAGTAACGGCAAATCGGTCGATCGGGCAGGCAATGCGGTGGACTACGAAACCGGGCCAGTGATCTTCGGTCAGCCAGGCACCAATGGACAACATGCCTTCTACCAGCTGATTCACCAAGGAACGCCGCTGATTCCCAGCGATTTTCTGGCCGCAGCAAACCCCAACCACGATTTGCACGAACACCACCGTATTCTGCTATCGAACTACTTCGCTCAGCCCGAAGCGCTGATGCAGGGACGCACGCCGGAGGCGACCCGAAAGGTACTCGAAGCGGCCGGACTGCCTGCTGCCAAGGTTGAACAGCTGATCCCATTCTGCAGCTTCGACGGCAACAAACCGACCAACAGCCTGCTGTATGAACGGCTGACACCCCGCACATTGGGCATGCTGATCGCGCTCTACGAACACAAGATCTTCGTCCAGGGCATTATCTGGAACATCAATTCCTTCGACCAGTGGGGCGTCGAACTGGGCAAGACGCTGGCAAAAGTGATTCAGCCGGAACTCGAAGGCAGCGCAACCGTCACGGGTCACGATGCCTCCACCAATGGGCTGATCAACTACTATAAATCGCTGCTGTCGTGATGCTGACGATCCGTAGGGTGGTGCGCGCGCAGCGTGCCGCGAAGAACAAGCTGCGGAGCAAGGTCCAGGCTTCGGTGGCTGGCCGGCAAGATGCCGGCGGTCCCAGGCGTAGCTGACTGCTGGAACCATTACCACTTCGTTACCCAATGGTACTCTGAGAAACGGCTCACAGAATCATCGCAACTTGCCTGCTTAACTGATAGACAGAGCGGGCTCCCGGAACCCGGGAGCCTCAATCACACTCTGATTGTTTATCGATTGAGACAAGTGGAGTCAGGGGGCTTATGTCGTTCAAGTGGCAACAAGGTGATGCATCGGGCAAGGATCACTGTGCAGAATGCGGTGGTTTGCTGACGGCGCAGGATCGTCGCCCGCGGTCGATCGCAATGCGCTTGCAGCATCCGATCAGTCGGCTCTATATCTGCCGTGAGTGCGGCTGCAGAAATCTGGTGGGGCGAGTCGAGGCCAAGCCACAGCCGCCGACGGTTGTCGGTGAAACCGGCGACGACAGCCGGCATCAGTTGTCGAAGGCGGAGCGTTTGCGCCAGATTCGCCATCGCATCGAACGCAATACACGTGCCTATGTGAAGCTAAAGGAGTTGATCGCCAGTGATCGACGCTTGCTGAAGTCGCTGTCGGAGCGGCATCGCTGACTATTCACTCCGTAACGCATCGACCGGGTTCATTGCTGCTGCATGCAGTGATGGCAACACCCCGGAGAGGATGCCGATGCTGGCCGCCAGCACCTCCGCCAGCAAGGTATAGAACCACGATATCTGCGCCGGAATCGGCGAGAGTAACGCCACCAGTTCGGCGCCACCCAATCCCAGTACCAGCCCCAGTGCGCCGCCGAGCAGCGCCAGCAGCACTGACTCGCCGATAAACAGGTTCCGGATCTGTGCGCGGGTGGCGCCCAGTGCCCTGAGCAGTCCGATTTCGGGGATGCGCTCATTGACCGCGATGGTCATGGTCGTAAAAATGCCGATCGCTCCCACCAGCAATGAAATACCGCCGATGGCCGCGACAGCCAGTGTCAGCACATCGAGAATGCTGTCCAGCACTTTCAGCATCTCGTCCTGGGTGGTGATGGTGAAATCCTCGCCGCCGTGGCGCTGAATCAGGAAGCGGCGGATACGCTCGGCCATCACCTCGCTGCTGAGCCCCGGATGATAGAGCACATCGATCTCCATCAGGCTGTCGCGGTTGAACATCGACAACACCCGCGCTGCCGGCAGGTAGACGGTATCGTCGAGATCGAAACCGAGAATCTGCCCCTTCGCCTCCAGCGAGCCGATGACGCGGTAATGCTCGCCGGCAATGCGGATCTTGCGCCCCAGCGGATTTTCGTTGGCGAACAGCTCCTGGCGCAATTTATGACCCAGTACGGCATAGCCGCGTGGTGAGCTGCTGTTGTCATCGGGCAGTTGTCTACCGATCGCAATGTGGATTTGCCACACCTCACCGAGTCGTCCATTGACGCCGAGAACGGTGCTGCGCCGACTGCGCTGGCCGGCTTCGATTTGCGCATTGCCCTGGATCACGGGTGTCACCGCTTTGACGCCGGGCAGCCGCGAGATGGCGTCGGCATCGTCGATGGTCAGTGGCCGAACGGTATTGAAGATGGCGCCGGAAACACCGAAGGTGGTTGTTTTTCCAGGATTGATGGCGAGCAGCAGAAGCAGGGAAAGCAACAGCGGGTGTTTGCGAAGGGCGCTCATGACAGCCTGTTGGTGATGGGGCTGTGTCGAACATGCGGCCGGGGAGGGGAGATGTCAACCCGGTGCTTTCACCTGGTGAGTGCGGTATCCGGCTGTCGCTCAGACTGAGTGCCCGCTCGTATCGGCCCTCAGGCGGCGCAGTGGCGAGGGTTCGTCGAGAATCGGGCCGAACATTTCCAGAAATGGCGCTGGTTGGCCATTGATGCTGAGTACCCCTTTACTGATGGTGACTTCACTGCGGATTTGGTCATTGTCGGCTGTTGCAAATCCCATTGCGATTGGCATGGCTGCCAGGCCGTCGAGTGACAGTGAACGCAACAGCGGCTTGTCGCTGACGATTTCCAGTCGGCCATCGATTGCGGCGATCAGGTCGCGCAGCGTTGCCAGTTCGGTAACCGGGCGGGTCTCGGCGTAGTTCAGGGCAAGATCGAACCATGCCTTGCCTTGCGGGTTGCCGATGTCCAGCCGCGTGGTGGATTCAAGGCCCGGCTTCAGCAGGTCGATCACAGCTGACAGATAGGTCTCCAGGTTCTGCTGGATTTTCTCCGGCTCGACTTCACCCTTTTTCATCGCGGCGATTTCCAGGCTGTGCAGATCGGCGCCGGCGTCGACCAGTTTTTTTAGCGCGGACGTATCGATGCCTTCGAAGCGGGTCGTGAAGCCGATCGCGCCGTCGGTGAAGCTCATGTTTTTCGATGCAACTTCGATGCTAGCCGGTGAGGTGTTGAACGTGGCGCTTGCCGAGGTGGTGCCGTTGCCCGCTTGCGCGGTAGCGGAAGTAAAAGACAGGTTTTCGGCACGGGTTTCGAGCGCTGGCGAGCGAATCAGCAGTTGTGCGGTTGTCAGGCTGGAAGTGCCGGATAGCACAGTGCCCTTGTACATCTCGTCGATGTCGAAACGGATGGTTGTCGGTGCGATCTCGACCTGCTGACCATTTTGATCGGCAATGCTGATCTTGCCATTGGCCAGCTTGCCTTTGAGGTAGCTGCCCTGGAGATCGGATTTCAGTGCGCCACGCATGCCTTCGAAGCGGATGGTGGTCTGGCTGTTTTGTCGATCGTCGAGTTGCAGTGATGCGACCTCGATGTCCAGATCGAAGTCCTTGCTGGTGCCGGTCAGCATGCCGATGGTCAGCGGTGTGTCGCCACCCGTGAGATCGTTGATCTTGTCGCGGGTCTCGGCGGGTAGCATGTCCATATCGATTGACGTCACGATATAGGTGCTACCCGTTTTGACGCCCAGCGGCGTCAGCATGACCGGGCCGTGGTAGATGACGTGCCGCAGCGGCAGCATGTCAGCATCATCCTGCGCACCAGTCAGCGTCAGCTGCGATGTCGCCTCGCTCTTGAAAAAGCCTTTGTGGAAGTTGGCTGGTTTCACCTCGACGAAGGGAAGGTCCTCTGCCAGCTTGCTGTTCAACTGATTGAGGGCGCGGTCGAAATTCTGTTCCACCTGGCTGGAGATCAGCCAGGTAGCACCCGCCCAGGTTGCGAGCAGTAGCAGAACAATGAGAGGCAATAGCTTTTTCATGGCAACACATCCTTGATGATGCGCCCGAACCCCGGGCGGATAGCGCCAGAGTTTAACAGTGGTACTTGCCCGTCTGCTGTGAAGCGGCGCGCGAATCGCTTCGCTTGCCGCGAGCGGGTGGTGTTACATCACGCCGTAGGCCAGCATGGCGTTGGCGACCTTGTTGAAGCCGGCGATATTGGCGCCTTTGAGGTAGTTGACATAGCCGTTGTCTCCGCTGCCGTATTCGACGCATTGCTCGTGAATGCCGCGCATGATGGTTCGCAGTCGGCGGTCGAGTTCATCTTCCTCCCAGGAGATGCCGACTGAGTTCTGACTCATTTCGAGGCCGGAGACGGCGACGCCACCGGCGTTGGCGGCCTTGCTGGGGGCAAACATGATGTGGTTGCTGACGAAGATATCGAGCCCTTCCTGATCGGTGGGCATGTTGGCGCCTTCAGAGACCGCCATGCAGCCGTTGTCGACCAGGGTTTGCGCGTCGCTGCCGCTGAGCTCGTTCTGGGTGGCGCAGGGCAGGGCCACGTCGCAGGGTATTTTCCAGGGGCGTTCGCCGGGGAAAAATTCGACGCCGAATTCTTCCGCATATTCAGAAATACGGCCCCGGCGCTGCTCTTTCAGTGCCTTGACCCAGGCCAGCTTATCGCCGGCAATGCCTTCCGGATCATGGATAAAGCCCGACGAGTCCGACAGCGTAACGGCCTTGCCACCCAGTTGGGCAACTTTCTCCGCAGCGTAGAGAGCAACATTGCCCGAGCCGGAGATGGTCGCAACGCAGCCTTCGATGTCCTTGCCGCGGTGCTTGAGCATGTCTTCGAGAAAATAGACGGCACCGTAGCCGGTGGCTTCAGTTCGCACCAGGCTGCCGCCATACTCCAGCCCCTTGCCGGTCAGGACGCCGGTGAACTGGTTCGACAGGCGCTTGTGCTGGCCAAACAGATAGCCAATCTCCCGTGCGCCGACACCGATGTCTCCGGCGGGAACGTCGGTGCCTTCGCCGATATGCCGTTCGAGTTCCGTCATATAGGCCTGGCAGAAGCGCATCACTTCGTTGTTGGAGCGTCCCTTGGGGTTGAAATCAGCGCCGCCCTTGCCGCCGCCCATCGGCAGGCCGGTGAGCGAGTTCTTGAAGGTTTGCTCGAAAGCAAGAAATTTCAACACGCTGAGGTTGACGCTGGGGTGAAAACGCAGACCGCCCTTGTAGGGACCGATCGCGTTGTTGTTTTGTACACGGTAGCCGCGGTTGATCTGCACATTGCCATCGTCGTCTTCCCATACCACGCGAAACATGATCACTCTGTCGGGTTCGGTCATCCGTTCGAGAATGCGGGCTTCGCGATAGAGGGGCTTGTCTTGTATATAGGGCAGCACGCTGGTGGCGACTTCAGCAACGGCCTGTTGAAATTCCGGCTCATTGGGGTTGCGTTTTTCTATTTTTTGCATGAAGTCATGCAGTGCGGTATGGGTGGCGGCATTCATGGTGGCTGGCTCCGGTTGATGTGTTCTTATTGGGTAAACTGAGCAGTTACTCCATTTTTTCTCATTGGGCGATTGCCTCGAATATAGATCAGCCGACTTTGAAACGCGCCATGTCAACCGAGTCCGGGATTATTTCCCGGTATCGGCTGGCATGGCTGATCGAGGCACTATTTTTTTGCTATCCAAGATATAGTGTTTAACAAATGGCTGGTCCCTCGGGGCTGATGTCAGTGACCAGAGAGTCGACAAGAGTGAATAATAATAACCGCCACCACCCATCGCATTTTCGATTTCCGAGCGGGCGTTGTTATGACGCCTTTTCACTGTGGATCATGGGTTTTATGCGCAGTGCAGTAGCATCGCGTCAGCGAGAGAACCTCAGGCAGCCTTGCTTGCTGAAGGCTGCCTGGCATGGCTGATTTTCAGATTGCCATTATCGGTGCCGGCCCGGCCGGGCTGAGTGCAGCGGCGCGTGCGCAAATTCTCGATCAGCAAAACCAGGTCTCCACGCCCAGCTATGTGCTTCTTGAAGGCTTCGAGGTGGTTGCCAAGACCATTCAGCGTTACCAGAAAGGAAAAAAAGTCATGGCCGAGCCTGGCTTTCTCGACTTGCGTAGCGATGTGCGTTTCGAGGAGGGGCGGCGCGAAGAAATTCTTGGCTGGTGGCAAGGGCGCTGCGAAGAACTGGGCATCAATATTCGTTATCAGGCCGAGGTGTCGGCGATTACCGGCAGCAAAGGTGCGTTCGATATTGCGCTGGTCAATGGCGAGAACATCAGCGCGGAAAATATCATCCTCGGCATCGGTCTGGAAGGCAATCCCCGCATGCTGGGTGTCGACGGGGAGCGTCTCGACAGGGTGCAATATAACCTTGAAGATCCGAAGGCCTTCCATGATGAGATCATACTCGTTGTCGGCGCCGGTGATTCGGCCATTGAAAACGCGCTGGCGCTCAGCGAGCAGAACGATGTTTTCATTCTCAATCGTCGTGATGAATTCAGCCGTGCCAAAGAGGGCAATCTCAACCTGATCCTCAAGGCCATCAGCGATGACGGTCATCGGCTGAATTGTTTTTACTCCACCAGCATCAAGTCGGTGACGCAAAACAGTGAAGGCAAGCCGCTGCATGTCGTGATGAAAACCCCCGAAGGGGATATCACGATGGATTGCGACCGTATCGTGGCGCGTCTTGGTGCGATCCCGCCGCGGCGCTTCGTCGAGTCGATCGGCATTCAGTTTCCCAGCGAACGTCGTGATGCCATTCCCGAGCTGTCGCGTCACTACGAAAGCAATGTGCCCGGCGTCTATATCGTTGGCTCGCTGGCCGGTTATCCATTGATCAAGCAGGCGATGAATCAGGGCTACGATGTGGTCGAATTTATCAATGGAAATTTTATCAAGCCCGCCGACTATCCCTTGTTGCAGCATCAGCTGCTCGGCCTGCCCTATGACAGGGAAGTGGATGAATTGCTAGAACGCTTCCAGGCGTTGATCCCGATGTTCCGCAAACTCAACTCGCTGGCGTTTCGCGAGCTGATTATTGAGAGCACGATTATTGCCGGCTATCCCAGTGATCAGGTGCTCGATGATGCGCGTCGCAAAATCAACACGCTGGCCAGCAAACTGCGCGCCGAGGGACGCAATCCGCGTATGACGAAAGTCATCGCCGAGGGCGATGTCATCTACGATCGCGGTGAATTTGGCACCTCTTTTTTCACCATTGTCGATGGCGAGGTCGTACTGGAAAACGAGGTGGAAGGGCAGCAGTTGCGCACCACGCTGGGGCGTGGTGAGTTTTTTGGCGAGTCCAGTCTGTTGTCCGGGCGGCCCCGGGGTGAAAAGGCCATCGCCGGTAGTAATTGCATCGTCGTCGAGACACCCCGGCGCACCATGCTCAAACTGATGAATTCCAATGAAGAGGTCCGCAGCGGCATCGACTGGATTTTTGTCGTGCGTGAGTTGCAGCGGCATTTCGCGCCGTTTGCACCGCTGCGTGAATTGCGCGACCTCGGTGCCCGCGTCGGTACGCGCCAGTTCGATGCCGGTGCAACGATTTATGATGAAGGGGATGAAGCCGCCAGCCTGTTCATCGTGCGCTCCGGTGCGATCACCCTGAGTCGCCAGGTGGATGGCCAGGACGTGCTGGTGTCGCAGCTGCGTTCGGGCAAGCTGTTTGGCCAGATGGCGCTGATGGGGGATGGCATTCGCCGCGAAACTGCCACAGCGACGGTGGCCGCCGAAGTGATCGAAGTGGAACGCGCGGAATTCCTCGAACTGGTGCAGCGCAACGATGCGCGCATTCGCCAGTTGCAGGAGGATGTCAGCCGGCAGGTCATCGACAAGGCGCGCATGAGCGTGCGCCCCGATGCGGCCGGGTTATTCCGGTTTCTGATGCGCAATGGCCTTGGTGAAGCGACCAATGTGCTGGTGATCGACGAGCGCCTTTGCGTGGGTTGTGACAATTGCGAAAAAGCCTGTGCCGAAACCCATGAAGGCCTGTGCCGGCTCGATCGAAAGTCTGGCCCGACGGCAGTCGATGTGCATATTCCCAGCGCCTGCCGTCATTGCGAACAGCCTCATTGCATGAAGGATTGTCCGCCCAATGCGATTCTGCGCGCGGCCAGTGGTGAGGTGTTCATCACCGATGCCTGTATCGGCTGCGGCAACTGCGAAAAAAACTGTCCCTACGATGTCATTCGGCTGAGCTATGCGGCGCCGAAAAAGCCGGGCTTGTTGTCGTGGCTGCTGTTCGGTCGTGGCAGTGGGCCTGGGGAACGGCAGGGTTTCGAGCCCGACGCTGAAGCCAAGGCACGGGGGAAAAAAGCGGTCAAATGTGACGCCTGCGTCAACGTCAAGGGCGGCCCCGCCTGTGTGCGGGCTTGTCCAACCGGTGCGGCCAAACGCATCGGTCCAGCGGAATTTGTCGCGCTGGTGGAGGGGCGTATGCAGTGATCTATCGCAATGTCATGCGCTACGCCGGTGGGCGCTATCTGTGGGTTGCGTTGCTGCTGGTGGCGAGCAGTTTCGTACTCTATTTCAGCCAGGGCGGCGTGCAGCCTCCCAATGGCGGTACCTGGCAAGGGTATGTGCTTGGCACGGTCGCAGCGTTGCTGATCGTCTGGCTGGCCTGGCTCGGTATTCGCAAACGGCGCTACGCCGGTGGCTCTGGCACGGTGCAGGGCTGGACTTCCGCCCATATCTACCTCGGTACGGCCGTGTTGCTGCTGGCGACGCTGCATTGCGCGCTGCAATTTGGCTGGAATGTTCACACGCTCTCTTATGTGCTGATGTGCGGCGTGATTTTCAGCGGCTTTTACGGGCTCTACCAATATTTGACGCAGCCGCAACTACTGGCGCGCAACCGCGCCGGGGAAGCCCGTGCCGGATTGTTCGCCGAACTCTATGACATGGACGGCGAAGCGCGACGTCTGGCAGCACGTTGCTCACCGGCTGTTGGCCTGGCAGTCAAGAGTGGCGTCGAGCGCACGATGCTCGGTGGCGGCATGGGTGCCCAGCTGTTGCAGCGGGATGGTTCGCGGTTTATGCAGGCTGGCAGCGGCGAGGCAGCAGCGACGCTGCTGCCCAATGCCGATCAGCAGCCTCTGGTCGATTTTGTTGCGGCGCGGATTCCGCGCGCAGCCAAGCGCAGCGAAGCGCGTAACCTGCAGGATTTGCTCGCAATACTGGTGCGACGGCAGTCGCTGCTGCGCCAACTGCGGCGCGACATTGCGTTGCAGGGCTGGCTGCGAGTGTGGCTCTATGTGCATGTGCCGATGACCATTGCGCTCATTGTTGCGCTGATCGTGCATATCGTCACCACGTTTATCTACTGGTGACGGCATGAATGTACTGATACGCGAACAACTGGATACCGGCTCGGGATTCGAAGAATTCCAGGACACGGAATTGCAATGCGAACGGCTCGATATCGGCAGTGCGCCAGATCAGCAGATTCAGCTGCTCGGTCGTGACATCAAGGGCAATGCGCTACAGCTGACATGGCGTAACGGCAAGCTCATGCTGCGCGGCGTCGGCAAGACGAGCGTGCAAGTCAATGGTCAGCCCTGCCGCACGGCCGAATTGCAGCATGGCGATGTGATCGAGCTGGACGGCAATCGTCTGACGGTCATCCCCGCGCCGGCCGGGTTCGATGTGGCGCTGGAACTGCACCGTGCCAGCAATAGCGATGCAGCCAATTTCGAAAACGCCTTTGTTACGTCACTTGCCGGTAGTGGCATCTCGATGCGCGCCCTCAGTTGGACGTTGGCGGCGATCACCCTGCTGGTTTCCCTGCTGTTGCCGCTGGCCTCGGTCTACTGGCGTGATGCCGGCGCGGAACCACCCGCCTGGCTGCCCAGTGATGCCTTGTGGATCAGTGGCCCGTTGCATCCGGTGCATGAGCTGGCGGCGGGTGACGACTGCCGCAGTTGCCATCAGCAGATGTTCGTCCAGGTGCGTGATAAAGCCTGCCAGGAATGCCATGAAGAGATTGCCGATCATCTCTCCCATACGCTGCTGGAAAAACATCCCGACAACCAGATTCGCTGCGCCAGTTGTCACCGTGAGCACAACGAGCCGCGCCCCACGCTGATCATCCGTGCCGATTCACTCTGCACCGACTGCCACGCCGATGAACAGAAAATGGAGATTGCGCCGGAGCTGGATATCGTCACGGGGTTTGCTGACAAGGCACATCCCACGTTTCGCGCACATCTGCTGCAACCGGACGGGGTCGACGACAGTGGCGCAGCCGCATGGAAAACCGTGCTCAGCAAGATAGACGGTGCCAGCGAGCAGTCGAATTTAAAGTTCCCCCACGACGTGCATCTCGACCCGGAGAAGGTGACCAGCAAACAGGACGATGCTCCGCTGGAATGCAACAGCTGTCATCAGCTCAACAGTGACCGCGAACATTTCGCGCCGATCACGATGGAGCGTCATTGCGCCGCTTGTCACGAGCTGACCTTCGACCCCGCTTTTCCTGAGCGGCAGCTTCCTCATGGCAAGCCAGAGGAGGTGATTTTCACGCTCGAAGGTCACTATCTAAAGCGCTTGAGCGATCCGGATTACAAACCCGCCACGGTCAAGAAACGCCGCCGTCCCGATCGCAAGAAAAAACGTGTCGAGGTTTGCAGCGAGGCGACCTATCAGTGTGCGTTGCAAAAAGCCGCGCGTGATACCGACGACCAATTTACCCGCCAGGGCTGTGTCAGCTGCCATGAAATCAGCGTTTACCCCGAGCGGGAGCTGTACCAGCGTTATGCGGTGAAGCCGGTGAAACTCAGCAGCGACTATTTTCCGTCGGCCCGTTTCGACCACGGCAGTCATCGCAGCGTGAAATACCCCGATGACGATAAAACCCTGAGCGGCAGCGAGGCCTGTGCCTCCTGTCACGACGCAGCCCAGTCGAAAGAAAGCAGCACGTTGTTGATTCCGGATGTGGATCGCTGTGTCCGCTGTCATCGCAGCGAACGCGAGCGTGGCATCGTGCCGCTCCAGTGTATTGGCTGCCACGCTTACCACCCACAGCCGTCGGAAGACGCGATGGACCCAGCGCAGCAAGAGGTCGACGAATGAACACGGCCAGGTCCGACAACGCGGTGCCTCCATTGGCGACAGTCAGTGGAAAACAATCATGAAGGAGTCCGCCATGAAAAAACTATTGTTTACCATCGCCTTCGTGGGGGGCTTGCTGGGCTTGGCGGGCTGTTCCGGCGGCGATTCGGTTTTTCAGTCCAGCGGCACGGATGCAACCACCGGCTGTGATGGCAGTTGTGCGAGCACCACCACGCGACTGACTGTGGCTGATGTGGAAAAGGTGCTGGTGCAAGGCGTGCAGGAAGCGCGCAGCCGTGGCGTCAAGGCGACGATTGCGGTGGTCGATCGGGTTGGCAATGTGCTGGCGGTCTATCGCATGGGCAGTGCTGCCGAACGGGTGGTCGAGATCGTCACCCGCAGCAATAACGGTCAGCCGCTGGTCGATGCCGGTTTCGAAGGCATCAAGCTGCCGCTGCCTTCGGCACCGTTCAATCTCGATCATCAGGCGGCGATAGCCAAGGCCGTCACCGGGGCCTACCTGTCGTCCGAAGGCAATGCCTTCAGCACCCGCACGGCAAGCCAGATCGTGCAGGAGCATTTCAATCCGGGTGAGGATTTTCAGCCCGGTGGGCCGCTGTTTGGCGTGCAGTTTTCCCAGCTGCCCTGTTCCGATTTTTCACTGCGCAATACCACGGCGGCAGCCGCCCCAGGACCACAGCGTTCGCCGCTGGGATTGTCGGCTGATCCTGGTGGCTTCCCGCTCTACAAGTCGGGAACCGTGGTGGGTGGTGTCGGCGTCATTGCCGATGGCCAGTACAGCATCGATACGGATGTGACCGACAGCGATCGTGACCTCGATGAATTGATCGCCCTGGCCGCCAGTTTCGGCTATGCCGCGCCGGTGGATCGACGAGCTGATCACATTACTGTCGATGGCAAGGTGTTGCGTTTCAGCGATGTCGACTTTTCCGACCTCGGCAGTGACCCGGCCAATGCCGGTGCCTTCTCCGCGTTGCCGGCGGGCACTGGGAGTCTGGTGCCAGTCAGTGGGTATTTTGCTGGCACGATTCGGGCCGGAACCGTGTTCGGTCAGCCCGGTTCAGGGGTTCGCGCCGATGCCACGCTGTTTCCCGGGCAAAACGCATTCATCTTCGTCGATGCCACCAATACACCGCGTTTTGCGCCTCAGGCAGGTACTGATGCGTCGCCACTCCAGGCCAATGAAGTGCAGGCCATTCTGAGCGCCGCGCTCGATGTGGCCAACACTGCGCGCGCGCAGATCCGACGCCCGCTCAACTCAGCCGCCCGGGTGACGATTTCGGTGGTGGACAGCAAGGGCAAGGTGCTGGGCATGGTGCGCAGCCGCGATGCCCCGGTGTTCGGTGCT
Organism: Gammaproteobacteria bacterium; assembly: GCA_026981985.1. Classification (GTDB taxonomy): domain Bacteria; phylum Pseudomonadota; class Gammaproteobacteria; order UWMA-0217; family UWMA-0217; genus JALSHZ01. The sequence goes on along the minus strand of JALSHZ010000036.1, from coordinate 15,289 downwards.
GATGTGTCGTTGCAGAAGGCGCGTACCGCCGCGTTTTTCTCCTCGGCTGGTGCGGCCGCGCTGTTACAGGCCTTGCCCGATGCCGCCTATCTCGATGGCACCAGTGTCGGCAAACGCGTGAAGCTGGCTGACTATGTGGCGGCTGTGCGTAATTTTGTTGGTGATCCGACCGCACTCTCGACAGGAGCAGTAGCCTTTTCCGATCGCGCCGGCGGTAATCTCTCGCGGCCGTTTTTTCCTGACGGCATCAATGGCAATCAGGCCGGACCGTTGAGCAAGCCTGCCGGGCAGTGGAGTCCGTTTTCCACCGGTTTGCAGTTGGACGTGTCGATCAATGGGATCTTGCAGCATGTATTGCATGTCGCCAGCGGCGGTGCGTTGCCTGATGTCGGTACGGGCTGCGCCGGCATCGCGCTCGCCGATGATCTGACGGCAACCGCCGCCGTTCCTGCAGCGGCCATTACCAATGGTTTGCAGATCTTTCCCGGCAGCGTGCCGATCTATCGTGGCAACCAGCTGGTGGGCGGGATTGGCGTCTCCGGTGATGGTGTCGATCAGGACGACATGATTGCGTTTCTCGGTGTGCATCGCGCGGGCGAGAAAATGAATGGTGCTTTTGGCAACGCGCCGCCTGCAATGCGCGCCGACAATCTGACCCCGCAGGGTGTCCGGCTCCGTTTCGTGCAGTGTCCGCAAGCGCCTTTTTTGAATTCCAGCGCCGACAATGTCTGTGCGGGCAAGTGAGGAGGCGGAGATGAACTATCCAGCGATCAGTACGGCAGCCCTGGTAACGGCGCTGCTGCTATCCACCTCATGGCCCGAGCCGGTGGTGGCCGAAACCTGTTATCAGGACGATAAGGGCCGCATTAGCCAGCGTCGCCGTCCAGGGTACAAGCGCATTGAATGCCCGGCGCAACGCAGTGAGCAGGCAGCGCCGAAAACACCACGTAAAGCGGGCAGCGCCACGGCAGGTCGCCTGCCTGAAGCAGTGCCGGAAAAGTCGGCTGGCTTCGCCACCGCAGGGCGGCCACCGCGCAAGCCAAACCCGGCATCGCCAATTCCGCGCCCGGTGCTGGCCGATTTTCCCGATGCGGTGCCGGTACCGGATCGATGGCGTATCGTCGATACGCTCGGGTATCGGGAAAATCTGCTTGATCCTTACAACCGTAATGTACTCAAGGCTGACCGCCCGATTCATGGTGACTGGTTTTTCAATCTTGGCCTGATCAGCGACACGGTGTTCGAGCAGCGGAATCTCCCTACAGGGGTTGGCAGCAGTTCAGCAGGCGCGAATGGAAAAATCGATATTTTTGGCGGCTCAGATCAGAGCGTATTCGTGCAGAGCCTCGCCGCCGAATTTGTCTACTACGAAGGCGACACGGTTTTTCGCCCACCAGATCATGAATTCCGCTTTATTCCGGTATTCAACTATAACCGCGTCGAGCTGGATGAAATACAGGGCGTCAATGCCGACCCGGAGAATGGAAAAACCCGCAACGATAATCATGTTGGCATCCAGGCGGCATTCTATGATCGGCACCTGCGCAATGTGTCGGAGCACTATGACTTCGACAGCATCCGCTTTGGCATCCAGCCGTTTTCTTCGGATTTTCGCGGTTTTCTGTTTCAGGACAGCCCGTTGGGTGTGCGCCTGTTTGGTACCCGCAACAACAACATCTTTCAATACAATCTGGCCTGGTTCCGGCGTATCGAAAAGGATACCAATAGTGGTCTGAATGATCTGGGTGAAGACCTGCGGGATGATGATGTCTTTGTCGCCAATCTCTACTGGCAGGATCTGTTCGTCAAAGGGTTTACCTCACAGTTCAGCATTATTCACAACCGTAATGGCGAGAACGGTGAGCCCTATTACAATAAGAATGATTTTATCGAGCGCCCGGCATCGCTGGGTCGTGAGCAGTCGCGCGAATATCAGGTGACCTATCTCGGTTACAGCGGCGATGGTCATTTTGGGCGGCTGAATCTTTCCACTTCGTTCTATTACGCTTTTGGTAGCGAGTCGCCATCGGTATTTGTCGATGCGGATACCGACATCAGCGCCTTTTTTGCCGCTGCCGAACTGTCAATGGATTTCGACTGGATCAGGCCGCGTCTGTCGTTGCTCTATGGCAGTGGCGACGAAGATCCTTTTGATGACAAGGCGACTGGCTTCGATGCTATTTTTGAAAATCCACAGTTCGCTGGTGCTGACAGCAGCTACTGGATACGACAGGCCGTGCCGCTGGTCGGGGGTGGCCGCGTCGCGCTCTCGGGAAGAAATGGCGTACTCAACAGCATGCGTTCGAGCAAGGAGGAGGGGCAGTCCAATTTCATCAATCCCGGCATCGTGCTGATCGGTGTCGGTGCTGATTTCGATTTGTTGCCGGAGCTGCGGCTGTCGCTGAATGCCAACGATCTGCGCTTCGATGAAACGGCGGTGGTAGAGACGGCACGCAATCAGGGCGGCATCGACGCGCATATCGGTGTAGATGTTTCGGCGGCGCTGATCTACCGGCCGTTGATGAGTCAGAACATCGTGTTGCGGGCATCGTGGTCGAAACTGATTGCCGGTGACGGTTTCAAAGCGCTGTTTCCCGACGAAGACCCAAGTTACATCCTGTTAAACGCCATTTTTGCCTACTGAGCCGGGAGGCATCATGAAGATCAAGACTATTTTTCCCGCCACGTTCATCGTGATTTCCATGCTGATGGCTATGCCGCTAGCCGCCAGCACCGGCGCCGAAAAACCGGTGGCGCGTGATTACCGTGCCACCCCCGCCGCGCCGGCCAGTCAGTCGCAGCAGGATGTCGAGCGCAAGAGTGCCGGTTGCATGAGCTGCCACAGTGGGACCGACAATAAGAACATGCACCAGAGCCCGGCCGTCAAGCTGGGCTGCACCGACTGTCATGGCGGCAATCCCGGTATTTTCGCGGCAGCTGCGCTCAAGCCCGAGTCCGCTGAGTATCGCCGTAAAGTCGGGCAAGCCCATGTACTGCCGCGTTATCCCGAGTCCTGGCACTATCCCTCCAGTGCCAATCCGGAGCGCACCTATACCTTGCTGAATCGTGAGTCGCGCGAATTTATTCGTTTTATCAACCCTTCGGATTTCAGGGTCGCCGATGAGTCTTGTGGCGCCTGTCATCAGCAGATTATCGAGGCATCGAAGCGTAGCTTGCATTCAACAGGCGCCATGCTCTGGGGTGGGGCGTCCTATAACAATGGTATTTTGCCATTCAAGAATTACATTCTTGGCGAGGCCTATAGTAACGACGGCGTTGGCGTGATTCTGGCTGGGCCGAAAATTGCGGATGATCTCAAGGCCGAAGCCAAAAAGAAAGGCATTCTGGAAAAGCTCTACCCGCTGCCGGCCTGGGAAACGGTCAAGCCCGGCGATATTTTCCGTGTCTTCGAACGTGGTGGTCGTAACATCGGCAATCTGTTTCCGGAAACCGGCCTGCCCAATGCGCTCGGTCAGTTGCAGCGGATCGAAGAACCAGGGCGGCCCGATTTTCGTCAATCGAATCGCGGGCCGGGGACCGGTGGGCGGATTTCAGTGCCGTTGATCAATATCACCAAGACGCGGCTGAATGACCCCTTGCTCTGGTTTATGGGCACCAACGACCAGCCGGGGGATTATCGCCAGTCGGGCTGTGCTTCCTGTCATGTGGTCTACGCGAACGATCGCGATCCCAAGCATTCCGGGCATTACGCCAAATTCGGGCATGAAGGCAAGACACAAACCAATGATCCGACCATCAGCAAGGATGAGTCCGGCCATCCACTGTCGCACCAGTTCACCCGCGCGATTCCGACCAGTCAGTGCATGGTCTGCCACATGCACCAGCCGAACATGTTTCTCAATACCTATCTCGGCTACACCATGTGGGACTACGAGTCTGATGCGCCGTTCATGTGGCCGGAAAAACAGAAATACCCGACGGCCGAGGAGGAGCGGGCAATCAATGACCGCAACCCCGAGTCGGCCGCCGCACGCGGAAAATGGGGTGATGTGGAATTTCTCAAACGGGTTTCAGAGTTGAATCCCAAACTCAAGGATACCCAGTTCGCTGACTATCACGGCCACGGCTGGAATTTCCGCGCCATTTTCAAGCGTGATCGCGAAGGCAACCTGCTCGATGACAAAGGCAATAAGGTCAGCGACGACGATCCGAAAAAATTCGACAAGGCGGTGCATATGTCGTCGATACATGCCGATGTCGGCATGCACTGCGTCGATTGCCACTATTCGCAGGACAATCACGGCAATGGCCATATCTACGGTGAAGTGGCCCTGGCGGTGGAGATCGATTGCAAGGACTGCCACGGCACCGCAACCGAATACCCCAACCTCTATACCTCGGGCCCGGCTGCGCTGGAGGGCGGCGCTGATCTCGCCGCGCTGCGCACGCCCGATGGCCGCTTGCGCATGGAGTGGGTCGATGGCGCACTGTATCAGCGTTCCATGCTCGACCCCGAGCTGGAGTGGAAAGTCAGCCTGGTGAAGGATTCGGTCACCAAGGGGCACAAGGACTACAACCCCAAGGCGGCCCGCTCCAAGCTGATGAGCAAGAACGTTAAGACACAGCAATGGGGGGGCGATGTAGCGCCAGCGCAGTTTGCCCATTCCAATGACGAGATCGAGTGCTACGCCTGTCATACCTCGTGGACGACGAGCTGTGGCGGCTGTCATCTGCCGATCGAGGCCAACTGGAAAACCACGCGGCACCACTACGAAGGCGGTGAGACGCGCAATTTCGCCACCTATAACCCGCAGGTAGCGCGCGATCAGATCTTTCATCTCGGCCGCCGCGGCCCGGCCAAGGGCGGAAAATATGCCCCGGTACGCTCCACCTCGGCATTGGTGCTGTCATCGACCAATGCCAACCGGGAAAAAATCTACGTGCAGCAGCCGCCGATTGCCGCCAGCGGTTTCAGCTCGCAAGCCTTCAACCCGCATTTTCCGCATACGGTGAGAAAAACCGAGACCAAAACCTGTAGCGACTGCCATTTGTCCAAAGAAAAGGACAACAATGCGATCATGGCGCAAACCCTGATGTATGGCACCGATTTCATCGACCTGCTCGGGTATCAGGTCTATTCCGGAGGCGCCGGTGAAATCGACTCAGTGACGGTTACCGAGTGGGAGGAGCCGCAAGCGGTGATCGGTAGTTATCTACACCGCTATGCCTATCCTGACTGGTTTGCCGAGCATCAGAAACGGGAACTGAAACTGGAGGAAGGATTTTCCCATCGCGCGGGTACAGTCGGCTGTATTCAGAAGCGCGGGGAATATCTGTTCGCTGCCGAGGGTAATAAAGGATTCCGTGTCTACGATGTGGCTGGTATTGCCAACAAAGGCATTTCCCAGCGAATAATTACTGGCCCGTTCAGCCCGTTCGGACACGACACCCATGTGGCATCGCCAAATGCCACTTGCATGGCGTTGCCGACAACTCAGCCGATCAACCCCGAGCGCAACAAAGGGGAGTTGATGCGGGTAGAGAATCAGGAGCAGCCCTTCCACCCGCTCTACAACTACGCCTATATCACTGATGCGCAGGAAGGCTTGATCTTGGTGAATGTCAACACCCTCGCTGATGGCGAGCCGCGCAACAATTTTCTCGAACGCGCACTGACCTGGAACCCCGATGGCGTTCTCGATGGCGCCCGGCATATCACCATCGGCGGTTATTACCTCTATATCGCGACCAAGCGCGGTCTGGTGGTCGTCTCGGTGGATGATCCGCTCAAGCCGGTGCTCGTGGCGCAATTGCCGCTCGATGACATGCGTGCCTCGGCGTTGCAGTTCCGCTATCTGTTCGTCACCGATGCGACTGGCTTGCGGGTCGTCGATGTCACTGATCCGAAAAATCCCCGGCTTACTGGCGGCAGCGTCGCGCTCGACTCGGCGCATGGTCTGCATGTGGCGCGCACTTATACCTATGTCGCTGCCGGCAAGGATGGTCTGGTGATCGTCGATGTTACCCGGCCTGAATCGCCGCAACTGTTCAAACGCTTCGATGCCGATGGCCAGTTGCAGGACAGCCGGGATGTCACCGTCACCACCACCAACGCTTCCTTGTTCGCCTATGTGGCCGACGGCGTAGGCGGTATCAAGGTTGTGCAACTGACGTCACCTGAGCTGCAACCGAAATTCTACGGCTTCAGTCCGCAACCGAACCCCGCGCTGATTGCCTGGTATCCGACCAGAAAACCGGTCCTCAGCCTGTCGCGGGCGCTGGAGCGTGACCGCGCCGTCGATGAAACCGGCGGGCAGGTGGCGGTGTTTGGCCGCAAGGGTTCCCGGCCGCTGAATCTCGATGAGATGCGCGCATTGTTCCTGGATGAAGAAGGCAAGCCGTGGTACGTCGAAGATGAATAGTTGGTTTGTACGGTTGTTGGTGCTGGCGGCATTGCTCTGGTGCGTGACTGTGCCGGCGCGGGCGGGTGATGCACAGGCGCGAATCGAACGCCATGTCCATAATGGTGTTGCTTCCTGCGCTACCAGTGTTTGCCACGGTAAGCTGAAAATTCAGGAAAAAGAAAATGTCTGGCTCAATGAATATCGCGTCTGGACCAGCGAAGACCGACACTCCCAGGCCTATCGCACGCTCGGTAACGACGACTCGAAAAAAATTGCGGCCAGGCTTGGACTGAAAAGCGCGAAAACCGCGAAAATCTGCCTCGACTGTCATGCCGACAACGTGCCGAAAAAAAAGCGCGGACGGAAATTTCAGATCAGTGACGGCGTTGGTTGTGAAGCCTGTCATGGCGGTTCGGAGAAATGGATCAAGTCCCACGCGGAAAAAACCGCGACCCACAAAAAGAATATTGCAGCCGGCATGTATCCCACCGAACGCATCGATGAACGCGCCGACCTCTGCGTCGGCTGCCATCTGGGTACGAAAAATCGCTTCGCCACCCACGTCATCATGGGTGCGGGCCATCCGCGCCTGAGTTACGAGCTGGAGACCTTCACTGCCAATCAGCCTGCGCACTACACCGTCGATGACGATTACGTGAAGCGCAAGGGCCAGCCCGATGCCGATAATGCCTGGCTGCAAGGACAGATCGCCGCGGCACGGCGCTACCTGGCCCTGTTACAGAGCGGGTTGTTCGAGCCGGGCGGCATGTTCCCGGAGCTGGCCATGTATGACTGTCACAGCTGTCACCACCCGATGGACGATCAGCGCTGGAGCCGCCGTCGCACTGGGGGCGCGGTCAAACCGGGTACCTTGCGTTTGCAGCGCCATCATTTTATCGGTACTCAGGCAGCGGCAGCGGTGTTCGCATCGAAGCAGCAGCAAAAGGCGCTGCGCGATCGTATCAATGCGCTGCTACGGGCCGGGCAACAGTCGGCTGCTGCGGTGCGCAAGGCGGCCAGTGAACTTGATGACTGGCTGGCAGCCCGCCAGCAGCAATGGCGGGGCAAGCGCAGTGACACGCGCAAGATCCGCCGGCAGTTGCTGAAGCTGGCGGCTGAAGATCGTGCTGCCGACTACAGCTCGGCCGAACAGGTATTCTTATCTGTCGAGGCATTGAGCTACGTCCTTGGTGATATCGACAAGCAGGAAAAAGCGCTCGACCGCCTGTTCAAGACGGTGGAAGACGACAAGACCTACAGTCCGGCAAAATTCGCAGCCGTCGCTCGTGCGATCAAGAGCGGGTTTTGAACATGGCCGAGCATGCCTGCAGAACCCACCCCGGTTTTCGTGAGGGGGTGAACGAAGACGCCATTGGCTGGTCGGAAGAGGAGAATCTGTGGCTCGTTGCCGATGGCATGGGTGGGCATGCCAGCGGCCAGATCGCCAGCGCCATCGCCCGGGATGTCATTCTCGATGCCGGGCCGAATGCGCCACTCGATGAAGTGATCGTCGCAGCGCATGAGGAGATCCGCCGTCAGGCCGAGGGTCAGGATGCACGCAAGGGCATGGGGACGACGATTGTCGTTGCGCGCATTGATGGCAACGAACTGGAGGTGGCCTGGGTAGGTGACAGCCGCGCCTACCTGCTGCGGGATGGCGAGCTGCGGCAGATTACGGTCGACCACAGCTTCGTCGAGATGTTGCGTGGCCATGTTGAGATGAGTGAGGAGGAGCTGCGCAACCATCCGCAGAAGAATATTCTCACGCAAACGCTGGGGCATGAGCCGCCGGCCCCCGATGTCATCCGAGTCCCGTTGCGGCAGGGTGATCGCGTTCTGCTGTGTAGTGATGGCCTCAACGATGAACTCCCCGATGCCCGGATCGCTGAATTGCTGCGGCAGGACGGTTCGTTGCAGGAAGTTAGTGATTCGCTGGTACAGGCCGCGCTCGACAATGGCGGCAGTGATAACGTCAGTGTCGTGATCGTGGCGTATGATGGTGAAAGCCATCCGGAGGTGGCGGCGACAAATGACAGTCGATGGCGAGTCATCGGCGCGGCCGCATTCGGTGTGTTGGCCGCGATGGGTAGCGTCCTACTATTGGCGTGGTTGGCTGAGAGAGCAAGTAACTGAGTGATGAAAATGAGTACCGCTGAATTTTTTCTGAAAAATGTATCGACAGGGGCGCAGGTCGATCTCGACCAGCCGTCGATATCGGTGGGCCGTGCCGATAGCAACGACATCGTGCTGACGGATGGGTTGCCATCGCGAAATCATGCGCAGATTGCTGTTGCCGATGGTGTGGTGACGGTCGAGGATCTCGGCTCCGCCAATGGCACTTTCATCAACGGCGAGCGGATCGATGCCGGCAGCGCCGTGACCCTGGCGGCAGGCGACCTGGTGCGTTTCGATGTCGTCGAATTCCAGCTGGTGGCCGCAGCCGCGCCGGTGGCTGATGCGGAAGACAAGACCGTGATGCGCCCGGCCGTCTCGACGGCGGAACTGGAGGCAGCAGCGGCGGAAGTCGTGCGTCAGCGAGAGCAAGCAGCTGCACCCGCCGCATCGCCAGCGTCAGCACCAGCACCAGAGCCAACCCCTGAGCGTCCCGGTGCCTGGGCCGATCCTGATGCGGCCAAGGCCGTTGAAGGTCGCACCATGCTGCTCGACCGCGACAAGCTCAATGAACTGATGAACAGCGGTGATCAGGGGTTGGAAAACCTCGATGCCGACGTCGACTGCCCAGCATTGATCATCACCTCCGGTGGCCTACTGGGCACCGTTTTTCGTCTCGAAGCCGGCAGCGGTGATGCCGCGTGGTCCATTGGCAGTGATGCGGACTGCGACATCGTGCTCGATGAAAGCAATGTCTCCGCCCGCCACGCGAAATTGAGCGGTGACAATGGGCGCTGGCAACTGAGTGACCAGATGACCGTCAATGGCACTTTCGTCAACGGCCGCAAATGCACCATCAGTTATTTGAACAGTGGCGATCGCCTGACCTTCGGCAGCGTGACGGCGGTTTTCAAATTGCCGGGCAAGCAGAAAAAAAGCGCAGCCAAAAAGTCGCAGCGGGGAACGGCAGCTGCGAAGGACAGTAAAGGGATGTCGAATGCGGCAATTATCGGGATTGCCTTTGTCGCCACACTCGCGGTGGCCGGGGCGGCCTACTTTCTGTTGCTGCGGTAAGCGTCAGGGCTGCATTTTTGTGGCCGTGTGCAGTCAGATCTTCTCTGCCTCGCGTATCCGCTGCATTGCCGCTTCGACCGTGTAGAAAAAATGCTTCGCGCCAATTTCCTCATACAGGCCGGAGCGGATCAATACTTCTCTGACCGGGAATTTGATGCCAGCGACATAGAGTTGAATGCCGTGTCGATTGAGGTCGCGGTAGATGTCACGAAAAACAGAATCGCCGCTGGAGTCGAGGTCGTTGACCGATGAGGCATCGAGTAAAACGATTTTTGGTGGTGGATCAGCTTCGGTGATTTCCGCGATTTTACGTTGCAGAAATTCGGCGTTGGCAAAATAGAACGATGCATCGATGCGCAAGATGGCAACACCATCGACGTGTTCGGCCTCCGGGTGGTTGTCCAGGCTGCGGTAAATCGCCGTATTCGGCAGCCGCCCCAGAAGGGAAATATTGGGGCGTGTCTGAATCACGATATGCACGATCAACGCCATCAGAATGCCAGCCAGCAGGCCGGTGCTGAAGCCTTGAGACAGGGTGACGAGCAAGGTCGTCAGCAGCACCAGAATTTCCAGTGGCTTGACCGATGCCAGATAACGAAACGCGGCAATATTGATCAGGCCGACGACGGAAAAGACGATGATGGCTGACAGCAACGGTACCGGGACGTGATAGAAAAGTGGTGTCAGAAAAGCAACTGAAAGCAACACCAGCAGAGCCGATACGATCGCCGCGAGCTGGGTTTTTGCGCCGGCATTGACATTGACCGCCGTGCGCGACAGGCCGCCCGATACTGGAAATCCGCCCGACAGTGACGAACCGATATTCGATATTCCGAGTGCGCGAAATTCAGCATCGGCGTCGATGCGATAGCCGAAGCGGGAGGCATAATTTTTCCCTGTTGAAAGCGTGCCCATGAAACCGATGAACGACAGTGTCAACGCCAGCGGTAGCAAGCCGGTGATCTGCGACTGATCAGGGAAGGCAAAGGCGAGTTGCGGCAGTCCCGACGGTACAGCGCCAACCACCGCGACGCCGTGATCCGCAAAGCCGACCAGCCAGGAGATCAGGGTTCCGCCGATCAACAGAATAACGGGACCTGGCACCGGGCTTTTCAGTTGCTTGATGACTTTCAGCAGCACGATACCGGACAGACCAATAGCCAGTGTCCAGAGGTGTGGATGGGGTAGTGCCTCGATGGTGTTGCTGGCAGTTTCAAAAAAAGTCTTCGAGCGCGACAGGCCCAGCCCCAGCAGGTTGTTGAGTTGGCCGACGCTGATAATAATGGCAGCGGCCATCGTGAAACCGGTGAGTACCGGCTTGGAAAGAAAATTGACGATAAAGCCGAGCTTGAGGCTGCCCATCAATAACTGCAATACGCCAATGATCAGCGTCAGCACGACCACCAGTGCGATATATTGCGAGGTGCCTGCCACCGCCATGGCGCCGACACCGGTGGCGACCAGCAATGAATCGAGGGCCACCGGGCCAACGGCGAGATGGCGTGAGGTACCGAAAAAGGCGTACAGCAGTAGTGGAAGCACTGAAGCGTAGAGTCCATGCACCGGCGGCAGTCCGGCCAATAATGCATAGGCCATGCCCTGGGGGACGAGCAGTGCGGCGATGGTCAGGCCGGCCACCAGATCGGCGCGCAGCTCGTCGCGGGCATAGTGCGGCATCCAGTGTAGTGCCGGGGCGAGCTTGATCAGCCACTGCGGCAGGCTGCCGTTTTTTTTCGCTGTGGCTGAAGCCTGGGTCGCTTGCGTCAGTCGTTCGTTGCCCAGGCTGATGGCCATGGTGCGTTCGCTGGCAGCATAGGGCGATGCGCTGCCGCTATCGTCACCGAAAACCAGCCGATAGTCGCCCAGCGTGATGATATCGCCGTCGCGCAAAATAGCGCGCTCGACGGATTCGCCATTGACGAGCGAACCATTGGTGCTGCCGAGATCCTGGTATTCGTAGTGGTCGTCACTGCGCTGGATTTGTCCGTGACTGCTGCTGATGTCGTTGCTGTCGAGGTGAATGCGGGCGCGAATATCACGGCCAATGGCGACCTGGCCATCGCCAAGAAAAACCCGGTCGATTTCTCCGTTTCTATCGAAAACCCTTATTGTGCTCATTGGATGGGACGGAAATTTGGCCCGGATTGGTCACCGGGTGAGTTGGCTGACAGACTCCTGGTGATTGTTGCTTCCTTTGTTGTGTACCCAAGTTGTGGTGGTCATTCTTGAGTAGATGGATTTGACCAACATTACTAACGGACGCTTTTCCCGTAGGTTGGGCAAAGCGCAGCGCGCCCAACAAATGCCTTGGTGTTGTACCGGCCCGTCACTATCGTTCCTGTGTTCAACCTACCTGAATTCAGGGGCAAAACTGAGCGCCGCGAACGCCGAAACTTGCGTTATCTCGCTCTCACTATAGATCGCATCAAGCCTGGTGCAAGGGAAATTTCCCTCTTGTTCGGGTTGGCCCTTAGCAATAATTGACGCGCCGTTATTAAAGATGTGTCAGGGAGTTTTTCCTGAATAATGATTGGTTTCTTCGACGGATGAGCTCTTGCGCAAGCTGCTGTGCTGGCAGAAAGCAGGCAAACGCTGTTGTGAATACGTCGCAGAAGCGTTTTTCCGGTATGTCAGCGCTAAAGAGGGCGCTCAATCGGGTGTGTCGAACGATTTCATAGGGATGTGTGGCAAATTGAAAAATGCGCGCAACTAACCTAGGCTTGTGAGCAATATTCCAGACCGCGCCACGATCCGGACAGCGCTGCGGCTGGACCACCGGGAGGGCTTTTTTACGGTTGACCTATCACCGTACTGCGGGCTCTGTCCACAATAACAAACCGGAGTTTCACAATAACATGTGCAGTAGCAACAACAGGTCCCAGCGCTGGGCCACGCTCAGTATCGTTTTTTCAGTTTTTTCTCTTTTTTCAGTCGTCTCACAGGCAGAAACGGTCAAGGTGCTGTCCGAAGCGGCCCAAAGTGTGGGGGGCGCGCCTGACGATGCTGTCGGAGATCGCCCCGTTGTCGTTGTCTGTGTCGGCCTCAATGCCAAGGCGACTGGGCAGGATGACCCTGCTACACCGCCGACGCAGCAGGAGATCGAACAGAATCTCACGCCCGATGAAGCGGATCTGCTGCGTCGCTGTGCCGATGTGATTCAGGCCGGTGGTCTGGGCATTCAGGCGCAGGAGGCGACACCGGAAGACAACGCTGAAGCAGAGATTGCATTGCGGCAGATTGCACCGGATGAAATTGCCGCCCAGGGCACGACCTCGGTGCGGGCGGTTAATTCACAGCAAAGCAATGTCGCCTCGCGGATTGCGGCGCTGCAATCGGGGCTTCGCGGTTTTTCCGTGCGTCGCCTGTCGTTACGCTCGGCGGACTCCCGCCTGGCAGGAAATGATTTGCAACAGCTTGCAGGCGGGGCAGCCGGCGATGACGCAGCGCCAACGCGGCTGGGGGTTTTTCTCAGCGGTGATCTCAGTACCGGTGACAAGGACGAGACATCACGCGCCGCCGGATTCGATTTCGATACCCAGTCCTTTACGGTTGGTGTGGACTATTTCCTTGATGCCAATGCCTTTGTCGGCGTGGCGCTCGGGGTCAACAAGATCAATATGGACATCGACAACAATGGCGGTGGTCTGGATACGGACAACCTCTCCTTGTCGCTCTATGGCAGTGTGTTTCGCAAGAACAATTTCTATGTCAACGGTTTCTTTGACTTCTCTTCCAGCGATTTTGAAAGTCGTCGCAATATGAACTACACGCTGGACGAGACCACCGGTGGCTGTTGTGTGGTGACCGAGGCAGGGCGGGTAACTGTCAAGCAGACGGCCATTGGCAAGACCGATGGTAAATTGAGCACCGCGTCGCTGAACATGGGCTATGAACGAAACAAGGGTGCCTTGAGTTACGGGCCTACGCTTGATCTGACTTACTCGTCTCTGACCATTGACCAGTTTTCCGAGGAAATGTCTGATCCGGCATCAACCGGGCGTGGTCTGGCCTTGACCTACCTGGAGCAGGATGTCGACTCCTTACGCTCGGTACTCGGTTTCAAGGTCAACCATGTGCGTAGCATGAGCTGGGGTGTGCTCAGCAAACAGTTGCGTGCCGGTTGGCACCATGAGTTCAAGGACGATGCGCGCGCGATTCGCTCGTTCTACAAATTCGATCCGGGCCAGACGGTGATGTCACTGACGGCTGACAAGCCCGATGCGGATTTCTATTCATTGGCTTTCGATCTGTCGGCCGGGTTTGCAGGCGGACGCTCGGCCTTCATCTCCTATGCCACGTTGCTGGGGCTCGACAATGTCAGCGTCAATCAGTTGAGCGCTGGCGTCAGGTTCGAGTTCTGAGTCTGGTGATATGTTTTCCCGGCCATTGAGTTGTCGTTCGTTTGGCGTGACGGCTGCTGGCCTGTGGTGGCTGGTGGTGTTGCTCTGCTGGCCGCTTGCCTCTGCTGCGGCCAACGCCTGTGACGCCACGGTACTGCTGATCGATGCCAATATCTCTGATTCGGACTACGCTCGCGCGATGACCGATCTGAAGGGCGGAGATCCCGCCCGGCAGCTGGGCGCGGTCGTGTTCGATTCGGTGGTGCGTCAGGTGGTGAGACCGGTGGCTGGCAACGAGGCGTTTGCGCAGATCGATACTGCGTTGGCGTCGTCACGCGCGATCGGTGCTGATGGCCGATCCAATTTTGCCGTGGCGGCCGAGCGGTCGCTGGACCTGCTCGGACTGGCAGGCAACAGGAAGGGGAGTCGCTGCCTGCTGTTGCTTGGCGAGCAGCAAATTGATAGCGGCAAGCCAGAGTTGAACAAGCAGTATCGTCAGTGGTTCGATGAGGTGCTGATGCCGCGGCTGACACGACTGGGTGTTTCTTTCAACGGCATCGCTGTGGCACCGGCAGCTGTACCGCAGCAGGTGGCGGCTGATGATGTGACTGCTCTTGTTGTAGCCCCTGAGGCACCATCCCCGGCAGCCGAGCAGCGAGATGCATCAAGCCCAGTTGATGCCAACTTGCCGTCTTCTGACAACAAAATGCCAATGCTGGTGGGAGGGCTTCTGCTGTTGGTGGCGCTTGCTGCGGCCGCCTTGTTCTGGCTCAAGCGGCGTTCGGCGGCTGGCGATGCGGTGGATCCCGTGGAAGATGAGCCGGTCAACGAGGCACCAGCGCCGCAGCCGACAGTGGTACGACCTGTCAGCGAAGCGGTGGCATCTGCCGATACACCGGAAAAAACGCAGGTTCGTCCGGCAGTAGTGCCAACGCAGATCAATGAAAACCTCGGAGACACGGCCAAACGCCCTGCGATTCGCACCGATACCACGGCGGTTACCGAGCAGGAAATGCCGGCGGTGAAGGGTCCTTCGCCAGATACGACGCAGCAGCGGCCCAATGACGCTGGCAAATGAGCTGCGTCTGAAGTCAGCGAGTTAGTCCATGCCATTTCTCTGGCATGGCGGACGGGCTGGCTCCCTTGCTGTGGCTTGCTTGCTGATCGTCGTGTTGTTGCTGTTGTCTGCTTGTGCATCGACATCGCATATCAATGACCGCTTCGCTGCCAGCCATGGCTGGGAAATCCGCGCCCTCGAAGGCACTGGGTTTACAGGGCGAGCGCATATAAATCAACGTGAAAATAATACCTTAGCGCGGTAGTTATCATCCCATGCAGCTTTGCGGCGCTTTTTTGCCAGGCTCAACGCAGATGGCTCCCGCTCAAACAGGTTCATGC
>JALSHZ010000035.1 GCA_026981985.1 Gammaproteobacteria bacterium | reverse complement strand
TCAGGTCAAGGAATATCTGGAAAACGGTGAGACACGGTGTCCGTACTGCTGTAAAATCCTGGAGGTAACCATGGTCAACAGCCTCCTTGCAAGCGCGCTTGTGGGAGGCGGTGTTGGAGCAGTTCTGGGCTTATTTACCAAGCTTGATTTGATGTATGTGATTATTCTGTCGATGATCATTACTGTCGTTCTTGATCGGTATCTCGAGTTGATCTTGTTTCGCCTGACTGAAAAAAATGATCTTCCGCCCATTCGGTGAGCAAAATATTGCTCTACCGCCGCGGAGCCTTTGAAAGCCGGATCAAGGGGTTTTCAAACCCGGTCTCGATCAGGGGCAGCCTGGCCAAGATGCGCTTGACCGACACAGCTATAAGGAGAATTCCCCTTGACCATCTCCCCCCCCCTTGTTAATCGAGGGTTGTGTCGCGACGCATTTCATCAACGCGCGCGAGTGCAAACGAGTGTGCCTCAATTCAGGAGGATAGCATGAACGCAATGGTTCAGGACATGAGCTGGGACATGGCGGCCCGGCAGGAAGGATCGCAATCGATCGAGCTTGATATCAGCGAGGTCACACAGGTTTCAGGGGGTAGCCCACTTTATCAGCATATTCCCGAGTTTATCGCCTTTGCCGCTGCCGTCGCCGGCCTGGCAAAGGCTCTACGTAAGTAATCTAGTCGAAGGAGAAAGAATATGTCTGATGAAAAAAAGGCTACTGACAACGGAATACGTGACTTGCAGCCGGAGGAAGTCGAGCGGGTATGCGGCGCGCATGATTGGGTATTCTACATGAACACAGCATCGGCCATCATAGGGCTGGCCTTGGTTCTGCGTGGATAAGCCCGTGGTCTCGGGGGTGTCCATCTACATCTTGCTTGTCGTGGGCATACTTTTGGATGGGCACTCCACCTACATTGGCCTGAAGAGGAACCATAAAGAAAGAAACCCGTTTCTTTTGGGGCTTGCGCCAAAGAGTGTGACAAAGACCTCGGCTTTAATGTGGATGGTTCTTTCAATCCTTTTCGTAGGGCACATGGTCCTGAAAACGACAGGCGTGGAATGGTATGATTATAGGCGCTATGAACTGATTTTTCTTGCGCTTGCTTTGGCAAAAATCATTGTGGCCATTGAGAATTATTCCTTGTCTTTCCTGGGGAACAATCTTGGGTCCATCTTGAGACAGAAGCCCAAGGAGTTACTTCCGGAACCGTTGGTGGATTTGACAATCACGCTTGTGATAATCGCTCTCCCCGCCATTCTTCTGGCGAAAATGTTGTATGGTGCGCCGTGATAGGCCTTTCAAGTGAGCTAGGCATTAAACGCGTTCGCTCCTTGGTGCCGACGATAGCATGAGTATATACCGCCGCGAAGCCTTTGAAAGCCGGATCAAGGGGTTTTCAAACCCGGTCTCGATCAGGGGCAGCCTGGCGGTGCATGCCCTGCTTGCCGGGATTTTTGCCGTTGCGGCGGGACTGATCGCGTTCGGACTGCTTGCCGACTACACCCGCCGCGCGGTGGTGCCGGGGTATCTGCAGCCGGTCGGGGGCTCGGTGACACTTTCGGCGCTGCGGCCGGGGCGCCTCAGCGTGGATGTCTCCAATGGAACGCAGATCGAGAAGGGCCGGCGCATCGCCCGTATTCTGGCCGAGGATGCGGATGCCGAGGGGCAATCGCTCGCAGCCCTGCAGATCGACGGGCTGCAGCAGGCAAAAAAGCTGGCAGAAGAGCGCCTGGCGCTGGCCCGGAAACGGATCGAGCCGCTTGAAACACAGGCCGACATGGCGCTCGCCCAGCATGCGCGCGACATCGAGCAGGCGCAACGTGCCGTTGACGGGTTGCGCGAACAACTTGCGATTGTGCAATCCGCAAATGACCGGGACCGGGCGCTGGCCGAAAAGGGCCTGGTGGCACAGGCGCGGCTGCAGGACGGGCAAAGACAGTTGATTTCCGCGCAACAGGAGCTAGCCGCGGCGGAAAGCCGGCTGGCGATGCTGAAGGCCAGCACCGGACAGGTGGAAATCGACTGGCAGATGAAGCAGGTGGAACTCAAGCAGACGATCAACCGGCTGGAGCAGGAATTGCGCGATATCGAGGCGCAGATCATCCAGGTGCGCTCGCAGCGGGAAACAGGACTGTTCGCGCCGATTGCCGGGATCGTGACATATGCTTCGGCACAGGACGGCGAAAGCGTGACCGCCGGCACACCGCTGTTTCGGATCACGCCGCAATCGGCCGAGCTTCAGGCACTGCTGCTGGCTCCTTCCTCCGCCGTGGGGTTTGTCAGGCCGGACGATACAGTCCAGATCCGGTATGCGGCCTTTCCGTTTCGCGAGCACGGCGTGTTCGAGGGCAAGGTGATCTCGGTGGACGAGACCGCACAACTTCCCGGTGCGATCCGGGCGCCGATCGGTGTGTCCGAGCCGGTATACCGGATTGCGGTTGCCATTGACCAAGCTCCGGTGAGCAAGACGGACGCGCCCTTGCGCCTGGCGCCTGGCATGACGTTGGAAGCCAGCATCATCATCGATCAGAAGCCGCTCTTGTTGTGGCTTCTCTCGCCGATCCTGTAGGTGCCGATGTTCTTTCGCAAAACTCTTCCGGTCTATCGTCAGGCAGAAGCGGCGGAATGCGGTTTGGCCTGCATTGGCATGGTGGCCGCCTACTGGGGCAAGGAATATGATCTGCCGGCACTCAGGCGCAAGTTTCCCATTACCCTGCAGGGCGCGTCGCTCAATGATCTGATCAGGGTCTCGAAGAATATGGGGCTGGCGAGCCGCGCGCTCAAGGTCGATCTCGGTGCGCTCCCGAAACTGGCGCTTCCGGCTATCCTGCACTGGGAGTTCAACCATTTCGTGGTGCTGGCCAGGATCGGCAAGGACCATGTCATCATCCATGATCCGGCGGTTGGCAAACGCCGCATCAGCCTGCCGGAGCTTTCGCGCAGCTTTACAGGTGTGGTGCTGGAACTCCGACCGGATGCGGACTTCAGAAAGGGCAAGGAAAAATCCCGGATCGGCCTGTGGTCGTTCTTTCGACAGGTCAAGGGCCTGGGCGTTCCGCTTGCGCAGTTGCTCGTGCTCTCGTTGCTGTTGCAACTTGCGGCCATCGTGATGCCGTTCTTCACACAGATGGCGATCGACTATGTGATCCCCACAAATGATGCGGCTCTGCTCGAGGTCTTCGCCCTTGGCTTCGGTGTCATATATGTTCTGCGGCCGATCATCGAATGGCTGCGCAGCCGGCTGGTGATCTTCGTCAGTACGCAGTTTTCGTCACAACTGACATCGAACCTGTTCAGATATCTGCTTTCCCTGCCGCTGCCCTATTTCGAAAAACGCAGCATTGGCGATCTTCTGACCCGGCTGGATGCTTCGGACCGATTGCGCGATTTGCTGGTCAACGGTTTCGTGACAGCGCTGGTGGATGTTCTCCTTGGCATCACCACGCTTGTCATGATGTTCTATTACTCGACAACGCTTGGCCTGGTGGTTCTGGCAACGACAGTGCTGGTCCTCGTTCTGCGCCTGTTCTTTATCCCGAACCTGCGCATGCTCGTAAATGACACCTTGCAGAAGAAGGGCGCCGAGCAGGCGGAGATGATCGAGAGTCTGCGCGGCATGGCCAGCATCAAGTTCGCCCTGCGCGAGACCGAGCGCGAAGCGATCTGGAACAACCGTTTTACCAGTTTCATCAATTCGGCAGCCGAGCTGGAAGCGAACCAGGTCAACTATACCTTCCTGCGCGACCTTGTGCTGAATGTCGGACTGGTGCTGGTCATATATCTCGGGATAAAGGCTGTCATGGACCCTGCCAGCAACTTCACGCTTGGCGCCTTTTTTGCCTTCGCCGCCTACCGCGACCTGTTTTTTCAAAGGCTGAGCTCGATCCTCGATCAACTCGTGGAACTCTCGATGTCCAGGGTTCATCTTGAGCGGCTGAGCGAGATTGCTTCTGAGGAATCCGAGCCCGAACCTTCGGAATATTTTCAGTACGAGCCGGATGAAATGCAGTTGCAACTCAGCGATGTCGGGTATCGTTTCGGAGAAGACAAGGAGATGGTGTTTTCATCCGTGAACGCAACCATCGGCTCGGGTGAGCGGGTGGTTCTCGTCGGCCCCTCAGGCACTGGCAAGACGACACTTCTTAAAGTGCTCGGCGGCATATACCCGGCTTCGGAAGGCGTTGTCCGCCTGAACGGAACCGACGTGCAGGCAGCCGGTCTGAGGTTCTTGCGCAACAACATCGCCGCGGTGCTGCAGAGTGACTATCTTTTCAAGGGCTCGATCATCGACAACATCACCTTCTTCGACCGCGTCCCCGACT
>JALSHZ010000034.1 GCA_026981985.1 Gammaproteobacteria bacterium | reverse complement strand
TTGTCGTATTCGGGGCTATTTATCCACTTGTCGAAAACAAGGGCTGAGTGCATCCGATGCGTTGGCGTTGGTTTTTGCGGGAAAATTACCCCATTTTGATTTAATGGGCTGAGTAGTTACGGAAAAAGAAATGAAGGAATCCTCTCCTGCTGTTATTCATCTTGAAGATTACAAGGTACCGCCTTTTCTGATCGAGCGTGTCGACCTGCGTTTTGAATTACGTGATGATGTGACGCTCGTCTCGACAAAGTTGCAATGCCGCCGGAACCCGGCCAGTAACGAACAGACAGATGAACTCTGTCTCGACGGGGAAGCGTTGGCGCTGAAATCGGTTGCACTCGATGGCAGAGAATTGTCGCAAGACGAATATACCCTGACGGATACCTCGCTTGTGGTCAGCGCACCGGCTGACGCCTTTATTGTGACGACCGAAGTAGAAATTCATCCCGAAAAAAATACCGCGCTGGAAGGCCTTTATCGTTCCAGTGGGAATTTCTGTACGCAGTGTGAAGCGCAGGGTTTCAGAAAAATCACCTACTATCTGGATCGTCCGGATGTGATGGCGGTTTTCAGCACGACTATCATTGCTGATGAGAAAAAATACCCGGTATTGCTTTCCAACGGCAACCTGGTGGAGAAGCAGCGGCTATCGGACGGGCGGCATCTGGCGAGATGGGAAGACCCATATCCCAAGCCGAGTTATCTGTTTGCGCTGGTGGCGGGTGATCTTGCCGTTCGGGAAGACAGCTTTCGCACCCAGTCGGGGCGTGACGTGACGCTGCAAATATTTACCGAGCACCACAATATCGATCGTACTGCCCACGCGATGGCATCATTGAAAAAGGCCATGCGCTGGGACGAGGAAGTCTATGGGCGTGAATATGATCTCGACATTTACATGATCGTATCGGTCGATGATTTCAATATGGGAGCGATGGAAAACAAGGGGCTGAATATTTTCAATTCCAAGCTTGTGCTGGCGCGTCCTGATACTGCAACCGATACCGACTATATCAATATAGAAGCCGTTATCGCGCATGAATATTTCCATAACTGGACGGGCAATCGAATTACCTGTCGCGATTGGTTTCAGCTCAGCCTGAAGGAAGGCTTGACGGTTTTTCGTGATCAGTCGTTCACTGCTGACATGACATCTGAACCGGTCAAGCGTATTGAGGATGTACGTGCCTTGCGCAGCCACCAGTTTCCAGAGGATGAAAGCCCGATGGCGCATCCGGTGCGGCCTTCGTCCTATATCGAAATCAATAACTTCTACACCCTGACGGTCTACGAGAAGGGCGCTGAAGTCGTACGCATGTATCAGACCTTGCTTGGTCGCGAGGGTTTTCGCAAAGGGATGGATCTTTATTTTTCTCGGCATGATGGACAAGCCGTTACCACCGATGATTTTCGTCGTGCTATGGAAGATGCCAACGGCGTCGATCTGTCGCAATTTCAACGCTGGTATGACCAGGCAGGCACGCCTGAGGTGACCATTCGAAGCGAGTGGGATGCGGCGCAGGGAACGTTTACATTACATCTCGAACAATATTGCCCACCGACGCCCGAGAGCAGTGACAAGAAGCCATTTCTTATTCCGATGAAGATCGGACTGGTTGACCGAGCCGGGGCGGATATGGGAATACACTGCGACAATGGAAGGACCGCTGTCGATGCTGCGGTGTTTCAGATCACGCAAGCGCGTGAAACGCTGGTATTTCGTGACCTCGATGAAAGGCCGACACCATCTTTTTTCCGACACTTCTCAGCGCCGATCAAGCTGAAATATGACTACAGTGACGAAGAGCTGGCATTCTTGCTGGCACATGACAATGACGATTTCAATCGTTGGGATGCGGGGCAGCGGTTGCAGACCCGCTGTTTGCTGGCAATGGTCGATAATCTGCAACAGGGCAGGGACGCGGTCGTCAATCCGGTGTTGATCGAGGCGGTGGGCCATTTGCTCGGTGATAGCGCCAATAGTGATCCGGCGCTATTGGCGGAGGCGATGACACTGCCTGATGAAACTTACATCGGCGAACAGCTTGATATTGTCGATGTCGACGCCATCCATGAGGCAAAAACACTACTAAGGAAACGGCTCGCGGTGGTGTTCATGGCGCAATGGGATGCATTGTATGCCTCGTTACAGTCAGATCAGGCGTATTGCCTCGATGCTGACAGCATGGGCAAGCGTCGGCTGAAAAATATCGCGCTGGGGTTTCTTGTTGCTGGTGATGAGCAGAAGTATGCCGATATTGCAATGCAGCAATACTCGTCAGCGAATAACATGACCGACAGTATCGCCGTCTTGCAGGTGCTCAAGGATACGGATACTGATGCAAGAGAAACGGTGCTGAAATTATTTCATGACCGTTGGCAGGATGATCCTCTGGTACTCGATAAATGGTTTGCAATTCAGGCGACCGCGGCACGTGCTGATACGCTCGATGTCGTCAAGGGGTTGATGTCCCATCCCGGCTTCTCGATGACGAATCCGAACCGGGTGAGGGCGTTGATCGGTGCTTTCACGCAGGCCAATCCCATTGGTTTTCACCGTCGTGACGGTGCTGGCTATCGCTTCGCTGCTGATATGGTTATTGCGCTGGATGAAATCAACCCCCAGATCGCGGCACGCCTCGCCAAGGTGTTTTCGCGGTGGCGTCGCTATGATGATCAGCGCCAGGCATCGATGTGCGAGGCGCTCAAGCGTATTGCCTCGAAAACGCCGCTCTCAGCCGATGTTTTCGAGGTCGTGTCGAACAGCCTTGGCGCGTAGTTGGTTAAAACGCTTCCCACACATCATCATTGTCTTCGGTGCTTGTCACGGCTGCAGAAGTGTTCCGAACTGGTGCTGCGGACCAGGGGCGGTCACTTGAACGGCGTTCGTTTAGCGGACTACTGGTTGGGGGGGAGTCTCGTCGTTGCGCTTAGGTTCCTGATCCAGTTGTTGCGTGGGGTGGGGGTCTGCGACAGTGCCTGCTTCGTAGCGATAGAACGAGATCAATTGCTCGAGTTCCGTTGATTGTTCTTCGAGTATCTTGCTTGATACCGCGACTTCTTCGACCATCGAGGTATTTTGCTGATTCACGTCATCAAGCTTCATGAGGGAGTCATTGATCTGCTCCACGCCAATGGCTTGCTCCTGTCCGGCAGTCGAAATTTCAGAAATGATATTGCTGACCTTGGTAACTGCTTCGACGATCCCTTGCAGGCTGTCGCCGGAGGCGTTGACCAGGGTGCTGCCGCCATGGATTTTGCTCACGCTGGCTTCGATCAGGGTCTTGATTTCCTGGGCTGCGTTGGCAGAACGCTGCGCCAGGTTGCGGACCTCGGTAGCGACTACGGCGAAACCACGGCCCTGTTCGCCAGCACGAGCGGCCTCAACGGCTGCGTTCAGCGCCAGCAGGTTCGTCTGGAAAGCGATATCATCGATCACGTTGATGATATCCGCGATCTTTTTGCTGTCTTCGTTGATCTCGTTCATTGCCTCGACTGCCTTGCCAACGATTTGCTGGCCTTCATTGGCCATTGTTTTGGCATCCTCCGACAGTTGTGTGCCTTGCAGCAGGTTTTCAGAGGTCAATTTCACCGTCGCGGTAATCTGTTCCATGCTCGCGGCGGTTTTTTCCAGATTGGTCGCTTGCTCCTCGGCGCGTTGTGATAATGAGGTGTTGGCAGCGGAGATTTCTTTTGCGCTGGCTCGAACCGTATGCGTTACATTGCCTATTGCGGTATTGATATCGACCAATTTTTTGCGCATCCGTTCTAGCGCGGAAAATGCAGGGCCGACATAGTCGAGTTTATGTTTGCTCAGGTCGCCGTTGGATATATTTTCCAGTGCATCCGACAATGCTGCTGATTCGGCACTGAGGCGTCTGATGAGTCTCCAGCTTAGTAGCATGGTCGCCAGTAAGACCAGAGCGCCGAGGAGTGTCTCGGCCCACAGTTTTTTCTTTGAGGCGCTTGATTGTTGCTCCATCACCCTGCCGACCTGCTGTGTGAGCTTGTCTTCGAAGGATTTCAGTTCGTTGATTTTTCGGGTTTGTTTTTCGAACCAGTCGGCGGCGTCGATACCGAAATTGCTTTCCCGCGTCTTTGCGGTATCGATCATACCTGCTGTTTCGGTAAATACGGGTTGGTTGGTGAGTGCTGCGTAGGCGCTACGGGTTTTGCTGTCGGTAAAATGATCGAATTTTCTCTTGAACACCTGCTGTTCGGCCAGCAGGGTGATGAATCTATCTCGCATGCCAGCTGCGAAGGCGTTGCTAGCAAAGGTACCCGTGAGTACGGCGCGGATAATGCCCGAGCGCTCCTTGATAGCCATGAAATTCACTGTCGCCAGGCCCTGACGGGAGATTTCCGGTAGTGTGCTTTCCGAGAACAGGGTTTCGA
>JALSHZ010000033.1 GCA_026981985.1 Gammaproteobacteria bacterium | reverse complement strand
ATATAGCGGGCGTTCAGCGTGGCCAGCACGATGTCGACATGGGAAGCGGTCATATTGTCAGGCGATTTGTATTGCTGTCGCCTTTGTGGTCGGGGCGATGAGTGGAGTATCATGCGATCGATTGCCAATTGACAACTGTGCATCCATTCTGCCAACCAACAACAATCTGGAAGGACGACACATGATCCATTTGAAATTCACCGGAAAACTGCTGTCTGCGTTGGCGCTCGCCGCCACGCTACTGTCACCCGCCATGGCCGCCGACAAGGTTTACAAACTGAAGCTGGCCGAAAGCTGGCCGCCCAACTTCCCGATTTTTGGCGGTGCCACCAAGAACATGGCCGCGATGGCCGAAAAGATGTCCAACGGTCGCCTGAAGATCACCATCGATGCGAAGAACAAGCACAAGGCTGCCTTCGGTATTTTCGACATGGTGAAGTCGGGCCAATATGACATGGGGCATTCGGCCTCTTATTACTGGAAGGGCAAGGATCCCAATACGCTCTATTTCACCACCATGCCGTTCGGCATGATCGCGCCGGAGCAGTATGCCTGGTTTTATCACGGCGGTGGCATGGAGCTGATGAAAAAGGTCTATGACAAACATGGGCTGCTCTCCTTTCCCGGCGGCAACACCGGCAATCAGATGGGCGGCTGGTTCCGCAAGGAGATCAAGTCGGTCGATGATCTGAAAGGCCTGAAAATGCGCATACCGGGTTTTGCCGGTGAAGTGCTGGCCAAGGTGGGCGCAAAGCCGACGAATATTCCGGCTGGCGAGCTCTACACCGCGCTGGAGCGGAATACCATCGATGCGCTGGAGTGGGTGGGGCCGTCGCTGGATCTGCGTATGGGTTTTCACAAGATCGCGCCTTACTACTATACCGGTTGGCACGAGCCGGCCACCGAGCTGCAATTCCTCGTCAACAAGCGCAAGTTCGACAAGCTGCCGCCCGATCTGCAGGAGATCCTGATCACCGCGATGAAAACGGCAGCCTACGACATGTATATCCAGTCCTATCACGAGAGCGCGGAGAACTGGGCCAAGATGAAGACCGAGTATCCGAACATCAAGGTCAAGACTTTCCCCAAAGAGGTGATGGACGCGCTGCGCAAGGCCAACGAGGCGTTGCTGGCCGAACGGGCCGCAGCCGATCCGCTGGCGAAAGAGGTCATCGAGTCGCAGAAAAACTATCTGGCGAAAGTCAGAAAGTGGACCGATATCTCCGACCGCGCTTATCTCGATAGTCTGTCTGACTGATAAGCTGTCATCTGCAAAGCTGGCTGGTGTCAGCGTGACCCCATCAGGGTCACGCTGCGCCGGATCGCCCGTTGCTATTCGATACAGGCTCTGCTGCCCGGACCATTATGTCGCTACTGAAGCTCGAACATCTGATCAATCGCTTTTCCGACCTGCTTGGCAAGGTGGCCGCAGTGCTGTTCGTGCTGCTTTTGTTCAACGTCTTCTATGATGTCATCTCCCGCTATGTCTTCAATGATGTCTCGATCGGCTTGCAGGAGCTGGAGTGGCATCTTTATGCGGCCATGTTCCTGCTGGGTGTGCCCTATGCGCTGCGTGCTGAGGGGCATGTGCGTGTCGATGTGATCTATGAACGGTTGTCACCACAGCGCCGCGCCTGGATCGATATCTTCGGTAGCCTGTTTCTGCTGCTGCCGTTCGCGCTGCTGGTGGGCTGGTATGGGGTTGGCTTTGCGGCTGAAGCGTATGCGCTGGGGGAAACTTCCGGTGATCCGGGTGGTTTGCCATATCGCTGGGTCATCAAGGCGGTGATTCCGTTTGCATTTTTCTCGATGGCGATCAGCGGGATTGGCCTGCTGTTGAAGTCGATCAATATTTTGCGCGGCGTAGAGCGGAGCGATTATGTTCCGCCACCGCCCGTTTGAGCGCTGATCCGGAGCTGCTGTCATGATCGGAATCGTCATGTTCGTCGTCGCCTTGCTGATGTTGCTGGCCGGTTTCCCGGTGGCCTTCACCTTCGGTGGCGTCGCGCTGCTGTTTGGGGTGTTCTCCGAAGGGCCCGAGCTGTTCGCCTTCATGCCGTTTCGCATTCAAAGCATCATGGAGAATACGGTGCTGATGGCAGTGCCGCTGTTTATTTTCATGGGCATTGTGCTGCAGAAGACGAAACTCGCCGAACAACTGCTCGAAGCGATGGGACGGCTGTTTGGCAAGGTGCGGGGCGGCCTCGCCATTTCCACCGTGCTGGTTGGCGCGCTACTGGCAGCATCGACTGGCGTGGTCGGTGCTTCAGTGGTGGCGATGGGGCTGATCTCATTGCCGGTGATGCTGAAATTCAAATACGACAAGGCGCTGGCCTGCGGCACGATCTGCGCTGCTGGCACGCTGGGGCAGATCATTCCGCCGTCGATTATTCTGATTATTCTCGGCGACGTGCTGGGCATTCCGGTCGGTGACCTGTTCAAGGCCGCGGTTGGCCCGGGTGTGGTGCTGGTGGGCGCCTATATCATCTACATTCTGTGGGTCAGCTTTCGCCGGCCCGATGCGGCACCTGCATTGCCAATGGAGGTGGGTGTAACGACACGTCGCGAGCATTATTGGCATGCCGTCGTGGCCATTATTCCACCGCTGACGTTGATGCTGGTGGTGCTGGGGTCGATTTTCATGGGCATTGCGACGCCGACGGAATCCTCAGCCCTGGGCGGTGTGGGTGCGCTGATTCTGGCCGCGATCTATCGCCAGTTCAGTTGGTCGATGGTGTACGAGTCGGCGCTGGAGACGGTCAAGGTAACGGCGATGGTATTCGCTATTTTGCTTGGCGCAACCGCGTTTTCGATGGCCTTCACCTATACCGGTGGTGATGTCATTGTCGAAGAGGTGCTGTCGGATTTGCCGGGTGGCCGCGTTGGTTTTCTGATCCTGTCGATGCTGGCGATCATGGTGCTGGGGTTCTTCATCGATTTCGTTGAAATCAGCTTTATCATCGTCCCCATTCTGGCACCGGTGGCAGATGCGCTTGGTGTTGCGCCGCTGTGGTTTGCCATCTTGATTGCGATGAACTTGCAATCGTCTTTTCTGACGCCACCGTTCGGCTTCAGCCTGTTCTACCTCAAAGGCGTCGCGCCGCCCGAGGTGCGAACCGTGGATATCTATCGTGGTGTGGTGCCGTTTATTCTGATCCAGGCGGCGGTGGTGATTTCGCTGCTGCTGTTTCCGGGGTTCTATGGATTGGAATAGGGGCTAGCCTCAAGCCGGCATCGTCAACCGTACCGCCAGCGTCGCCAACAGCATCAAAACCACCACGGTCTGACCCGATCTTTCAGGGTTCGTCCTGTCCAGTTTGAACAACTTCCAGTAGGCGAGCATGACCGCGATCATGCCAATGCCCAGCGGCTCATAGAGCAGGTTCTGGCTGACCGGGCCTACGCCAAGCAAAATCAGCAGGAACCACAGCAGCAGCCCGGGTATGGCCAGCAGAGTGATCAGCGGGCTTGATGGCTGGCGCTTGTTGCGCAGAAACCAGACCGGCCAGATCAGCAATATGGGCAGGCCGATCAGCATCGGGAGGAATTCGAGCATAGTGATTTCCATATCGTTCACTTATGGTGGATTCTACACCGGATTCCTGAGCGGAATAGCGTGGCTGCGTAATGCGGGCCAGGCGCAATACCAGCGTAGGAATGGGAACCAATTATTTTTGAACTTGTCAAACCATGACACGGGGTTTCTGGATTTGACATGGATGGTTCATGATATCGCTTCTTCAGGTATTTCGCGGGCTTGCCGCGCTGTTGGTGGTCTATCATCACGCTAACCGTGAAGTCGCGGGGGTGTTTGGTGATTCATGGTGGCGAAGTCTGTTCGATCTGGGTGATGCAGGGGTACAGTTTTTCTTCGTTCTCAGCGGTTTCATCATCTACCATGTTCACCGCCATGATATTGGCCGCCCCGAACGCACACGCCGCTATTTGCTCAAACGCATTATTCGCATTTACCCCATCTATATTCTGGTCACGCTGGTGCTGACGCCATTCTGGGCGTTTATTCCCGAGTTTGGTGCTGCCTACCACAAGGAACTCTCGTCGTTTACTAACCCGGCAAAAACCTACCAGACATCAAGTTATTACATATTGCACATGTGACTCATGAAAAAACCGCTTGATCAAATCGGTACTTTTCTGCAGCGAACGCAGTGCAGAACGCGCACGGGTAGCGAGCGCTTCCTTGGTTTTCACGACGGTTCGACCCAATCGGTGGGTTTTGACATGGTTCCAAACCAGTTCGTCCGGGTTCAGCTCAGGTGAATAGGGCAATGCCATTAAGTTAAGCCCCAAGTCATTGATTTACATGGCCCGTTTATAACAAAGATAGAATGGCTGCCGCCCCGTAGCCCGCTTTTTTCGGACGAAGCACCTGTCAGGGCGTATTGCCGT
>JALSHZ010000032.1 GCA_026981985.1 Gammaproteobacteria bacterium | reverse complement strand
CCCGTGCGCGTTCTGCACTGCGTTCGCTGCAGAAAAGTACCGATTTGATCAAGCGGTTTTTTCATGAGTCACATGTGCAATATGTAATAACTTGATGTCTGGTAGGTTTTTGCCGGGTTAGTAACCCTGCCATCAGTTTGATTCTGGATGGTCGTTACGCCAGTTTTGATAACGACCCAGAAAACTATGAATTGCCAGGTTTTGCTCTCGGTGGTGAAGCAGGCTTGGGCGAAAAGGGTTTGTCGGTAGGTCATACCGAACTGGTGATGAGTGCCAATATCGACGATAAATTTTACGGTAAAACGACGCTTGCAGTTGCTGAGCATGAGGGGGCAACGGAAGTTGAGCGGGAAGAAGCCTCTGTGCAAACGCTTGGTTTGGGTAACGGCATGACCGTAAAAGCAGGTCGTTTTCTTTCAGAGATCGGTTATCTCAACAAGCAACACGCTCACTATTGGGATTTTGCCGATGCACCATTGATATATCGAGGTCTGTTTGGTAACCAACTGCTTGATGATGGTGTGCAATTTACCTATGTTGCGCCCACAAATACCTTTCTGCAATTGGGTGCAGAAGTATTGAGCGGTAGTCGTCACCCTGCAGGTGGGAGAACCAATGGTGTAGGTGCATGGACTGCCTTTGCCGATATAGGCGGTGATATTGGTATTGAGCATAGCTGGCAGTTGGGCCTGAGCCACTGGCAGGCGAATGACATCGACGGTCGTGAAAGTGGCGGCCATGCGCATGGGGGCGGTGCGGCAGAGACTCCTTCATTCACTGGTGATAGTAAAATTAGCGCACTGGACTTGGTATATAAATGGGCACCCAGTGGCAATCCCAAAAATAAAAATATAAAACTCCAGTTTGAGTATTTTGACCGCAAGGAAGACGGAGCAGTAACCATGGTCAATAGCGGTCCTCCCGTGGAAACCACCAGCTATGACGGGCGTCAAAAAGGCTGGTATGCACAAGCAATCTACCAGTTTAAATCGCAATGGCGAGCTGGGTTACGCTATGGCCAGCTAGACAGCACCAACTCAGGTTCTGATACCGATGTATTAGGTGAGGCGGGACTGGATAATGAAGGCCATACACCCAAACGCACCAGTGCCATGCTGGAGTGGTTGCCCAGTGAGTTTAGTCGCGTTCGCCTGCAATATAACCATGATGATTCTTATGAGAAAACGGATCATCAGATTTTCTTGCAATACACCATGAGCCTTGGCAGTCACGGCGCCCACGCATTCTGAGGAGGCCAGCATGTTACGTATTCTGATGTTGTTGATTGCACTGTTGCCGTGGCCCGCATTGGCCACGTTGCAGGTTTTCGCCTGCGAACCTGAATGGGCGGCCTTAACCCGCGAACTGGGCGGTGACGCGGTGAAGGTGTTCACTGCCACCACCGCCAGGCAGGACCCACACCATATCCAGGCTCGGCCCAGCCTGATCGCGCGCATGCGCCGCGCCGACCTGCTGGTTTGCACCGGCGCGGAGCTGGAGATCGGTTGGCTGCCCTTGCTGCTGCGCAAGGCAAGCAATGGCAAGGTGCAACCGGGCCGGCCGGGCCATTTCCTGGCAGCCGAACAGCTGCCGCTGCTGGAGCGGCCAAGCCACCTGGATCGCGCCGAAGGCGATGTCCACGCCCAGGGCAATCCCCATGTGCATACCGATCCGCGCAATATCGCGCGCATCGCCAAGGCCTTGGCCGCGCGGCTCGCCAGCATCGACCCGGACCGGGCCGACCACTACCGGCAACGGTTGCGCGACTTCACCGACCGCTGGCAGCAGGCAATGGCGGATTGGACTGAGCGTGCCGCGCCGCTGCGGGGACGCCAGGTGGTGGTGCAGCATCGGCAGTGGCCCTATCTGCTGGATTGGCTCGGCATGCAGCGGGTGGCGACGCTGGAACCCAAACCGGGCCTGCCGCCAACGCCGGGGCATCTCGCTGCGCTGAAAACGCAGCTGGCCACGCAACCTGCCGACCTGATTCTGCGCGCGGCTTACCTCGACCCGGCACCAGCCCGCTGGCTGTCCCGGCAAACCGGCATTCCCGAAGTGGTGCTGCCATTCACCGTCGGTGGCAGCGATGCGGCGCAGGACCTGTTCACGTTGTTCGAGGATACGCTGACGCGCCTGCTCGGGGCGTTACAGTGAGCATCGCTATCGACTGGCAGGCGCTCGATCCCGCTATTCTAGGCCCGGCCTTCTGCGCCGGGCTGCTGGTGCTGGCCACCCATGTGCCGCTGGGGCGGGAGGTGCTGAAACGGGGCATCATCTTCATCGACCTGGCCATTGCCCAGATCGCCGGGCTGGGCATGCTAGCGGCGCAGTTGCAAGACTGGGCGCCGGGCGGATGGGGCACGCAACTGGCGGCTGGCGGCGCCGCACTGAGCGGTGCGCTGCTGCTGGGCTGGCTGGAGCAACGTTGCGCCAAACGGCAGGAAGCGTTGATCGGCGTCGTCTTTGTGCTGGCCGCCACCGCGAGCTTGCTGCTGGTGGCACACAATCCCCACGGTGGCGAACACATGCAGACGCTGCTCTCCGGCCAGATTCTGTGGACCGACTGGCCACAACTGCTGCCGGTGGCGCTGGGCTATGCCGTGTTGCTGGCGCTGTGGTTCGGCATCGCCGCGATGCGGCGGGGGTTCGGTTTCTATCTGCTGTTTGCGCTGGCCATCACCGCCTCGGTGCAGCTGGTGGGGGTCTATCTGGTGTTCACCAGCCTGATCGTGCCGGCCCTGGCCACGGCCGAGCGCGGCAACGGGCTGGCGCTGGCCTGGGGCATCGGCGCGGTCGGCTACGGCGGCGGCTTGCTGCTGTCCGCCCTGTTCGATCTGCCATCTGGCCCGGCGATCGTCTGGTGTATTGTTATGGTCGCGCTGCTGCTGAGCGTGGTAAGTCGCCATCACGAACAACCGGGAGGGAATATGGGATGCAATTGATCCATGGGCTGTATTTTCGCAATCTTCGTGGCGCGCCGCCCGGCGCGTATAGTCGAGACCGATGTACCTGAAGCTGGAACACCTGCGCACGCTGCGGGCGTTGCGTGATCTTGGCAGCCTGCAAGCCGCGGCGGAGTCGTTGCATCTGACGCAGTCGGCGTTGTCGCACCAGATCAAGGCGCTGGAGGCGCACTTGGGCTTGCAACTGTTCGAACGCAAGAGCCGGCCGGTGCGTTTTACCCGGGCCGGGGAGCGGCTGTTGCAGTTGGCGGACGAGGTGCTGCCGGCGGTGCGCACGGCGGAGACGGACCTGCAACGCCTGGCAAGTGGCGGGGCGGGGCGCCTGCATATCGCCATCGAATGTCACAGCTGTTTTGCCTGGCTGATGCCGACACTGGCGCGCTATCAGCAGCGTTGGCCGGATATCGACGTTGATATCCGCATGGGGCACAGCTTCGATGCGAAGGCGGCGCTGCTGGGCGGCGTACTCGATCTGGTGGTGACGGCCGATCCCGAGGACGAGCCGGCGCTGGATTACCACCCGCTGCTGGACTATGAGGCGGTGCTGGTGGCGCATCGGCACGATCCGCTGGTGGAGACAGCGCAGCGCCGCGGTTACGTCGAGGCAGCGGATTTCAGCGAGCTGACCTTGATTACTTATCCAGTGGACCGCCACCGCCTGGATATCTTCCGCCAATTCCTCGATCCGGCTCGGGTCAGCCCGGCGCAGCGGCGCACCACCGAGCTGACGGTCATGATGATTCAGTGGGTCGCGAGCCGGCGTGGCGTCTGCGTACTGCCCGACTGGGCGCTGCTGGAGTTCAACAACCGACCCGAGCTATATACGCTGCGGATCGGTGAAAAGGGCCTCCACAGTCACCTCTACCTCGCCACGCGCAAGCAGGACAGCGATGCGCCGTGGATGCGAGGCTTTATCGAGCTGGCGCGGGAGCAGGTTCGGGAGTTGTCGGATCAGGCGGGATAGTTGTTCTGCCAAATCAGGGAGTGTCTGGTTCCGGCGTTTAGAACCTGCTTCATCAAGCTCTGGTTGGT
The DNA here is from genome assembly GCA_026981985.1 of Gammaproteobacteria bacterium. Classification (GTDB taxonomy): domain Bacteria; phylum Pseudomonadota; class Gammaproteobacteria; order UWMA-0217; family UWMA-0217; genus JALSHZ01. Next base: position 620 of record JALSHZ010000032.1, on the reverse strand, counting down.
TGAAAGGCTTGAAGAAAAGGCGGCCAGCAGGTAGTTATGCGGGCGTAGAAAAATCCACCGTTTGTCATTGCCTAAAAGCTGGCATGTGCTGACCGCATCGGCGGTGCTGTTCGCCGGATCAGTTACTTTGGGGAACGTAACTACTCAGCGCCCCAGTCCGCTGCGCGGGCACACACTACAAAGTAACGAAAATGATACTGAGCCGGCCGTCGAATAGCTACTGGTATCCCGCTTTTCCTTCCCCCTTCACACGCGCCGCTGCCGGGCGCGACTGGAGGGGGCAACCGGCCATGGATGGCCGGTTGAAGCTTGCGCGGCAGGAAGCCGCTCAAGCTGACCCCGGAAGGCGTACCCGGCAGCGGAATCAAGCGTGTGTTGGGGCGTCCTTTTTTGGGTTCCGTTTTTTGGACGAGCAAAAAATGGAACTCGCGCTGTGCGAGGAGGTGTTGGAAGAATCGTAGCATTGATGAGCGCGAAACTCATACCACCTCGCTTGATATGAATGGTGAGGACAACAAGCGGGAGATCAGGTTTGTTGGCCTCAGCACTTGGAAAGAATGGTGGTATTGTTTCGTGGCCAATCAAGCAGTGGTGCTTCCGTCCCAGCCCTCTGCCACGGC
>JALSHZ010000031.1 GCA_026981985.1 Gammaproteobacteria bacterium | reverse complement strand
ATGTTTTGTCGTATTCGGGGCTATTTATCCACTTGTCGAAAACAAGGGCTGAGTGCATCCGATGCGTTGGCGTTGGTTTTTGCGGGAAAATTACCCCATTTTGATTTAATGGGCTGAGTAGTTACAGTCATTTCGAGAAAGCAACGCAATCCGACTGCGGCGAGGACAGCATGGCAGCCGTCAAAGCTTGGTGCCGTAGAGCTGGCTCCAATAGTGGCTATACTCAGCTTCGGTATAAAAGATGGAAGCTGCACCAAATTCTTGGTATTTTGCACCCATGATATTGCGGCAGTGCCCGGGACTGTCGAGCAGCGCCACCATGGCATCTTTGGGTTCGATAAAGCCAGCCGCCAGATTTTCTCCATAAGTCGCCCACTTGTAGCCAACACGATCCAGGCGGGCACCAGCCTTCAACCCATCAGAACCCTCGTGCGCAAAGAAGTTGTTCTTCACCATATCGGCGTTATGAATTTCACCAGCTTTCACCAGCGTACAATTCCAGGTCAGCGCCCCCACCGGAGGATAATATTCTTTACCGCAGTACTGCCCTTCGGCACGCGCCTTGTTGACCAGTTCGAGCATTTCCCGTTGCAGCTCACTCAGGTCACACGCCGCCGTTTCGAAAGAGCGCTCGACCTCTTCCGGCGTGACTGTGATGGCTTGATCATACCCCCTGCCGTTGAGACCACTCCCTGATGCAACGGCAGAACTCTCGGAGCCAGACTCTTCTGGCACACATGCCGCATTGACAAGCGTTAAAGCACTGACTAACCCAAGCACACTGATCTTTTTTATTGTTTTCATTATCTCAGCCTGATCGTTTTTATTGTTATTGTTTTTTATTGCGCTGCGGATGATCTTTGCCCCCGTCAGTGCATGGCTGCATTGTGAAAGCTCTCGCTCCCGAAAACCACAGGCGGCAAAGACTTGCCGGATAAACACGCCGGATCTGGCAATCAGCGGGCGAAAATCGCCACGGCGACAAAGCTCGTGTGACCGCTTTACCCTGGCAAAGCGGCAATTCCTTGCCGGGCGGCAACATCGCAGCATGGCCATTCGCATTGGCAATGCGGTAAACTACGCAGGCCAGCCTCCTCCTCGCCCCCACTCATACCCAGCACATGCACACAGGTTTTAACCCCCGGGACATCGACTGTTTCCACTTCATGGGCTTCAGCTTCGACGAGCAGACCATGACGGCAACGTTGCGGTATGGGTTAGACGACAGCTACCTGTTCGAGGAGACAGTGCGCTTCCCGGCACCATCCACACCCCTTTCCGGCGGCCAGAAGCAGGCGCTGAGCAAGGCGTTGTCGCTGCTCCACCTGTTTGCCGGGATCAGCTATTACAAGGCCGCCATCCCACCGGATCTCAGCTTCAGCGCCCTGCCGCCCGACCCAGAGACTGCGGCACTGGTGGAAACGCTCTACCGGCATGGCCTCGGAGAGTTTGCCTTTCGCAACGATATTCGACTGCACGATCGCATCCATTTCCCTGATGGCGGTCCGACAGCGGAAGGCTCCATCGAACTCAGCCAAACCCATGGCGTCCTGGTGCCAGTCGGCGGTGGTAAGGATTCGATCGTCTCGATCGAGACACTGAAAGCGGCTGGTCAGCCAGTGACGCTGTTTTCGGTAGGCCAGGCCGAACCAATCCGGCAAACAGCGGAACGATCGGGCCTGCCCTGGCTCAGCGCACAACGGCAGCTGTCACCCACACTGTTCGAACTCAACCGGCAAGGCGCGCTGAATGGACATGTGCCCGTAACCGCCATTGTCTCGGTGATTGCTATTTGCACTGCGATCATTCATCGACAGGGTGCTGTTGTGCTGTCCAACGAGCGTTCGGCCAATGAAGGCAATCTGCAGCTCGATGACGGCTTCGTCGTCAATCATCAGTACAGCAAAGGGCTGGATTTCGAAATCGCACTGGCCCGTCACATCAGGCATCACGTTGTGTCAAATATCGATTATTTTTCGCTGCTACGCCCCTGGTCCGAGCTTGCGATTGCACGGCAGTTCTCACGCCACCAGCAATACCACGATGTGTTTTCCAGCTGCAACAGCAATTTCACCATCAATCGCACCGCCCCATCATCACGCTGGTGCCTCAACTGCCCCAAATGCCGTTTTGTATTCTTGGCACTGGCGCCCTTCCTCGACAAACGCCAGATGATCGATATTTTTGGCAAGAACCTGCTCGACGATAAAAACCAGCTAACGGGCTACGAGGCGCTACTGGGCATTGATGCGCACAAACCATTCGAATGTGTCGGCGAAGAAGCCGAATGCGCTGCCGCCTTTGTTCTTCTGTCGCAGCAGGGTGAGTGGAAAGACGATGTTATCGTCAACTATTTCCGGCAGCGGGTGTTACCCGGCATAGACGCAGCTGAAAAACTTCCGGAAAAATATTTGAGCGCGACTTCCCGGCATCATATTCCGCCACAATATCTGGAGATCGTTGGTGCCCATTTCGGATCTTGAGGGAAAGCACGTTGCCATTATGGGTTTTGGCACCGAAGGCCGGGCTGCGCTGAGATTGCTGCACGACAGCTTGCAGCACAGCCGTATCTCGGTTCTGGAAGAAAATACCGCATTCATTCAGCAGCAGGCTGAACGCAAGGATGCTTTTCCCGAAGTGGATTTCCGCAGCGGCGGCGCTGCATTTCATGCGCTTGAGCAATACGACGTCATTATCAAGTCCCCCGGCATCTCGCCTTACCGGCCGGAAATCAAGGCAGCAATCGCATCCGGCACAGAGCTGACCTCAGGAACCCAGCTGTGGTGCGACGCACACCCGCATGAGCGCCTGGTGATCGTTACCGGCACCAAGGGTAAGAGCACCACCTCGTCACTGATCGCGCATCTGCTCAACGCCAGCGGAAGGCGCACACAACTGATCGGCAATATCGGCACAGCCGCGCTGGAGGCATTTGCGCCCGACGAGCCACCCGAGTTCTGGGTCATGGAACTATCGAGCTATCAGGCGACCGGACTGCGCTGCAATGCCGAAGTCGCCCTGCTGCTGAACCTGTTTCCCGAGCATACCGACTGGCATGGCAGCACCGAGCAATATTATCGCGATAAAACCGATTTCCTCCGTGACCCAGGCATACGCTCCGTCATTGTCGAACGGGAAAAGCGGCATCTTCCCGACACAATTACAACGCTGGACACACTCGTCACCTATAACGACCCCAGCGGCATGCACTGCATCGATGGCAGCATTGTCGAGCGCGGCAAAACACTGCTCGATGCCTCTGATTCACCACTTCCCGGGGAACACAATCTGCTGAACATCTGCGCCGCACTAACGACGATCCGCCAGCTTGGCATCAAGCCCGACGAGGTTCTCTCTCACCTAAACAGCTTCAAGGGCCTGCCTCACCGGCTCTCGATACTCGGGCAACGAAATGGCATGCAATATGTCGATGACAGCATATCCACTACCCCTGAATCGGCGTTGGCGGCACTGCGCAGCTTTCCCGGAAAGCCATGCACGCAGCTGCTCGGCGGCTACGACCGCGATCTGGACTGGCACGTTTTCGCCGAGGCATCGCGCAACAGCAATCTGAACTGTGTGATTACACTGCCGGGCAATGCGGAGCGCATCGCATCGACACTCAGGCGTGCCAACCCCGATCTGCCGGTCATCGCGGCAACAGACATGAAAGATGCGGTTGCCAAGGCGGCGGCATCCACCCCGCCGGGCGGCGTCATCATTCTGTCGCCGGGCGCACCCAGTTATGGCAGTTATCGTGACTTCAGGGAGCGCGGCAATCATTTTGCACGTTATGCTGGGTTCAGCGTTGAGGACTAACCAGGATCCCCCCAGCTCAGACACAATACTCCGCCATCACACATCTGAGCACACCGTAGTCGAAACGCTCGCCGAGGGCGTCGAATAGCGGTTTCAGCCGACCTTCTTCGCAGGCTTTCATCTCTTCCATAGCGGCGAGAATTTCATCGAACTGTGCATCGTCGAGGTCAAGCACATCCCGCACGTCGAGCAACCCGGCTTCGATGGCATCAGCCAGGTGGGAAAACACGGTCGTGGTCTTGATGGATCGCTGTTGGGCAATGGCGTCCACATCCATGCCATCATGGAACAGCAGCAGTGTTTCATTGACGGTGTCGCTGAGCTTGTTATCGAATATTTCGGGCAACGGGTATGTCTTGATCACGCCCAGAAAGTCTTCGCCGTAGCGTTGCAGTTTCTGCTCGCCGACACCGCTGATCGTCGCGAACTCTTCCAACGTCGAGGGCCGGCTGCGCGCCATCGTCATTAATACCGTGTCGTGAAATATCACATAAGGGGGCACTTCCTGGGCTTTTGCCAGCTCAAGCCGCAGTTCACGCAGCGCCTCGAACAGCGGCTGATCGACCGACCGAAGGGCTGAAGCCTTGAGCGCTTTTTTCTCGCGGGCGGATTTGGCTGCCTTGCGCTGCTTGCGCAGTTGCAGCGTTTCTTCGCCGCGCAACAGGCTGCGGCATTTCGCGGTGAGCTGCAACGCACCATGGCTCTCGGCATTGACCGCAAGATACCCCAGCGCAATCAGCTGGCGGAAGATGCCGCGCCACTCGACAGCCGAAAATTCGGTGCCGATACCAAAAGTGCTCAAGCGGTCGTGGCCAAAGCGCTGGATACGCTCGTCATCCTTGCCTTCGAGAACATCCACCAGATAGTTGACGCCAAAACGCTGGCCGGTGCGATACACCGTGGAGAGCGCCTTTTGCGCGGCGACGGTGGCATCCCAGGTCTCGGGTGGAATCTGGCAGTTGTCGCAGTTACCGCAGGGTTCTTCCAGGGTCTCATCGAAATAGGCCAACAGCGCCTGACGGCGGCAGGTGGACAGCTCGCACAGCCCCAGCATCGCCTCCAGCTTCTGGTGTACCACACGCTTGTACTGCTCATCCGCATCACTGTCCTGGGTCATCTGCCGCAGCATGATGACATCCTGCAAACCATACGCCATCCACGCATTGGCCGGCTCACCGTCGCGCCCGGCACGCCCGGTCTCCTGGTAGTAAGCCTCAATACTCTTGGGCAGATTCAGGTGCGCGACAAAACGCACATCCGGCTTGTCGATACCCATGCCAAAAGCGATCGTGGCGACAATGATGACACCATCCTCACGCAGGAAACGCTCTTGATGCCGCTGCCTGGTCGCTGCCGGCAAACCCGCGTGGTAGGGCAATGCGACCCTGCCCTTGCCCTCCAGCCAGGCCGCGATGCTCTCGACTTTCTTGCGTGACAGGCAGTAGACGATCCCCGCATCGTCAGGGTGCTCCTGCTGAAGAAAGCGCCACAGCTGATCACGGCTGTTTTGCCCCTCGGCAATCGCATAGCGGATATTGGGACGGTCAAAGCTGTTGATGAACACCCTGGCCTGCTGCAAACCGAGCTGCTGGATGATCTCTTCCCGGGTACGGCAATCCGCCGTTGCCGTCAGCGCGATTCTCGGCACCCCCGGGTAGCGTTCGTGCAAAATACGCAGCTGCTGATATTCCTTTCTGAAATCATGCCCCCACTGAGATACGCAGTGGGCTTCGTCAATGGCAAAAAGCGACAACGGCGCACGATCGAGCAAACCGAGCATGCGCTCTGTCAATAGCCGCTCCGGCGCAACGTAGAGAAGATCGATTTCGCCACGCATCACCGCCTGCTCGATGTCGGCCTGGCTGTCGTAGTCCAATGTCGAATTGAGAAACCCCGCGCGCACCCCCAGTTGCTGCAGCGCATTGACCTGATCCTGCATCAGCGCAATCAGTGGCGACACGACGATGGCCACCCCCTCGCGCAACAATGCCGGGATCTGGAAGCAGAGCGACTTGCCACCTCCCGTCGGCATCAAGGTCAGCACATCCTCACCATCAAGCACAGCCTGGATGATCTCCTGCTGATGGTGGCGAAAGCTGTCGTAGCCGAAAACGTTCTGGAGCGTCTGGATTGCAGGCGTGGTCATGTTCTGATGATTCGCAGGAGGAGCGCAGATTTTACCATCAGTAACCCCCCGACTCTTTCCCCAATCACGCAGACGCCATAGAATTTTCGCGACTTGATCGACCTCAATGCAATAGCGATCACCAAGATCGTACCGTATGCACACTGCCCCACCCTCTTCCCACCAAGGAGAACCCTGCCCATGCCGGTCGTCGACAAATCATCCATCTGCGTGGTCGAAGTCGATTCCATGAATCGAATCCACTATGAAGAAGCCGACATGCTCAATGAGCTGGACGAGCTGATGCAGGCACATGAAGCTGGAAACACCAGTGACGATGCACTGGACGCGAAACTCGATGAATTCCTGCAACACATGACCGCCCATTTCCGCGGCGAGGAAGTACAGATGCAGGCAATCAATTTTCCACCCTACCCGATCCACAAGAGCGAACACGACGCCCAGATTGCCTTGGCAAACGAGAAAATCGACGCCTGGAAACAATCACGCGAACTGGAGCCACTGGCGGCGTATCTGCGCATCGAACTACCGCAGTGGCTGGATCAGCATATCGCAACAATGGACAAGGTGACTGCCCGGTTCTTTGCCATGAACGGCAAGGAAGTCAGCCTCGATCTATGAAGCGGTGAGAAATCCAGACGGTAACTTGCTCAGCTTACCCCCTGTGTGCGCCAACTCTGCGTCGCCTACATGGATGTAGGTGAGGGGCGTGAGCAGGATGCGGAAGCTTTGGAAGTGCTCATTTACACTTATAAACGCGGCTTTGGCTTCCTGCGTCGCTCTACCTCCTCCATCCCTGGAGTCGTCCGCGCTTCCGCCTTGATTTGACGCAAAACGGGGGCAATCTGAGCAGTTACGGGACTGTGTTGAGTAGTTACACCAGGCGTAACTCTATTCAGTAGGTAGGAAAATAGAGCTATGAGTGCTAACGATACACTGGCGGCAAGCCTTCAGGACGAGTCTTGAAGCGCCGATGCAGCCACATGTACTGCTCGGGGTGCTGGCGAACGATCTCCTCCAGCACCTCATTGCTCCTTCTCGCATCGGTAACATCATCACCGGAAGGATAGTCATCGAGGGCGGGCATGATTCGAATCTCAAACCCCTGATCGCCTGGCAAGCGCACCGGGAAATAGGGAACGACCTTCGCCCCCGTCTTCGCCGCGAACTTTGCCGTGGCCGTCAGCGTCGCCGTCGGCACACCCAGAAAATCGGCGAATACACCCTGTTTCAGCCCAAAGTCCTGATCCGGCGCATACCAGACAGGATTGTTGTCAGCCAAACTGCCCAGCATGGCACGCAAGTCCTGGCGTTTGAACACAAGCCCGCCGTAACGACCACGCCCCCGCAACATCAGCACCTCAACCAGCGTATTTCGGGATCGTTTATACATTGCGTAGAGCGGCTTGCCATGACGCGACATCGTTTCGGCCAGTATCTGGCCACCAATATCCAGTGCCATCATATGGCCCGTCAGCAGGATCACACCCTTGCCATGATCGAGCGCTTCCAGCAGATGCTCTAGACCAGTAATCGCCCCCATGTCCCTGATTTGGCGATCACTCCCCCACCAGGAAACCCCAGTATCGAGAATGGCCATGCCAAGGTGCTGAAAATTCTCCCGTAGCAACGCATTGCGCGCGGCCGCATCGAGATCGGGGAAACAAAGCTGGAGATTCAATTCGGAAATGCGCCGGCGTTTGCCAGCAAGACGGTACAGCAGCTTGCCCAAGGCACGGCCAAGTGCGCAGCGCCAGCGATAGGGCAGGAAACTCACTAGGCGCAACAGGCCAAAACCGAACCATAACAGCCAGTAGCGAGGCTTGAGGACTTCCCGCCAAGGGATGGCGGGGCGTGTCAAGGCTTATGCGGCGACATAGGCCGGCCGCTTACCGCAATAGCGCCGACACCGCCTTGAAGTGCTCATCGGCGGAATCGCGCAACCATTCAAACAGAATCGATTCAGTCGGCGCGACAATCGCACCGGCATGGCGCAGCCGAAAAAGCGCACTTTTCCAGTGCGCCATGCGCTGGGAGCAGACGGCATCATCGACGACAAATACCTCGAAGCCGTCATCAAGCAACTCCAGCACCGTCTGCAACACACAGATATGCGTTTCCATCCCGGTAATGACAACCTGACGCTTGTGCGTATCTCGCAGCGCTTCGTGAAACGCCTTATCGGAACAGCAGGAAAACCGCGTCTTGTCGAAATACTGCGCCGAAGGCGGCATGGCGTTCTTTACCTGCTCCGTCGTTGGGCCCAACCCAAGCGGGTATTGCTCGGTATAGAACACCGGGATATCGAGCAAGGCGGTTGTTTGTAGCAAATGCTCGATATTGTCAAGCATGCGACCACGCGCCGGCTCCACCATGGCCGCAAGCAAGCGATCCTGAATATCCACACACAGCAACAGGCTGTCTTCCTTGCGGCACAGTGGCGCCATAATTACATCCAATTATTGATTTGTTCCAGATCCCCGGCTTTCAGGACACCCGCCGCCTGCTTCAGGCGAAGCGTGCTGACGATGTAATCATAGCGTGCCTTGGAATAATCCCGTTGCGCGCGATAGGTTTCGCGCAGTGACAGCAATACATCGACCGAGGTTCGTGTGCCCACTTCAAAACCTGCCTGAGTCGCCTTTGCCGCAGTCTCGGTCGAGGCCAACGCCTGCTTGAGCGCCTTGACCCGGCTGATGCCGGACTGCACCGTCAGAAACGAGGCGCGGGTCTGACGAATGATTTCCCGTTTCTGCAATTCATATTGATGTTTTGCCTGGCGATGCAGTTCCGCCGCTTCGGCCACCTGCGCGCCGACCAAGCCACCGGAGTAGATCGGCAGTTTGAGGCCAATTCCCAGGGTCTTGTCCGTCGCCTCACCCTTGCTGAAGCCGCCTCCATCGTCCTGCACACCAGCCTCAGCCTTGAAACTGAGAATCGGCAGATGACCTGCGCGACGCCGCTTCACTTCGCGTGCCGCCAGTTCCACACCCATTTCCGCAGCCTTCAATACCACACTGTTGGCAATTGCCTTGTCGACCCAGGCATCGAGAGTGTCGGAGTCAGGCGCTTGCGGAATGAAGCTGTCTTGCAACCGCGCCAGATCGTCCGGCAACTGCGCAACAATGACCCGCAGAGCCTCCCTGGCGACATCGACCTGATTGACAGCATCAATCTCTTGCGCCACCGCGAGGTCGTACTGCGCCTCAGACTCCTTGACATCGGTGATCGCGATCATGCCAACACTAAAGCGCTCGCGCGTCTCTTCGAGCTGACGCGAAATGGCTTCCTTTTCCGCTTGGGCAAAACGCAGATTATCCTCGGCGCTCAGCACCCCGAAATAGGCCTCGGCGGTACGGACAATCAGATCCTGCCGTTCAGCCTCGATCTGGGCTGCAGCCTGCGCGATTTGCACATCCGCCTGGGAAGCCCGAATCCAGCTGGCACGATCAAATAACACCTGATCAAGCCGGATACCGTAGGTTTTACGACTGTATTTATCATCAGTAAACGCCGGATTGGCGTTGTCGTAGGAGATATCCTTCTTGTCGTATCCAGCGGATGCATTGATTTGTGGCAACAGAGGCGCACGCGCCTGAGGTTTGGCCTGAAGTGCCGCCCGATACTTGGCCTCGGCCGCTGCCAGCGCTGCATCAGCCTCCGCCGCTTGGCGGTATACCTCCACCAACGTATCCGACCACGCCACCGGGGACAGCATCCCCGACACGAAGAGGCTTCCCGCCACGATGTTTCTCAAGCGATTCATCATTTCATCCCGTAAAATTGCGATCGCGCCAGTATATTAGAGTTTCCTGAAAGACAACACGGACAGAGTGCACGGTTTTATACCCGCGCCTGTGGCTCGATACCCTTATCAGAACACGAAGGCTGGCCGCTTTTCCCTGCCAACCAAGGCTTTCAGATCCAGTTCGAACAGCGTTTCCCGAGCGAAACTATCATCAACACTGCGGGTAACCAATATCGCATTCATGACCGGTGCTTCGCCGACAACGATAAACAACCTGCCGCCCGGTTTGAGCTGCTTTTCAAAGCAAGGGTCATATTCCGGCAACGACCCCGTCACGGCAATCACATCGAAATATCCCGGTGGCTCATTCCAACCGAAAGCCGCATCGCCCTGCTGCCAGGTCACATTGCCAATTCCCTGCGCCGCACACCGCGCCTTTGCCTTTTCTGACAGATCACCATGAATCTCTACCGTAAACACATGAGAAGCCAATGTTGCCATGCAGGCTGTGGGGTAACCACTACCGGTACCAACTTCCAGTACCACATCGGTTTCGCGAATCCGCAGCGCCTGCATCATTCGCCCTTCGACGCGTGGCGGCATCATCGATTCGCCATGACCGATCGGCAATTCCACATCGGCAAACGCCAATGCGCGATACGCCTCATCGACAAACTGTTCACGCGGTACTGCCGCCATCACATCGAGCACCCGCTGATCAAGCACATCCCAGGGCCTGACCTGTTGCTCGATCATGTTGAGTCGCGCAGTTTCAAGGTCGAAATTCGTCATGGCATGGTCCTGTATAGAGACATGGGATCGGCGGACAGTTTAGCCCGGATTTGCCGACAGACCAAACAACAACCTGTGTGACGCCGATCTCGCAACCGCATCGCCCCGACGTACTCCGCCTCACTTTCCATGAAATGCCGACCAAATGCCTTGCAACAGCAGTTCACGATCACTAAAGTGGAACGACTATCACCTAGCAGAAGTGATTAGACATACTGCTTCGATATCAGGAAGCCTCTCAACAGGCACAAAATAAGCATGGAGGATGCATGCGCTCTTACGAAGAGACCGTCGAACGGGCCGCGGAACTGGTCAGGATGGTCATCCCCAAACTGGCCTCGGCGCGACAGCCAATCAATCCCATCAACTATGCGCTATGGTACGAGTATTACCTTGGGCGCAACAAGGCATTGATGGATGTCCTCGACACCCTCCTCGCAGATCCCGGCAAATATACCAACGAGGAGGCCGAGGAGCTGTTCCGTCTGCACATCATGGGCACCAGCTCCGATCGTCTGGAGATGATCGGTAACAAGGTCAACAGCATCCTCGACAGCACCTCTGATTTGCTCAACAACACGGACGAGCATCTAGAACAGTTCAACCGCGAAGTAATCCACACCAAGGCCGTTCTCGACGAAGCGATCGATCCAGCGGAAATTCGCCCATTGATCAGCGGCCTGATATCAGCGTCAGATTCCGTTATCACGGCCAACAAGGCATTGTGCCAACAGATTGCCATTCGCGGCGATGAAATCGAACGCCTGCGGGAAGAGATCGAAACCGCTCGCGCCGAAGCAGCTCGCGACCCACTCACCGGCCTGGCCAATCGCAAGACCTTTGACGAGGCGTTGGCCAATGCCCTGAGTGAAAATAGAGAACAGGATCGCTATTGCTGCCTGATCATGGTCGATATCGACCGGTTCAAAGTGATCAATGACACTTTCGGCCATCTCGTCGGCGACCGCGTCATTCGCTTCATCGCTAACGCACTCACCGATTCAGTAAAAGGCCGCGACACCGTGGCACGGTTTGGCGGGGAGGAGTTTTGCGTCATCCTGCCCAATACCAAGCCAGAAGGCGCACAGATTGTTGCCGAAAGCATCCGCAAAACCATTGAGGAAGCCCGACTGAGGCGCAGCAAAGACGGCGAATTGCTCGGCAAGATCACCGTCTCGCTTGGCGTCGCCTGGGCCAGCCCCGGTCAGAACAGTAATGACCTGATCGATCTTGCTGATCAGGCGTTGTATCAGGCAAAACGCAGTGGGCGCAACCGCGTCGCGATTGGCGGCCAATGCCAAGATGGACCAGCCGTCGCAGCCACCGGCTGAACCAACCCGCATTTCAGCCACAAAAAAACGCCCCGTCGGGGCGTTTTTTTGTGCGCGACGACACCGAACCCGGTGCTAACGAAACGCTTACTTGAGTTTTTCCTTGATACGGGCAGCCTTGCCAGTACGTCCCCGCAGATAGTAGAGCTTGGCCCGGCGCACGTCACCACGACGCTTGACCTTGATACCGGCAACCATCGGGCTATGTGTCTGGAAAACTCGCTCGACGCCTTCGCCATGAGACATTTTACGTACGGTGAACGATGAATTGAGGCCGCGGTTGCGAACGGCGATCACCACGCCTTCGAAGGCCTGCAGGCGCTCGCGATTACCTTCTTTCACTTTCACGTCGACGACAACCGTATCACCCGGAGCGAACTCGGGAATATCGGATTTAAGCTGTTCTGCTTCCAGTTGATCGATGATGTTCATGCTCTTCTATACCCTAATCTGCAAATTTCACCCGGTGACCGAAGTCAGCCATCTGCCACTTTCGGGTTCCGGGAACCTGTTTTCAATTTGTTGAGGACTTGCCGGTCCTCGTTGCTAAGCGCCGCGCTATCCAACAACTCGGGACGCCATTTCAGCGTCGCCTTCAGCGACTGCTCACGCCGCCATCGTTCGATGTTACCGTGATGCCCGCTCAGCAGTACATCGGGAACTCGTCTGCCATCGATGACCTCTGGCCGCGAAAAATGCGGATAATCCAGCAAGCCATTCATGAATGAGTCCTGCTGCGCCGAATCCTTGTGCCCCAGCGCACCGGGCAACTGACGGACGATCGCATCGATCAGCAACATGGCTGGCAACTCGCCACCACTGAGGACGTAGTCACCTACCGATATCTCTTCGTCGACATGCGCTTTGATAAAACGCTCGTCGATACCCTCGTATCTACCAGCAATCAGGATGACGCGCGACCGGCCCGCCATCTCATTCACCGTAGCCTGCTCAAGGCGCTTACCCCGCGGCGAGAGATACACCACCTTTGCGCCGGCAGGATCATCCCGACGCGCTGCTTCAAGCGCATCAGTCAATGGCTGATACAGCATCACCATGCCTGGGCCACCACCGTAAGGCCGATCATCGACCGTACGATGGACATCATTCGTAAAATCGCGCGGGTTCCAGGTCTCGAGCTGGAACAGCCCCTTATCCAGCGCCCTGCCGGTGATGCCATGCAGCGCCACCTGCCGAACCAGTTCGGGAAACAGCGTGATCACATCGAATCGCATCACGCGCTACTCCCCCTGCAGGTAATCCAGCCCCCAATCAACGACGATCTCGCCCGCATCAAGATCGACAGACTTGACGATTTGCGGCTGGGAAAACGGCACCAGCCTCTTTATGTCGCCACGAATGACGAGTACATCATCTGCACCCGTCTCCAGCAAGCCGGTTACCTCGCCAAGCGACTCACCGGCCAGATTGCGGACCTGCATGCCAACCAGGTCAGACCAATAATATTCACCACTTTCGAGGACATCGAGCTGCTCACGGTATATCGCCACTTCGACATCGCGCATGGCCAGCGCCTCGTCACGATCAGCAACACCATCGAGACTGACCACAATGCTTTTGCCCTGCTTGCGACCATCGATCACCTCGACACTGCACCAATCACCACCCTGCCGGATCAACCAAGGGTTGTAGCGCAGGATGTTTTCTCGTGGCTGCGTCCAGGAATAGACTTTGAGCCACCCCTTCACACCGTGAGCGCCGATCAACTTGCCGACGATAACGGGTGAATCCTTCGCCGTGTCAGGCATCAAGTCGAACCTGAATCAGGCGGCAGCCTCTTCGGCAGCAGGGGCGGCTTTTTTCGCCTGTTTCCAGAGCGTCGCGGCGCGATCGCTCATTTTCGCGCCCTTGCCCAGCCAATGCTCGACACGATCTTTATCGACGTGCAGACGCACTTCCTGGCCACGAGCCATGGGATTGAAATAGCCCAGACGCTCGATATAGCCGCTATCACGACGCTTGCGGGAATCGGTAACTACAATGTGATAAAACGGATGACGCTTTGCACCACCTCTAGCCAAACGAATAACGACCATAGTCTATATCAACCTGATACTGTGAAATTATCGGCGCCAACATGACCCCGACTCAAAGAGACGCGCGATTCTACGTGACTACTCCGCACGATTCAACAATAGTTTGAGCTATCCACAACTGCCTCAGAACGGCATACCGCCCATGCCCCCACCACCCATACCGCCGGGTGGCATGCGCCCTTTCATCGCGCGCATCATGTTCTTCATGTTGCCGCCCTTGCCAAACTTCTTCATTGCCTTGCGCATTTGCAGATGTTGCTTCATCAGTCGGTTCACTTCCTGAATCTGGGTGCCGGAGCCATTGGCGATCCGGCGCTTGCGTGACCCTTTGATGATGTCGGGAAAGCGACGCTCCTGTGGCGTCATGGAATTGATGATCGCGATCATGCGATCGAACTGACGGTCATCGAGCTGTTTCTTCGCCGCTTCAGGGATGCTGGACATGCCGGGCAGTTTGTCCATCAGACCGGACAGCCCCCCCATGTTCTGCATCTGCAGCAGTTGTTCACGCAGATCGTTCATATCGAAATTCTTGCCACGCTTGATCTTGCGGGCAAGCTTGGCGGCCTTCTGGTGATCGACCTTTTCCTGCGCTTCCTCGACCAGGCTGACGATATCGCCCATGCCCAGGATGCGCGACGCCACCCGATCCGGATAAAACGGTTCCAGCGCATGCGACTTCTCGCCGGTACCCATGAACTTGATCGGCCGGCCGGTAATCTGCCGCACTGACAGCGCAGCACCGCCACGCGCATCACCATCGGCCTTGGTCAACACGACACCGGTCAACGGCAGTGCATCACCGAAGGCCTTGGCCGTGTTGGCGGCATCCTGCCCCGTCATGCTGTCGACAACGAAGAGGGTTTCCACGGGCTCGATCGCCGTGTGGATGCGCTTGATCTCGTCCATCATCGCATCATCGATATGCAGGCGGCCTGCCGTATCGACCAACAACACGTCTTTCAGTTGCTTGCGCGCATCCTGTATCGCAGCCTGCGCAATCTTGACCGGATCATCATTGACTGACGAGGGAAAGAAGGTCGCCCCCGTCTCTTTCGCCAATGTCTGTAACTGGTCGATTGCCGCCGGGCGATAGACGTCGGTACTGACCACCATCACCGACTTGCCAGCCTTTTCCTGCAACCAGCGCGCCAGCTTGCCGATACTGGTCGTCTTGCCCGCACCTTGCAGGCCAGCGACCAGCACCACCGCCGGCGGCTGCGCAGCGAGGTTCAAGCCCTCGTTCGCCTCACCCATCAGCGCCACGAGTTCGTCGTTGACGATCTTGATGAACGCCTGGCCAGGCGTCAGGCTGTTGAGCACCTCTTTGCCGATCGCACGTTCCTTGACGCGGGCAATGAAATCCTTGACCACCGGCAGCGCCACATCGGCTTCGAGCAGGGCCATGCGCACTTCACGCAGGGCATCTTGAATATTGTCTTCGGTCAAACGCGCCTGGCCGCGCAGGCGTTTGACCGTCGACGTCAGGCGTTCACTTAAACTGTCAAACATTCAGACTCCAACAGACATGTATATGTGTTTGATACCAGCCGGCAATTCCATTTATCGGGACACCCCTGCCGTCACGGCAATAATCATCCACCTTGGGCGGAATTGCGCTAGAATCGGGCGAATACGTTTCCGGGAATAATGCACGTTCATGGCAGATATCGCTACCCTCATCGCGTCAGCGGGATACTTGATCACTGCCCTGTTGATCTACCGCTACATCCGGCGCGGCAAAGCATCACGAACACTGGCGGCAAGCTTCGGCGCCATGTGGGCCGCCGCGCTCTTCTTCCATGCCATTGCGCTTGGGCAGTCATTGCTGTCACCGGTCGGGCTCGATCTCAGTTTCCACAATGCCATCTCGCTCGTCGTTTGGCTGGTCAGCCTGCTGCTGTTCGTGACCAGTATGCGCTGCCCGATGGAAGTCGTCGGCATTCCTACACTGAGCATCGGCGCCTTCCTGATTGCCGCCGGCGTCTTTCACCCCGACCTGAAGGCACAGATCGTCCAGGGTGAACCCGGGCTGGAATGGCATGTACTTGGCTCCCTGCTCGCCTTTGCACTGTTCACACTGTCGGCAGTACAGGCCGTGGTGCTCGCCTATCAGGATCACCGCCTGCGCAACCACCAGCTCAAGGGCTGGGTCTCACAGCTGCCATCGCTGCAATTCATGGAGAGTTTTCTGTTCCAGCTGATCGGCCTGGGCTTTGTACTGCTGACGCTGTCACTGATCAGTGGCTGGCTATTCCTCGACAATCTGCTTGCGCAACACCTTATCCACAAAACCGCACTCTCGCTGCTCGCATGGATCATCTTCGGCACCCTGCTACTCGGCAGGGCATTTGCGGGCTGGCGTGGCAGAACGGCTGTCAGGCTAACGCTATTCGGCTTTTCGCTGCTGACACTGGCCTATTTCGGCAGCAAGCTGGTGGTGGAGATCATTCTTGGTCACTAGACGCATTTACTCGTAATGGCGGAAATTCCTCTGAGCGTGCTGTTCGGCGCGCTGGTCGTCCTGCTGGGCCTGTCGGCCTTCTTTTCCGGATCGGAAACAGCGCTGATGTCGTTGAACCCCTATCGCCTCAAGCATATGGCGGATCAGGGGCACCCCGGCGCCAAACGCGCCTGGAAACTGTTGCAGCAACCCGACCGGCTGATCGGGCTGATCCTGCTGGGCAACAATTTCATCAATATCATTATCACGCAGTTGGCCACCTTTATCGGCTACCGGCTGTTCGACGACTCCGGTATCGCCATCGCCACCGGCGTGCTGACGCTGGTGCTGCTGATCTTTGCCGAAGTCGCCCCAAAAACCCTCGGCGCACTGCATTCGGAAAAACTCGCCTACCCTGCCGCATTCATTTACACACCATTGCTGAAACTTGCCTACCCGATAGTCTGGCTGATCAACAAGATGGCCAACAGCGTCCTTGCGCTGATTGGTGTGCCGACGCAGATCCACAATGGCAATGCACTCAGCCACGAAGAACTGAAGAGCGTCGTCAAGGAGGCCGGTGAGCATATCGACCGCAGCCACCAGGAAATGCTGCTGCGGGTACTCGAACTCGAAAAAGCCTCAGTCAAGGACATCATGATCCCCCGCGCCGAAATCGAAGGTATCGACCTAGAATGGCCTCCCGAAGAGATCGAAAAGACCATTATGCAATCCAACTACACGCGCATGCCGGTCTACGTGGGCAATATCAACAATATCGTCGGCTACATCCACATGCGCCGCATTCTGTCACTGGCCACTGCCGATATGCTCGACCGCGAACATATCGAAAAGCACATGCGCAAGCCCTACTTCATTCCTGAAAGCACATCGCTGACGCAACAGCTACTCAACTTCAAAAAGGCGCGCCGCAGCCACGCCATCGTCGTCGATGAATATGGCGACGTACAGGGGCTGGTGACGATGGAAGATCTGCTCGGCGAAATCGTCGGCGAATTCGCGCTCGACTCCGGCGTATTATCGGAAATCCTGCCACAAAACGACGGCAGCTACATCGTTGAAGGCAGCATCAATATCCGCCAGCTCAACCGCAGCCTGAACATGAATCTGCCTGACGAGGGACCGCACACACTCAACGGGCTGATCACCGAATATCTGGAAGCCATCCCCGACGCCCCCACCTGCGTCATGATCAATGGCTACCCCCTGGAAATCACCAAAACCACTGATAACTCGATCGCCCTGGTCCGGGTCTGGCTGGAGCGCAAGCAGGATGCGGGCAACGATGGCGAAAGCTAAGCTCCAGTTCCGCTGTCAGGATTGTGGCTCGCTGCAACCCAAGTGGATGGGCCAGTGCCCTGACTGCAATGCCTGGAACTCGCTGGTCGAAGAAACAGCGAGTGCAGCCAAACCGGCAGGAACCAACCGCTTCGCCGGTTACGCCGGCAGCAACAGCATCCAGAAACTGCACGAGGTCGATCTCTCCGCAGCGCCGCGCATCAGCAGTGGCCTGTCCGAGCTGGACCGCGTCATGGGCGGCGGCATCACTGGCGGCTCGGTGACGCTGATCGGTGGCGACCCCGGCATCGGCAAATCAACGCTGCTGATCCAGACGCTGGCCTATTTGCAAGGCGTTCCCGCGCTCTATGTATCCGGTGAGGAATCTGCCCAGCAGATCAGCATGCGTGCGCGCCGTCTCGGACTCAAAGCCGACCATATCGAGCTCTACACCGAGACCTGCGTCGAACACATCATCGCCACCATTCTCGACAAACGCCCACGCGTCGCCGTCATCGACTCGATCCAGACCCTGTTCACCGAGCAACTCCAGTCAGCGCCTGGCTCCGTCGCCCAGGTGCGCGACAGCGCCGCCCAGCTGGTACGGATGGCCAAACAGCATCACATCTCGCTGTTCGTCGTCGGCCATGTGACTAAGGAAGGTGCGCTGGCAGGCCCGCGGGTGCTGGAGCATATGGTCGATACCGTGCTCTATTTCGAAGGTGATCCGGACGGTCGCTACCGGGTACTGCGCGCAGTGAAGAACCGCTTTGGCGCCGTCAACGAACTCGGCATCTTCGCCATGACCGAAACGGGCCTGAAGGCGGTCAACAATCCCTCGGCCATCTTCCTGTCACGCCATGATGACCCGGTCTCCGGCAGTGTCGTCATGGTCAGCCGCGAAGGCACTCGGCCGCTGCTCGTCGAAGTACAGGCGCTGGTCACCGACAGCCACGCCTCACAACCGCGGCGCGTCACCGTTGGCCTGGAACACAACCGCCTTGCCATGCTGCTGGCAGTGATCCAGCGCCACGGCGGCATCACGATGCACGACCAGGACGTGTTCATCAATGTCGTCGGCGGCGTCAAGATTGCCGAGACCGGTGCCGACCTGCCCGTTGTGCTCTCGGCGCTATCCAGCTTTCGGGATTTGGTACTGCCACAGAAAATGATCGCCTTCGGCGAAATCGGCCTCGCCGGAGAGATCCGCCCCGTCGCCTATGGCGAAGAGCGCCTCAAGGAAGCAGCCAAACATGGTTTCAAACAAGCCGTCATCCCCCATGCCAACGCGCCGAAAAAGAAGATCAAAGGCATGGAAGTCATTGCCGTCAAACGGATTCAGGATATCATTGGGCTCGACTTTTTCTGACGGAAACCAACGCCATGAGCATGCAGGAAACCATTGAGACCAAACTGAAGGAAACCTTCGACCCTGTGCATCTGGAAGTGGAGAACGAAACCCATATGCACAACGTGCCACCCGATGCCGAATCGCACTACAAAATCACATTGGTCAGCGCCGCCTTCGATGGTCTGCCGCTGATCAAGCAGCACCGCCTCGTCAACGAGACACTGAAAGAGGAATTACAGAAAATTCACGCCCTGGCGCTGCACACCTATACGCCGGACCAATGGTTCGAGCGCAGCGGAAAAGCCCCGGAATCGCCGCCCTGCCTCGACGGCGGTAACGCTAAGATCGGCTGATCCCGACTTCCATTCATGGGCAAGGTCATCGCATTCAAGAAACCCTCGCTGCAGGAGAAACACAAGGGTAATACGCTTTGTCGACGGGGGTTTCACAAGTGGGTGCTTGAGAGTGACAAGAAATTCGACGTGAAGTTGGGGAAGCTAGTCACCGCATGGCGCTGCCAACGCTGCGGCAAGCGCCGGACAAAAGCGCTCTGATCGACGACATCCAGTCAGCACATAAGCATAAGGGTGCGCACGCTCATCGCGCGCACACCCTGGGTTTGTTTTACCTTGCACGCTCAGCTGTCAACGTCATCCAACTTGCGGATGCCTGCCAGCAACCAGTCGGCATTCGGATCATCGGCCGGATGCTCTACGTGCCAGATGTCGGCGAAAGCCTCGGGTTCACCACCTGGCTCCTGCTCATACCCCTGAAACAGGATCGCGGCCACGACTTTGTCACCATCGCGTAGCAAATCCAGCAATCGAGGTTGCAGGTCGATGATCTTCGTCTCCTGCTGCGCCGGCAAGGCTGCCCGCTCCTTGCTGATATACGCCAGGAACTCCGGGGTGACGTATTCCTCAATCAAGGACATATCACCGCTGTCCCACGCTTTTTGCAGGGTCATGAAATGGTTGGCTGCTTCCGCCATGAACGCATTTTCATCAAACCAGTCCGGCTGTGCCGACAATGCTTCGCCTTTCAGCCCTGAACCGATTTCCGGCACTTGAAAACCGCCACTGGCGGACTGCCGCGTCTGCACCTCGGGCGCCGGCGGTGGTTGATATCCTGCCGGACCAGCTGCTGCTTCTCGAGGATGGGCCGTTGCTGCGTTACGACGCATTGCCCGAAACAGCGCCACACCACCCAAGGCCAACCCACCGAGCAGCAAGATATCGAAAAAGTTGATGTTCTCGAAAGCGCCGCCAAAAAACAGCGCTGCCAGCAAACCACCGGCAGCCAGGCCACCGAGCATACCCATCATGCCGCCACGGTTTGTCTTTCCCGCGGAGCCGGCTGCCTGTTGCGCCTGGCTGGGCTGACGAGCCGACTGTGCTGGTGCTGCCGGCTGCTTCGCCGGACGGGAATATTGATAGCTTTTACCAAAACTCTTGCCGCCACCGAGCCGCTTGGCTTCAGCAGGAGGAGCAACAAAAACGGTTGTAACAAGCGCAACCACAACCAATGTAAACAGGGTTTTCATATTGAACATCAATATTCTCTCCAATCAGTGACAACGATGCCGTTCAACATAGGCGGCTACAGTGTCGCATGCAAGAACATCCTGACCGAAACGTGGAATCCCACATTACCAAACGGCAATCTGGACAATCACCACCACCGGGCTTTGAATCCCCCTGTGCACCGGCGCATCCAAGCCGGTACCGCTAACGTACTCGTTCGCAGCCAAAATGGAGCCTTAGACGATGACAACAACGCGCAACACCTTCCTGATGATCCTGCTGCTGGCAGTCGGCCTGTTAGCCGCTTGCAGCCGTGACGCCGAGGCCGTACACGGGTATACCAATGTGTCCAACGAGGAATTGAAATCACTGCTGCAACAGGGCGTCACCCTGGTGGATATCCGCCGTCCGGAAGAGTGGCGGCAGACCGGCATCGTCAAGGGCTCCCACAAGATCACGCTGTTCGACCGCAACGGCCGCGTCGTGCCCGACTTCCAGGAGAAGTTCGAGGCCATCACCGATCCCGACAAACCGGTCGTGCTGATCTGCCGTACCGGCAACCGCACCGCCGTCGCCAGCAAAATGCTGTCACAGCAGCTTGGTTACAAGAAGATTTACAACGTGGAACGCGGCATCACCGACTGGATTCGCAAGGGCAACCCAGTGGTCAGGAACTGACGCGCCCTGCCAGTCGTTCAATCGTATCGGCGGGCAAAATACTCATATGCCGATACTTGCCGCGCATGTGGCTGGTCACGGAGGCGAGCACGATCACCGTGGCCAGCAGCCAAACACCATACTCACCAACGGCGGGCACCAATGCCAACAAGCCGAGTTTCAGGAACACCGCAAGCCCCCGCAGCTCGACGACAAAACTGAAACTGCCGTACAACTCGATCAGCACCATCAATCCACCGCTGACCATCGCCAGCCAGAGCCATGGCGCAAGCTCACCGTTTGGCTGCCCAAACCAGTACCCGCCGGTGAACACTGAAAACCCAAGAATATGCAGTGACCGCAGCGACACATTGAGCAGACGACTGGCGGGCAGGTAGCGATACCGGGCAGGAAAGAGCAGTGCAAAGAGTCTGTTCATGGGTGCATACGACCCACGCTATTCAGGCCCAACGTTGCCGATGAATCGCTGGCGGTTCCAGGCTGGTCCAGCAGACACCGAATCATTGATCAGGGTCGTAGGCCAGGTTTGGCCCCAGCCACTTCTCCATCAGCTTCAGTTCCATGCCTTTGCGTTGCGCATAGTCCTCGACCTGATCCTCGTTGATCTTGCCAACAGCAAAGTAACGCGCATCCGGATGGGAAAAATACAACCCGGAGACCGCTGCGGTCGGCACCATCGCCTTGGATTCGGTGAGCCAGATGCCGGTATTGGCTTCGGCGTCGAGTAGCTGCCAGAGCAAGTCCTTCTCGGTGTGATCGGGGCTGGAGGGATAGCCCATCGCCGGGCGGATGCCCTGGTATTTCTCGGCAATCAGATCGGCATTGTCCAGCGCTTCATCGGGCGCATAGCCCCATAATTCACGCCGCACCTTGGCGTGCAGCCATTCGGCCTGCGCCTCGGCGAGCCGATCGGCAAGCGCCTTCAGCATCAGACTGTTGTAGTCATCGTGGTCTTTTTCGAACGCTGCCACATGCTCGTCGATCCCTTCCCCGGCGGTACAGGCAAAGCCACCGATCCAGTCCGGCTTGCCGCTCTCTTTGGGCGCGACAAAGTCTGCCAGGCATTCGTTGTACTTCCCCGCTGGCTGCTTGCCCTGCTTGCGCAGGTTGTGGAAAGTCAACAGGATCTGCTCGCGGTTCTCGTCCTCGTAGACCTCGATGTCATCACCGACCGCATTGGCAGGAAACAGCCCAACCACCGCATGGGCCTTGAGCCAGCTTTCATCGACGATGCGATCGAGCATTGCGGTGGCATCGGCGTATAACTTGCGCGCTTCCTCACCCTTGTCGGCATCATCCAGAATCTGCGGGAAACGACCGCGCAGTTGCCAGGCGTGAAAGAAGAAAGTCCAGTCGATGAATGGCAGCAGTTCGCTCAACGGGATGTCGCGCAATACCGTGATCCCCGGCTGCAATGGCTGCGGTGGCGTATAGCCGGCCCAGTCGATTGGCGTTGGGTTAGCACGGGCTTGCTCGATCGGAATCAGGTTCCGCGCCTCGTCTTTCCCGGCACGGCGTTGACGCACCTGCTCGTATTCCTGCGTTGTCTCGGCAAGAAATGACGCTTTCTGATCCTCCGACAACAACGTCGATGCAACACCCACCGCACGAGACGCATCGGCGACGTAGATCACGCCGTGTTCGTATTGCGGTTCAATCTTGACTGCGGTGTGCGCCTTCGAGGTCGTCGCACCGCCAATCATCAGCGGAATATCGAAGTCCAGCCGCTTCATCTCTTTGGCGACATGCACCATTTCATCCAGTGACGGCGTGATCAGGCCGGACAGACCAATGATATCGACGCCCTCATCACGCGCTGTCTGCAAGATCTTGTCTGCCGGCACCATTACGCCCAGGTCGATAACCTCGTAGTTGTTGCATTGCAGCACGACGCCAACGATATTCTTGCCGATGTCATGCACATCGCCCTTGACCGTCGCCATCAGGATCTTACCCGCATTTTCGGCCGGGCATTCGGCCTTTTCGGCTTCCAGATAGGGTTCCAGCCAGGCCACCGATTTTTTCATCACCCGCGCCGACTTGACCACCTGGGGCAGAAACATCTTGCCGGCGCCGAACAGGTCACCGACGACATTCATGCCATCCATCAGCGGACCTTCGATCACATTGATCGGTCGGCCCAGTTTCTCCAGCGCCTCTTTGGTATCGTCATCGATAAACTCGGTAATCCCTTTGACCAGTGCGTGTTGCAGGCGTTTCTCCACGGTCCAGGAGCGCCATTCCTGATCCTCTTTCTTGTCAGCAATAGCGCCATCACCGGCATACTTTGGTGCAATATCAACCAGACGCTCACCGGCTTCGGGATCGCGGTTGAGGATCACATCCTCGACAGCGTTACGCAGCTCATCGGGCACCTCATCGTATACCACCAGCTGCCCAGCGTTGACGATGCCCATGTCCATGCCAGCCTGAATCGCGTGGTAGAGGAACACCGCATGAATCGCCTCACGTACCGGGTTGTTGCCGCGGAACGAGAACGACACATTCGACACCCCACCGGAGACCATCGCGTGCGGCAGGTTCTGTTTAATCCAGCGTGTTGCTTCGATGAAATCGACAGCGTAGTTGTTGTGTTCGGGAATGCCGGTGGCAACAGCGAAAATGTTGGGGTCGAAGATAATGTCCTCAGGCGGGAAATCCAGTTCATCGACCAGGATGCGATAAGCCCGTTCGCAGATCTCGGTCTTGCGCGCATAGGTATCAGCCTGCCCAACCTCGTCGAAGGCCATCACGATCACTGCCGCGCCATAGCGCCGGCAAAGCCGCGCCTGTTCACGGAACTTGTCCTCGCCTTCTTTCATCGAAATCGAGTTGACGATCGGCTTGCCCTGCACGCACTGCAATCCGGCCTCGATGATCTCCCATTTCGATGAGTCGATCATCATCGGCACTTTGGCGATGTCCGGCTCGGTGGCGCA
Organism: Gammaproteobacteria bacterium; assembly: GCA_026981985.1. Taxonomy (GTDB): domain Bacteria; phylum Pseudomonadota; class Gammaproteobacteria; order UWMA-0217; family UWMA-0217; genus JALSHZ01. The sequence continues at coordinate 66,744 of JALSHZ010000031.1, read as the reverse complement.
AAGGTTCAGAAACCGCACCATCGCCGCCTTGCCGTCGAGCATGCCCTCATCCATGTTCACATCGACGACCTGGGCACCCTCCTCTACCTGGGTACGGCAAACATCCAGCGCCTCTTCATACTCCTCGTTGAGAATCAGACGCTTGAACTTCGCCGAGCCGGTGACATTGGCGCGCTCGCCGACATTGACGAACAGCGAATCTTCGGTGATGTTGAGCGGTTCCAGCCCGGACAGACGACAGGCAATGGGAATATCGGGAATCTTACGTGGCGGCTTATCCGCGACCGCATTTGCTATCGCGGCAATATGTTCCGGCGTCGAGCCACAGCAGCCGCCAATAATATTCACGAAGCCGGACTCGGCCCATTCGCCGACCTCTTTCGCCATCTCCTCCGGTGTCATGTCATATTCGCCAAACTCATTCGGCAAACCGGCGTTGGGGTGCGCAGAGACGTAGCATTCCGATACCCGCGACATCTCCTCGACATATTGGCGCAGCAGATCAGGCCCCAACGCACAGTTGAGCCCCATCGATAACGGGTGGGCATGACGCAGACTGTTGTAGAACGCCTCAGTCACCTGGCCCGATAGGGTGCGCCCCGACGCGTCGGTAATGGTGCCGGAAATCATGATAGGCAGCTCAGCACCCTGCTCGGTGAACACATCCTGGGCCGCGAGAATCGCAGCCTTGGCATTCAGGGTATCGAAGATGGTCTCGATCAGGATGATATCGGCGCCGCCCTCGATCAGCCCACGTGTCGCCTCGCGGTACATCTCGGCCAGCTCATCGAAGGTAATGTTGCGGAAGCCTGGATCGTTGACATCCGGCGAAATGGACAAGGTCTTACTGGTGGGCCCCAGCACCCCTGCGACAAAGCGTGGCTTTTGCGCCGTCGAGAATTTGTCAGCAGCCTCGCGCGCGAGCCTGGCTGCCGCAACATTGATCTCGTAGGCCAAATCTTCCATGTCGTAGTCGGCCATCGAGGCGCGAGTGGCGTTGAAGCTGTTGGTTTCGAGAATATCTGCACCAGCTTCGAGATACTCTTCATGAATGCCTAGAATCACTTCCGGACGGGTCAGCACCAGCAGGTCATTGTTACCCTTGACGTCCGTGTGCCAATCAGCAAACCGCTCCCCCCGATAATCGGCCTCTTCCAGTTTGTGGCGCTGGATCATGGTACCCATGGCACCATCCAGAATCAGGATGCGCTGCCGCAACGCTTCCCGCAAAATCTGTTCCCTGTCATTCATCTGATATAGCCGCCCGTTACTAGCCGTCAAACCGCAGAAGTATACCGCCCATTCATCTTTAGCGCAGTCTATCCCCAATTTTCGACAGAACCAGGGGCTTTCTGTGAAGCGCTACCCAAAACGGCGTTTTTCGCGCTTAAAGAAATTCGCCTGGGGCCGATAACCCTCTTGACTGCGCAAGCATGTGGTTTGTGGCCACGGCTGCGGGCGGTCGACACAACAACAATAACAACGCTTGCAAGAGAGGTAATTCGATGCTGATTGATACAGCAGAGGTTCTCGAGCAGCGCAAGTTGTACAATCGAATGCCAGGAGTAAGTTTCGGTAACTTGTGCTTCGGTTTCATGCCGGGATTCAGGGATTTTGATACTGGAGAAACGCACCTATCCTTAAACTCCGATGGCAGCATCGCATTGGTTCATACGCTGGACAACCTTCCCCCCGAATGGATCGAGGGGTGGGACGACCAAGGGAGGGCGTCTGAACTGAAAGATACTGTCGGGGCAGGCTTCATCAGAGGATCAGAGTTTTACTCACTTGATGACCTGCAAGAGTTCATTCTGGATGACTAACCGATTTCTGGCGAAATTGGTGCGGCCATGGCTTCCATGGCCGCTTTTTTTTGTGCGCGAAAAATATTCCCTCCAGAACGAGGCGGCAATATAGCGGCAAACCATCACCGCTTCTATAGCCAAACAAAAACAGTTGCAACCGACCATCCACCTGTTTGCCTTTCGAAATAACAACGAATAGTTGACCGACTCCCGATATCCCAACGATTTTTTTCAAACCAGTCTTCAGGAAAAGCGTTGCGGGCCGATAAGCGTGACAATCAGGCATGAAACTGGCTTCACCCAGGCCTAAAACAATTTTCAAAAAACACGGCTTCGCAGCATTAAGCGAAGACAAGACCATCGTCATTCAGGAGAAAAGTCGTGGATCTGGCTACATTACTCGGATTTATCGGCGCCTTTGCCGTCATCATTGGTGCCATCATACTCGGGGGGAGCGCGGGCATATTTTTCAATATCCCAAGCCTCATTATCGTTATTGGGGGAACACTCACTACAACCCTGATGCAGATATCGCTACCCCAGTTTCTCAGCTCTTTCAAGATCGGTATCAAATCCTTCATGCACAAGGAAATACCACCCGAGGAGTTAATAGAAGAAGCGGTGGAGCTGGCCAATGTGGCACGCAAAGAAGGCATCCTGGCGCTTGAGGGAAAAAAAATCAGCGACGACTTCCTTGCTGCGGGTGTTCGCATGTGTATCGACGGCCATCCTGCCGACATCGTGCAAAAAATGCTCTCCAAGGACATCAACCTGGAGATTCAGCGGCAGGTAACCAGCATCAAGATGTTCAAGTCCGTCGAGGCATACGCCCCTGCCATGGGCATGATCGGCACGCTGATCGGACTGGTGCAAATGCTCGCCAATATGGACGACCCCAAGTCCATTGGTCCTGCAATGGCGGTCGCACTACTGACCACCTTGTATGGCGCCATTATTGCCAACGCCATCGCCGGCCCAATTGCGGCAAAACTCACAGCAATTGCAGAAACTGAAAAACTCAATAAACAGCTGATTCTCGAATCGGTGAATGCCATTCAGGAAGGCACCAATCCGCGTGTATTGAAGCAGATGCTGGTTGCCTATTTACCAGCCGAAAAACGCGAATCCGACAAAAAGAAGAAGTAAGCCGTCATGAGCCAAGAATGCGAATGTGAATGCGAAGAGTGCGAAGAGGGTATTCCAGCGTGGGTCATGACTTTCGCCGACCTGATGACCCTGCTGATGTGCTTTTTTGTTCTGCTGCTGTCATTTTCCATCATGGATTCAGTGAAATTTCAAAAAGCAGCTGGATCACTGCGGGATGCCTTTGGTGTACAACGAATCGTTCCCGATGGGGAGAGACCACTCGGGGAGAGTATTATCGCCCAGGAGTTCTCACCAGGGAAACCTGAGTTTACGCCGATCAAGATAGTGCAGCAGAAAACTGTCGACATTATTCAGAAGGACCTCGATCGTCTGGATACCGAGTCTGAAGAGGTAAAAAATACCGTCAGTATGCTGATCAGCAAACTCAATGAAGAAGTGAAAGATGGCTTGCTTGAGATCGAAGTCGAAGAGGATACTCTGATGATTCGTATCAATGAGCAGGGTTCTTTTCCTTCTGGTGCTGCGAGACTGGCAAAATCCTTCCTCCCGGTACTCGACAAGATCAAAGATGTGCTGAATCAGAGCACCGGTCGCATCATGGTATCCGGGCATACAGACAACCGCCCAATCCATACCAAGCGTTACCCATCCAACTGGGTATTATCTGCTGACCGTGCCGCCAGCGTGGTGCACTATCTCACCAAGCACGGGTTTGCGGAGCCGGAACGGCTGGAAATTCGGGCCTACGCCGATACCAAACCACTGCATCCGAATGACACACCAACCAACCGTGCGAGAAATCGTCGCATCGAGATCAACGTTGACACCAGCAGCGACGAGGGTGCTGCTGAAATGGTATTCGACGAAATGCCGACCTCAGCAGAAGAAAACAACTTGGGCAGCAATAGCCGGCAAGAGGCCGACAATATCGTTGCAACGCGAAAGGGTGAAAAATGACCACGGTGATCGACAACAAACGCGCCTTTTTCCGCATCAACGAGACGCTCGAACTGCAGGTTCGGGCACTGGTAGATACGAATGCAGAGGCACTAACAAAGCACCATCGGGAACGCTGCGCCCAATGCGACGCAGCCAATGCCAAACCTGATAAACCGCTCGAACGGCCCACGACCATAGCACTGGTGGGCCGCCGCTACCCGGAAATTCTGGCCTACATACAGGAACTGGAAAAACGGATTCCCAAAGAGGGGGACCGAGCCAATATCCAGCACTTTGGCGACAGTGACGTGTACAAGCAATTGGTCAATATCAGCGGCGATGGCATCCGCTTCACATTTGACGAAGCATTCGCCAGCGGTTCAATGCTGGAGTTGATCATTCGCCTCGAAAACGGATTCCGCTTCGTCATATTCGCCAAAGTCGTGAGGCTCGAAGAAATCAGGACGACCTGCGGCGATAGCAGCTGGAACATCGCCGCGCATTTCACCCATATTCGCGATGATGATCAGGACGAACTCATTAAATTCCTGCTGTCACGCCAGATGGAAAGCGTGCGCGTCTCGTCTATCTGACCATGAGCAATTCAAATAACAAACGCGGCTATTTTCGCGTCAACGACAGTGTTGCTCTGGCGATTCGCCCGCTCGACGAGAAAGAGTCAGCACGCGCCAATCAGCTATTCGACGAACGTCATCGTGATTTCGGCATCGTCAATGAATTTCTGATCGCACGTGAGCGCTACCTGCCGAAGCTGATCAGAATTCGCCGCCGCGACCCTGAGATTGCCGAATATATCGCCTATCTCGAAGACAAGATCCAGAAGCTCGCTGCCGCAATGGGACGCAAGGAAGCCCTGAAAAAAGCCGTACCGACGGATCACGTCAACCTCAGCGCCTCCGGCATCCGCTTCCACAGCGACATCCCGATGCAGCCCGGTAGCAAGATCGAACTGACCATCACCCTATTCCCCTCCGGCGTCCCCATTCTGGTGTTCGGCGACATCATCCGCGCCGACGCCAACAGCGGCAAAGGCTGGTCCTATGTGGTGAAATTCAGCCACCTCCATGATGACGACATGGAAATCTTGATCAAGCACATCCATGCGCGCCAGCTCGATGAGTTGCGCCAGAAGGCTGTGTAGGACGAAACAACCTCCCCGATGCGGAGGATGCAGTATTGCCGTCATAATCCGAAGGCGATACGCGTTACGAACAGGTAAAGCTTACTGGGGGCCACCATGCCAACCTCGACACTAAGTTCAAAGTCTCAGATCGTAGTTCCCGCCGAAGTGCGCCGCAAAATGGGCATTAAACCCGGCGACCGTCTGACCGTTGAAATAGAAGGTGACCATATCGTTATTCGCAAAGCCCCAAAAACGTCGGTGGAGGCACTGAGCGAATTTCGCTCCAAACGATGGAAAGGCTTTGCAAAAGAGCTACGCCAGGCGCGTGACGAAATCGCTGCGCGGAACCGTACCGTCTGATTCGACAACGATTCAATTCAGGAATCAGGGCGGAAAAACAGACGACAGGGCTTTGATGACACCTCTGCCCTTTTTCCGCTCATGCACATCAAATACGCCAAACATCCTCGACAGAAGGGTCATCATAACGATCCAGTGTCGCCAACCACTCAGGCATTCCCTCCTTGATGGTCTCTTTCAGATCATCCAGCTCATCTTTTTCGATTTCGCCTTTTTCAAGCAGAAAAGCGTAGAACTTTTTCAGGCTGGCACCATAGGCTTTGATACTCGACCTGCTTGCCCACATCGCCTTTCTGATGAACCAGTATCCTAAGAACTCGGACACTTCATCAACGCCATCTCTTGGCTCAAGGACATCTTCGTACAATAGGAATTCGTTGATGTAGAAATCGATATTTTCAACATGATTTGCGACGGTTTTATCGGATAGCCCCGACGACCGTAGCCATTGCTCAAACTCGGCCAACAGCTTTTTGTTGGCCGTCGTGATCACCTCACGCTGTTTTTCGTATTCAGCATAGTCAATCATGCCTTCTCCCGATTGAATGGAAAAAACCGTTCAGCGCTTCTTCGACACGTACAAATCGGTGATCGTTCCTTCCACCATTTCCGCAGCAAAGTTGAAGGTTTCCGACAAGGTCGGGTGCGGATGAATGGTCAGCGCGATGTCCTCGACATCACAGTTCATTTCGATGGCGAGCGCCGCTTCGGCGATCAGCTCACCCGCATTCTTGCCGACCATGCCTGCGCCGAGGATCTGGTGGGTTTTGGCGTCGAACATGACTTTGGTCATGCCATCTGCGGCACCCATGCTGAGCGCGCGCCCACTGGCTGCCCAGGGGAATGCACCTTTTTCGTAGTCGATGCCTTCGGCTTTGAGTTCGTCTTCCGTTTTGCCACACCAGGCCACTTCAGGATCGGTATAGGCCACCGAGGGAATGGTTCTGGCATCGAAGAACGTTTTCTGTCCGGCGATGACCTGCGCCGCGACCTTGCCTTCATGGGTTGCCTTGTGCGCCAGCATCGGCTGACCGACGATGTCACCAATCGCGAAAATGTGGTCGACATTGGTACGCTGTTGTTTGTCGACGGCGATGAAGCCGCGCTCATCCACGGCGACCCCCGCCTTGTCAGCATCGATCAGCAAGCCATTCGGGCTGCGCCCAATCGCGACCAGCACGCGGTCGAAGGTGTCTTCAGCCGGCGCCTTGCCGCCCTCGAAGCGGCACAGCAGTCCCGCTTCCGTTGGCTCGATCGCGGTGACCTTGGTGCCGGTGTAGATGTTTTCGTAGCGTTTCTTAACACCTTTCTGGAACTGTCGAATCAAATCTCGATCCGCACCCGGCATCAGCCCGTCGGAGAGTTCGACCACAGTGATTTTCGAACCCAGCGCGTGATAAACCGTCGCCATCTCCAGGCCGATGATGCCACCGCCGACCACCAGCAGGCGTTCGGGAACTTCTTCCAGCGCCAGCGCATCGGTCGAATCCATCACCCGCGGGTCGTCCCAGGGAATGAACGGTAGTTTCGTGACCCGAGAACCAGCGGCGATGATGCAGTTGTCGAACTGCACCACTTTGCTACCACCATCGGCAGCCGTCACCTCGATGGTATGCGGTGAGGTGAACTTGCCGTAGCCGGTGACGATCTCGACCTTGCGTTGCTTGGCCAGCTGACGCAATCCGCCCGTGAGCCGGCCAACGATTTTTTCCTTGTGGCCGCGGACCTTGTCGATATCGACTTCCGGCGCCGCGAAACTCACACCCAGTTTCGAGAATTCCGCCGCCTCGGTGATCACTTCGGCAACATGCAGCAGAGCCTTGGATGGAATACAGCCAACGTTCAGACAAACCCCGCCGATGCTGTCGTAGCGTTCGATCAGCACGACCTTCTTGCCCAGATCAGCAGCGCGGAAAGCTGCGGTGTATCCACCCGGCCCGGAACCCAGCACGACGACTTCGGCGCTGATATCGGCTTCACCGCTGAACTGCTCGGGCGCTGGTGCCGGCGCAGCAGAGGGGGCTACCGGCTCTGGCGGCGCGGCATCGGCTGGTGCTTCCACTACCGCCCCTGCTGCTTCGCCAACCTCAGCCAAGGCGACCACATCACCCTGCGACACCTTATCGCCAACGCTGACCAGCATTTCACGGATGACACCCGCTACCGGGCTCGGAATCTCCATCGACGCCTTGTCGGATTCCAGGGTCAACAGAGAGTCGTCCACGCCAACAGTGTCACCTGGCGCGGCCAGCACTTCGATGACTTCAACCGCGTCGAAGCCGCCGATGTCGGGGATCTTGATTTCCTTCAGTTCGCTCATCGTCAGCCTCCTACAGCAACAAACGGCGGGTATCGGACAGTGTCCGGCTCAGGAACGAGGTAAACCTCGCGCCATCGGCACCGTCGATGACACGGTGATCGTAGGAAAGCGACAGCGGCAAGATCAAGCGCGGCTCGAACGTCTCGCCATTCCAGACCGGCTGCATCTTCGCGCGCGATACGCCCAGTATCGCCACTTCCGGCGCGTTGACGATCGGCGTGAACTGGGTGCCGCCAATGCCACCGAGGCTGGAGATGGTCATGCAGCCCCCTTGCATATCGGCGGGGGTCAGTTTCTTGTCTCGCGCCTTGATGCTGATATCACGCAGGTCGGTCGCCAGCTCCACCAGCGTCTTGCGGTCGACGTCGCGCACCACCGGCACCACCAGCCCGTCCGGCGTATCGACTGCAATACCGATGTTGTAGTAATGCTTGAGGATGAGATTCTCACCACTGGCATCGAGCGAAGCATTGAAGCGTGGCATCGCTTTCAAGCCGGAAACCACCGCCTTCATCAGAAACGACAGCAGGGTGATCTTGATGCCCTGCTCCTTGTATTCGTCGGCCATCGATTTGCGAAAAGATTCCAGGTCGGTGATATCGGCCTCGTCGAACTGGGTGACGTGCGGCATAGTGACCCAGTTGCGATGCAGGAATTCTCCCGTGAGCTTGTTGATCTTCGACAGCGGCTTGGTCTCGACCTCGCCCCACTGGGAAAAGTCGACTTCCGGCATGGGCGCGACTTTCATGCCGCCGCCGACGCCACTGCTCAGCGCCTTCTTGACGTAGCCTTGCACGTCTTCCTTGAGAATGCGTCCCTTGCGACCGGAACCTTCGACCTCATTCAGATCGACACCCAGCTCGCGCGCAAACTTGCGCACTGCAGGGCTGGCATAGACGTTATTGAAGCTGATATCGCTGAGTTGACGTGTCGGCGAAGGGCGATGTCCCTCGGTGCGTGGTTGTGGCTGGGGCGGCGCTGCCGCCGGCGTTGCGGCCTCGACCGGCGCAGTCGGCTCAGGTTCAGCCTTTTTCGCTTCGACAGCGGCCGGCTCGACTTCGGCTGGCGCTGCTGCTGCCGAACCGCCGACCTCCAGTTTGAGGATGACGCCACCCGAAGTGATCGTGTCACCGACGTTGACCAGCACCTCTTTGACAACACCGCTATCGCTGGAAGGAATCTCCATCGATGCTTTGTCGCTCTCCAGCGTGATCAGAGAGTCTTCCGCAGATATCGTATCGCCGGGGCTGACCAGCACCTCGATGATTTCGACCTCATCGAAATTGCCGATATCCGGCACCGTGATTTCTTTGATTGTCATAACTCGTATCCCTGCCGATGATTACGCGTAGAGCGGGTTGGTTTTGTCGCTGTCGATGTCGTACTTCTTCAGCGCCTTGGCAACATCACTGGCCGGAATCGTTCCCTCATCGGCCAGCGTCTTCAGCGCCGCTACGGTGATATAGAAGCGATTGACCTCGAAGTGCTTACGCAGCTGCGCGCGGGTATCCGAGCGGCCATAGCCATCGGTGCCCAGTACACGATAACTGCCCGGCACCCAGGCGCGGATCTGGTCGGCGTAGACCTTCATGTAGTCGGTCGCCGCAACGAATGGCCCCTGATGAGCCTCCAGCACCTGCGCAACATAAGGCTTGCGGGGTGTTGCTTCGGGGTGGAGCATGTTCCAGCGCTCGCAGTCCTGTGCTTCACGGGTCAGCTCATTGAAGCTGGTGACGCTCCATAGATCCGCGTCGATGCCCCAATCCTCGGCCAGCAGCACGGCAGCGGCGATCACTTCGCGAAAGATCGTGCCCGACCCCATCAGTTGCACGCGTTTCTTCTTGCGTCCGCCTTTCTGGAACAGGTAGATGCCCTTGACGATCCCTTCCTCAGCGCCTTTTGGCAGCGCGGGGTGACGGTAGTTCTCGTTCATCACCGAAATGTAGTAGAAAACGCTCTCTTGCTCCTTGTACATGCGCCGCATGCCGTCCTGCACGATCACTGCCAGCTCATAGGCAAAGGTCGGGTCGTAGCTGATGCAGTTGGGAATGGTATTGGCCAGCACATGGCTATGCCCATCCTGATGCTGCAAGCCCTCGCCCGCCAATGTCGTGCGCCCAGCGGTACCGCCGAACAGGAAGCCGCGGGTACGCTGGTCGCCGGCAGCCCAGGCCAGATCACCCACCCGCTGGAAACCGAACATCGAGTAGTAGATGTAGAACGGAATCATGTTGACGCCGTAGTTGGCGTAGGCGGTACCGGCGGCGATCCACGAGCACATCGCGCCCGCTTCATTGATGCCTTCTTCGAGAATCTGGCCCGACTTGTCCTCCTTGTAGAACATGACCTGCTCCTGATCCTCCGGCGTATAGAGCTGACCTACCGAGGAGTAGATGCCGAGCTGGCGGAACATGCCTTCCATGCCGAAGGTGCGCGCTTCGTCCGGCACGATCGGCACGATATTCTTGCCGATCTTCTTGTCGCGGGTCAGCAGCGTGATCATGCGCACGAAGGCCATCGTCGTCGACATTTCGCGGTCGCCGGTGTCTTTCAGCAAAGGTTCGAAGGCCGACAACGGCGGCACCTCCAGCGGCGCAGCGAGGGTACGGCGCGACGGCAGATAGCCCCCCAGCGCCTTGCGGCGCTCACGCAGGTAGCGGATCTCGTCGCTGTCCTCATCCGGACGGAAATACTTGGCTTCGGCAGCCTCCTCATCGGACAGCGGGATATTGAAGCGGTTCTTGAACTCGATCATGGCCTCACCATCGAGCTTCTTCTGCTGGTGCGAGCCCATCTTGCCCTGCACCGTCACGCCCATGCCATAACCCTTGACCGTCTTGGCCAGGATGACCGTTGGCCGCCCCTCGTGATGCACCGCCTCGCTGTAGGCCGCAAAAACCTTGTGCGGATCGTGACCGCCACGATTGAGGCGCCAGATATCCTCATCGGTCATCTTCGCCACCATGGCCTTCAGCTCCGGATACTTGCCAAAGAAGTGTTCGCGCACATAGGCGCCATCTTTCGACTTGTAGTTCTGGTAGTCACCATCGACCGCTTCCATCATGCGCTGACGCAGCAGACCATCGTGGTCACGCGCCAGCAGCTTGTCCCAATAGCTGCCCCAGACCACTTTGATGACATTCCAGCCCACACCACGGAATACCGCCTCCAGCTCCTGGATGATCTTGCCGTTGCCACGCACCGGGCCATCCAGACGCTGCAGATTGCAGTTGATGACCCAGATCAGATTATCGAGCTTTTCGCGCGCACCCAGCGAAATCGCGCCCAGCGTCTCCGGCTCGTCCGTCTCGCCATCACCGAGAAAAGCCCACACCTTGCGATCACCGGCATGAGCCAACCCGCGGTGCTGCATGTATTTCATGAAGCGGGCCTGATAGATCGACATGATCGGCCCGAGCCCCATTGAAACGGTGGGGAACTGCCAGAAATCCGGCATCAGCCAGGGATGGGGGTAGGACGACAAGCCGTCGCCATCGACTTCCTGACGAAAGCGCTCCAGGTCTTCCTCGGTCAGCCGCCCTTCCATGAACGCGCGCGCATACATGCCCGGCGCGGAGTGGCCCTGAAAGTAGACCATGTCACCACCGTGCTCCGGGCTCGGCGCACGCCAAAAGTGATTGAAACCAACATCGTAGAGTGTCGCAGCCGATGCAAACGAAGCCAGATGCCCACCCAGCTCACTGCTTTTGCGATTGGCGCGCACCACCATTGCCGCAGCATTCCAGCGGATATAGGAGCGAATCCGCGATTCGATCGACTGATCACCGGGGTTGTGCTTCTCCAGATGCGCGGGAATCGTATTGACATAGGCTGTATTCGCCGAATACGGGAGGTTGGCGCCGGCATGGCGGGCCTCCTCGATCAACTGCTCCAGCAGGAAATGGGCGCGCTCGATACCCTCCTTCTCGATAACGGCCGCCATGGCCTCCAGCCATTCCTGGGTTTCCTGGGAATCAATGTCTTGCGGTTGCATCACTGCGTTCATAGTGGAATTCTCTCTTTACAGATAGCGATTGCGCTGCCAGCCCCAGCCGGGATCACCGTCGCGGGAACAGCCAACGCCCTGATCCGGAGTGCCGTTGGGTAACGGTCCGGATCACATATCAAATCGGTAACTGCCCAGCTCACCACTGAAACGCGTCATCTCTGCGTTGGGAAATGGTCATTTACACATGTAAACTCACATTCCCCGCCTTGATCTGACGCGTTTCAGCGGCAATCTGAGCAGTTACGGTTCTATTTTTCTGCCTACTGAATAGTCACTCGTAGATTTCGTCGTACCGGGGGTGTTGGAGACCTCGCACGGATAGCGACGACGAAAGCACTCGTATCGTATTGTCGACCGGCCATTCTGTGGGCCGAAAACGAAAGGCAATAGATACTATCAGAAAACCCAATGCTCATGGAGCCGAAAAGCGCGGCTACATCAGAGACAGCATCCCGCCATGGCAGCAACAAAGGGTCAATAGAAGCAGGGAAATGATTTCATCAGAATCGCATTCCATGTATTCTCCGCCGATGCAACAGACTCACGATTTTTTCCCCATGGGAAAGCGCTTTCGCAGCTTTCTGCCCGTCGTCATCGACGTAGAAACCGGTGGCTTCAATCACCAGACCGACGCATTGCTGCAAGTCGCGGCCGTGTTCCTGCGCATGGATGAAAAAGGCTTACTCAGCCGTGACCGCACCGTCGCCCACCACATCAACCCCTTTCCCGATGCGAACATGGAACCCGAGTCGCTGAAGATCAACGGCATCGACCCGTTCCACCCGTTACGCCTGGCGGTGGACGAAAAAGAAGCGCTGCAATCCGTCTTCAAGGTGGTGCGCCAAGAGATCAAGGCCAACGAGTGCACCCGTGCGATTCTGGTCGGGCACAATGCCGCCTTCGATCTGAACTTCCTCAACGCTGCTGTTGAGCGCACCAGCATCAAGCGCAACCCCTTCCACCTGTTCAGCACCTTCGACACGGTATCACTGGCAGGCATGGCCTACGGCCAGACCGTGCTGTCACGGGCCGTGGAAGCCGCCGGGCTGGGGTGGGATTCAAGTGAAGCGCATTCCGCCATCTACGACGCAGAAAAGACCGCCGATCTCTTTTGCGACATCGTCAATCACTGGCAGATGCTCAAAGGCATGTGACGCGCCGATCTAAAACGATGCCGGTAGCATCACGGACGTGATGCTACCGGCGAGCGCACTTCAGGAAGTCTCTTCCTTCTTCGCTGCCGCTTCCTGCATCATCTTCTGCAACTCACCGCGCTCGGCCAGCTCCAGCGTGATATCGCAGCCACCTACCAGCTCACCATTGATGTACACCTGCGGGAACGTTGGCCAGTCAGCGAAGCGTGGCAGGTTCTCGAAAATCTCGGGATCGGCCAGCACATTCACATAGGCAAACTCGACACCCGCCTTCTTCATCGCCTCCGCCGCGCGGCTGGAGAAGCCACACTGCGGCATCTGCGGCGTACCCTTCATATAAATAATGACCGGGTTTGACTCGACCTGCTCTTTGATTCGATCCAATACGTCCATCAATCAATACCTCTTGATAAATTCTGTTTGAGACCGGCATTTGCGACCGGCCCGACCAATCTGATCAGAGAGATTTGCTCTCTGGTTAGCGTGCAGTGTAAGGGCTTTGGATGAAAATTCCATTACCCGTTTGTCATTGAAGCATTTGCGCGGTGTTACAACCCCTGCTGCTGCAACCAGAACTCCAGCGCCGCCAGGTGCCATAGCTTGTTGCCCTTGATGGCGGTGTGGTGTTTGTCCGGCTCGGCCAGCAGTTTTTCGACGTAGCTGCGCTGGTACAAGCCACGTTCACGTGCCTGCTGCGAATTCAGCACATCACGCATGAATTCCAGGAACTCGCCGCGCACGTATTTCAGCGCCGGCATCGGAAAGTATCCTTTGGGCCGGTCGATGACCTTGGCTGGCAGCAGTTCGCGCGAGATGGCCTTGAGCACGCCCTTGCCGCCCTCGGCCAGCTTGTATTCGGGCGGCATACTGGCCGCCAATTCGACCAGTTCGTGATCGAGAAACGGCACCCGTGCTTCCAGCCCCCAGGCCATCGTCATATTGTCTACACGCTTGACCGGATCGTCGACGATCAGCGTCGTCACATCCAGCGCCAGTACCCGGTCGATGAAGCTGTCGGCCTCGATGCTGTCGAGTTTCTCCTCGATGAGCGCGGAAGTGTAATCCTTGCCCGCATATCTTGCGTCGACCATCTCCAGATATTCATCATGGCTGCGGTCGAAATAGTACGGACGAAAACGCTCGATTGGCGATCCCTCGGCGTCGTTCATCTGCGGATACCAGAAGTAGCCGGCGAATACCTCATCTGCGCCCTGCCCTGACTGCACGACCTTGATCTGCTGTGAGACCTGCTCAGAGAGCAGGTAGAAAGCCACTGCATCCTGCGCGAACATTGGTTCCGACATGGCCCTGACGGCTTCGGGCAGTCGTTTGAGCACATCCGCATTGGGTACGTGAAACTTGTGATGCTCGGTGTCGTACATTGCCGCCACCGGATCGGAGAATTCGAACTCGCTGCCTTTCTCTTCGGGCTGATCCTCAAACCCGATCGTGAACGTTTTCAGGTTCTTGGCACCCTGCTCCGCCAGCAGCGCCACCAGCAGACTGGAATCCAGCCCCCCCGAAAGCAGTACGCCCACTGGTACATCGGCAATCTTCAAACGGCGATCCACCGACTTTTTCAGTGCTTCGTGGATCATGTCGCGCCATTCGATCTCATCGTAGTGCGCCTCCGGGCGACGCGCTTTCAGCGTCCAGTACGGCCATTCCCGCACATCGCCAATCCGGTTGACCATCATGCAGTGGCCTGGCGCCAGCTTGCGAATACCCTTCAGAATGGTGCGCGGCGCGGGTACGACTGCATGTAGCATGAACAGGTTGTGCAGCGCCACAGAATCGATCGAGGTATCGATATCATCGGCTTCGAGCAATGCCTGGGTGTTCGAAGCGAAGCGGAAAGTATCGCTATCATGCGCGAAATAGAGCGGTTTGATGCCAAGGCGATCACGGGCCAGAAACAATGACTGCTCACGTGCATTCCAGATGGCAAACGCAAACATCCCATGGAGCCGGGCGACGCAATCGCTGCCCCACTCGGCATAAGCCTTCAGGATCACCTCGGTGTCACCGCTGGAGGTAAAACGATGACCACGGGCGATCAATTTTGCACGTAGCTCGGGATAGTTGTAAATCGTGCCATTAAAGACAATCGTCAACCCGGTTTCGAGATCAACGAAGGGCTGGTGCGAACGTGGGCTGAGATCGATGATTGCAAGCCGCCGATGACCAAATGCCACCGCCCCATCAGCAAACAATCCCTCATCGTCGGGGCCGCGCGGACGCAACCGCTCGGTCATCCGCCGGACCAGATCCAGATTCGCAAACTGCGCATCGAAACGAAACTCACCGCAAATACCACACATCGGACAACTCGGCCCCCTGACTGGAAATTCAGCAGGGAGTATACCTGCCCCTGGCGTTATAGCGCTGAGTTACAAATAAAAAAGACCGGCAAGGGTTGCTTGCCGGTCAATATTCATCGGTCATTTTCAGAGGTTAAACGGGAGGCCGTGACCAGCGGTCTCCCGATCTTGCAATCACCTACTGCTTCAGCATCAGGATCTCGACCCGACGATTCTTGGCGCGGCCTTCAGGTGTCGAGTTGGTGGCGACCGGTTTGCTCGAACCGTAGCCCCCATATCGAAGCTGGCTGGCGGGCACGCCCCGAAGCACCAGATATTTCGCCACGGTACGGGCTCGTGCGATCGACAATTTCTTGTTGGCCGCAGGGCTGCCAACATTGTCCGTGTGCCCGACGATGACGAATTTCTTGCCGGGATATGCCTTGATAGCCTTTGCGACCTTGTCGAGCACATCCCGCGCTTCAGGCTTCAGGCGTGCCGAGTTGGTGGCGAAATGGATGCCATTCATGACACCAACAAAAGCGGGGCACCCCTTCTCGTTGACTGGCGCACCATCAGGCGTTGCCGGGCAGCGGTCCTTGATGTCGGCAACGCCGTCATGATCCCGGTCACTGATAGGGGAGGCGGTATCGAGTGGCTGCCGTATCACTGGCGCACTTTCATCCACCAGCTCCTCATAATCGCCACCAAAGCGCTTGATCAAGCTGAACGACAGTAGCTGCGCGTCCTTGGTGTAGTACTCGTATTCACCGCGCACGGTAAAACCATTCTCCATCTGGTATTCCGCACCAGCACCACCATAGACCTGGAACTTTTCATCAGTGTGATGCGGCAGGTTGGAGGTGGCATGCAGGCCGACGACACCACCCTTGATGAAGGTTGAAAAACCCGGGTTGTTTTCCGGCAACGACACCTGCAGCGATGCGCCATACATGTTGTAGTCGACCTGGCCAACGTTTCCGGGCCCGATGCCTGCTTCCCCCAGATCCGCCCAGAAGCCTTCCACCGAGACATGGTCAGACAGCTCACGACCGGCAAAGATCTTGTAGCCATAATCAGTTTCATCCGTCACCTTGACGGGTGTTCTGCGGGTATCGGGTTCAAGATTGGAAGCACCCGCACCGACACCGATGTACCACTGATTACCCTCGGCGAGCACTGGGGTTGGTACCGCGATATTCAATGCCAGCAGCCCGGCGCCAATGACGGCGGCGGACGTGGCAGACTTTCCCCGCAAGCGGCGTATGCCCCTCAACAACAAGGGGAGCAACCACAAAGCAGGGCTCAATGCGCCAGTTCCAGAAATGATGTCCCCGTACTTGGTGTCCGTATCACCGCCAGTTCCACCGCCAGTTCCACCGCCAGTTCCACCGCCAGTTCCACCGCCAGTTCCACCGCCAGTTCCACCGCCAGTTCCGCCGCCAGTTCCGCCGCCAGTTTCAGAGTCATCGGCATCTTCATTGTCGGGTATGCCATCCCCGTCGGCATCGGCAATATTACTTTCCAAACAGTCAGGGATACCATCGCCGTCGGTATCATCATTGCTTGGATCGCCATCACCATTCAGGTCTTCATCAATCGCCAGGATGCCATCACCATCATCATCGGCATCCATGTAGTCAGGGATACCATCACCATCGGTATCACGACATGGCCCCGAATCCAGCGGACATTCATAGCCATCCGATAGACCATCACCGTCGGAGTCACCAGAGCCTGCGATATCCTGGCCACTGCCATCCCCGTTGCTGGCATCGAGATAGTCAGGGATACCATCATTGTCGGTATCGAGCGGGGCATCAGGATTTCCCAGCTCGGTTGCCGTGGGAATATTGTCCCCGTCATCGTCGGCATCCTCGCAATTGCACAGGCCATCCCCATCCAGATCGACATTGTTGGGCTCGAGGCGATCTGGAACACCGTCATTATCGGTATCGACATCGCCCTCCTCTGACGTCGGGACGCCATCATTGTCATCGTCGGGATCCATATAGTCAGGGATACCATCTCGATCACTATCACGGCAGTTAGGCGCCAGCGGGCACTCGATGGCATCAGAGATGCCATCACCGTCGCTGTCACCACTGCCCTTGATATCGGTGCCAGTACAATCCCCGTTGGCGGCATCTACCGAGTCGTAGATGCCGTCACAATCAGTGTCGACAAAGGTGTCATATTCGGCAATGTCGGGGATGCCGTCATTGTCATCGTCGGTATCGATGTCGTCGGTCAAGCCATCACCGTCCGTGTCAAAATTGGGACTGTTCTGTACGAAGACATTGGTTCCTGCGGCATTGGCGACTGTCGATATCGACATGCCTGCGGCGAGCCCCGCCACCAGCAGGGCTGTGACGAGCAGCTTCCTGTCGAAATTTAGTTCCCTAGGGATGGTGAGCGCGCATTCCCTGCCACTTCTCTGTTGACGAACATAAGACGGGGTTTTCATTTGGAACTGCTCCTGAACTGGTTCTTTTTATGACGTGGGGAAGTAGCACACTGGCATTCTGGGCCCGATCGCCTCTCATCATGACCGCACTCTCGTTTGGCACAACACGGCATAGAAAAGCTGTTGTCATTTGGAGCGACCACCAAATGACAATGGATTTCAGCCGCGTTGCCTATTAGGAAAGTGAAGGGGCAAAAAGGTTCGCAGGGCAACCAGGGGTTTACCCCGCAGCGTGACGCAGATCACACTTTTTCGTCGTTGGCTGTACAGGACACACAGCCGGATAGGGGGGTGTGGTTTTCCGACACTCTCGTGCGGCACAAGGAAGTACTACCTGATTCAACAACGACTAAGCTGTTGAATCAGTAAGGAAAGGGCAAATCGTACCTTTTCCTTTCCATGTGTCGTAAAGCCCTGGATGGGCTTTTGCGACACCCTAGGATATGGTGGGGAGTTATTACGCGGCAGCCACGAGCCTGCTCTGTTCAATCAATGAGTTACGGTTCATTGCTCGTGGGATCTCCAGCCCCATCAACTGCAGAATGGTCGGCGCGATAGAAGCAAGATTACCGCCTGCTGCAAGCATGGCGACATACTCATCAACCACCAAACAGGGAACCGGGTTGCCGGTATGGCTGGTCGACGGCCTGCCACTATGCGGGTCAGCCATCTGCTCGCAATTGCCATGATCCGCCGTGACCACAGCTGCATAGCCAGCGGCTTGGGCAGCATCGAGTACGCTGCCCACCGCTGCATCCACAGCCTCTACTGCCTGGATGGTGGCATCACGGTTCCCGGTGTGTGCGACCATGTCACCATTGGCGAAGTTCACGACAATAAAGTCGTGCCGCCCCCCGTTGATGGCATCGATCACACGGTCAGCAACATTTTTTGCGCTCATTTCAGGGGCCAGATCGTAGGTTTTCACCGCTGGAGACGGCACCAGAATGCGATCCTCACCAGGCAACGGCGATTCCCGCCCGCCATTGAAGAAGAACGTGACATGGGCATATTTTTCAGTTTCAGCGACATGCAACTGGCGCAACCCCGCATCACTGATGACCTGGCCGAGTGTTACCTCGGGCGCCTGCTTTGGAAATGCGACGGTCGCTGGCAGGCGATCCTCGTAATGCGTCATCGTGAACAACTTTGCTGGACACCAACCAGCGCGATCGAAAGCATCAAAAACGGGCATCGCCAGCGTGGCTGCCAGTTGCTGCATACGATCATTGCGATAGTTGAAGGAGATGACGGGATCACCCGGTGCAATGCGCTCCCCGCCCGTGATCCAGACCGGTTCAATAAACTCATCGCTCTGCCCTTCGCGATAGGCAGCAGTGATGGCATCTTCCACCGAGGCTGCCCGCCGACCATCCGCCTGGGTCATCAGCCGCCAGCTCTTTTCCGTGCGCTCCCAATGCTTGTTGCGGTCCATGGCAAAATAGCGACCGCAGACACTGGCAACCTGCCCGCCAGCATGTTTCAGCGGCATTTCGATCGCCTTGTAGTAGCGCAGCAGCGCGTCACTGGCCGTGTCTCTGCCGTCGGCAATCAGATGTAGCATGGGCACAACACCACAACGTGTCGCCAAATCGATCAGTGCCAGCAAATGCCGCACATGCCCATGCACCCCACCATCCGACAGCAAACCCAGCAGGTGCAACGGGCGCTGGTTCTGCAACGCTTCATTGCACGCCGCGATCAACGCGGCATTCTGGTAGAACTCGCCGGTTTTGATTGCCGCATTGATCCGCACGAGATCCTGCTGCAATACCATGCCACTACCGAGCGTCAGGTGCCCCACCTCGGAATTGCCGCCTTGCCCCGCAGGCAAGCCGACAGCCTGACCGGATGCCTCCAGCGTCGTCGAAGGAAAACGACCGAAATACTCGTTCAGTCTTGGTGTATGCGCCAGGGCCAGCGCGTTGTCGTCGATATCCTCATTGATTCCCACGCCGTCCATGATTATCAGCACAGTGGGTTTGCGCGGCACCGAATGGGCTGCGGACATTAGCATTGGACTCCTCAGTTATTATTATTGTTATCGAGTCATTGCCGATGACGCCCGGCGGGCAATCACCAATCCGGCGGAGTATAAGCTACGGCAACACTGTCTTGCCATGACCCTCACGGCAGGCCGCTGTAAGCAGCCGACGACTGGGATCTTTGACGAGACGACCTGTTATCATTGACGCCTACTGGAGCCACCAACCACTGCCATGAAAAAGAAGATTAATACCGACGACCCCAATTGGGAGAAGGAAGCCATTCGTGAACTCGCCTGGGGATCACTCAAGGAACAGCGCCGCACCCGGCGCTGGGGTATCTTCTTCAAACTGCTGACCTTCGCCTATCTCGGCGTACTGCTACTGTTCATGCTCGACATACCCGGGCTACCCGGCCATCAGGTAACGGCCAGCAAAGACCACACTGCCCTGATCCGCCTGAAAGGACTGATCACCGAAGGCAGCAGTGCCAGTGCCGAGAAGATCAACAAGCTGCTGGAAAAAGCCTTTGAAGACAAACACAGCAAAGGCATCATTCTGGAAATCAACAGCCCAGGCGGCACCCCGGTCGAAGCATCATCGATCTACCAGAAAATCATCGACCTGCGTGAGCAATACCCGGACAAAAAGCTATACGCCGTCGTGCGCGACCTCTGTGCCTCCGGCGGCTACTACGTCGCAGCGGCCGCCGATGAGATTCACGCCCACCCTTCCAGCATTGTCGGCTCGATCGGCGTTCGTATGGACAGCTTCGGCGTGCAGGGGCTGATGGAAAAAATCGGCATCGAGAGCCGAACCATCACCGCCGGCGAACACAAAGCGCTGCTCGACCCGTTCAAACCACTGGACCCCGACGAAAAAGCACATCTCGAACGCATGCTGCAACAGGTTCACCAGCACTTCATTTCGGCGGTAAAAACCGGCCGTGGCGAACGCCTGAAAGAGAACGACGACCTGTTCACCGGGCTGATCTGGACCGGCGAAGAAGCCAAATCACTTGGCCTCGTCGACGGCTTCAGAACCAGCGAGAACATCGCCGAAGAATTGATTGGCGAAGACAATATCGTCGTCCTCGAACCGAAAAAATCGCTACTGGAACAACTGACCGAAGGCGTAGGTGACGTGAGTGCGCGAATAGCGCAAAAGCTGCTCACTCAAGACGGCAGCTTTAGCGCCATACGCTAGAAGGCACCGCCCCAGTGGCGAAACCACTACTTCTCCAGCTGGCTCACATCCCGCACGGCGCCGCGCGATGCCGATGTCGACATCGCAGCATAGGCCTTGAGCGCATCGCTGACGACGCGATCCCTGCCCAGCGGTTTCCAGGCATCACGTCCTTTCGCTTCCATCTGTTCACGACGACGTGCCAATTCTGCGTCGGTGATGCGGACATTGATGCTGCGTTCGGGAATATTGATATCGATGATGTCCCCCTGTTCGACGAGGCCAATCGCGCCGCCCTCTGCTGCCTCGGGTGACACATGGCCAATCGACAGCCCTGAGGTGCCGCCGGAAAAACGGCCATCGGTGATCAGCGCGCAGGCCTTGCCCAGCCCTTTTGATTTCAGGTAGCTGGTGGGATAGAGCATTTCCTGCATGCCCGGACCGCCACGTGGCCCTTCATAGCGGATGATAACCACTTCTCCAGCAGAAACCTCGTCACCCAGAATCGCTGCGACAGCAGCATCCTGCGATTCGAAAATGCGCGCCGGACCGGAAAAAACGAGATTCGATTCATCGACACCGGCTGTCTTTACCACACAGCCATCGAGCGCGATATTGCCGTAGAGCACGGCAAGGCCGCCATCCTTGCTATAGGCATGTGCCACATCACGAATACAGCCGTTCTCACGATCGAGGTCGAGCGAATCCCAGCGTTTGTTCTGGCTGAAAGCCTGCTGCGTCGGCACATTGCCCGGTGCCGCCTTGTAGAAATTCAGATGTGCTTCGTCATCCGTCTGGCGGATATCCCATTGGGACAGCGCCTCAGCGATATTGCTTGCATGAATGGTTCCGGCGTCCCTGTGCAACAGACCCGCCCGATCCAGCTCGCCGAGAATCGCCATCACACCGCCGGCGCGGTGCACATCTTCCATATGATATTGCTGCGTCGATGGCGCCACCTTGGACAGATGCGGCACGCGGCGCGAGAGCCGGTCGATATCTTCCATCGTAAAATCAACGCGCCCTTCATTGGCTGCCGCCAGCAGGTGCAAAATCGTGTTGGTGGAACCGCCCATGGCGATATCCAGGCTCATGGCATTTTCGAACGCCCGCTTGTCGGCGATATTGCGCGGCAGCACGGTATCGTCATCGCCTTCGTAATAGCGTTTTGCCAGCTCGACGATCAGACGCCCTGCCCGCAGGAACAGCTGCTCACGATCAGCGTGAGTCGCCAGCATCGAGCCATTGCCTGGCAACGACAAGCCCAGCGCTTCGGTCAGGCAATTCATCGAATTGGCCGTGAACATGCCGGAACAGGAGCCACAGGTAGGACAGGCGCTGCGTTCCATGATCATCACATCCTCCTCCGACTCATTGGGGTCCGCCGCCGAGACCATCGCATCGACCAGATCCAGATGCACCTCCTTACCGCCCATCAGCGCCTTGCCCGACTCCATCGGCCCACCCGAGACGAACACCACCGGAATATTCAGCCGCAACGCCGCGTTCAGCATCCCTGGCGTGATCTTGTCGCAATTGGAAATACACACCAGGGCGTCGGCGCAATGCGCGTTGACCATATATTCGACCGAATCGGAGATGATTTCGCGGGACGGCAGTGAATAGAGCATGCCGGCATGCCCCATCGCAATGCCGTCATCGACAGCGATGGTGTTGAACTCTTTGGCAACGCCGCCAGCCTTCTCGATCTCGCGGGCCACCAACTGCCCCATGTCCTTCAGATGAACGTGCCCAGGCACGAACTGGGTAAAGGAGTTGGCAATGGCGATGATCGGCTTGGTGAAGTCCTCGTCCTTCATCCCGGTAGCCCGCCACAGGGCGCGCGCACCGGCCATGTTACGTCCATGAGTGGTGGTTCGAGAGCGATATTCAGGCATGACGGTTCCAGATCAGTTGAGCAGACTTGGCAGTTTACTACGATTCAACAACAGCATTGCAGTGCCCATGGTGGCTGAGCTGAATACGCCCAACCGACCTCAGCCGCCATTGCAGTTCAGCCGCAGCCCGATACAATAGCCACACGACCATCGACAGGATCTTCGACCATGCATCAGTACGGTATTCGCATCACCATTCCGACAAGCAGCACGATGAGCAAAGATCACTTGCTCGGCAAGGACTGGGCATCTTACCGCTGGTACAGTAGCGAAGAAGCGCGCGATCGTGCTTTCGAGGAGATGCGCAGCCAGCCCTACAACTACCGTCAGGGCGACACGATTCAGCAGATTCTGGAAAAAGTCGAGCGCAGCGGAAGCCCTGCATGAAGCTGACGTTCAACGTCGACAACATCCGCCGCAGCGGCTGCGCCAACACCATCGAGGTCCATTTCAAGGACCATCCCAATATCCACGCGATCGACGTCGATCTCGACCGTGGCATCGTCAGCTTCGACACCGACAATGCCAACATCCGCGATGACATTGCCCTGCGCCTGAAAAAGCTCGGCTACCCGGAAAAAGGATCGACCGACGGTATCGACTCGGTCAAGGCCAAAGCCTCATCCCTGGTCAGTTGTGCGATGGGCAGGATCGGCCGCGGTCGCGATCGGAGCTGACGCGACTGCCAAAGAATGCGGCGAAAAAATCGGCGCCGAGTACTCGCTTCCTGCCGCACAGATCACGTACAAACAACCACCCGGCAGCTACACTATGAAACATCTTGTTGCATTTAGCCGGAGCCCCCGATGAAAACCACCCTTGCCCGATCATGCCCAAGGCTTTTCATGTTCATCATGGTACTCACCCTGTTGGGTTGCGAATCAGGTGACGAAGAGAAAACGCCGACCTATACCAGCCTGTGGAACAGCACCTTCAGCAGCTGCGGCGTCAACTGCCATTCCCCCACAGCCGCCGACGGCACCGAGAACGGCCCGGATCTCAGCAGCAAAAGCAGTTTTTACAGCAATCTGGTGGGCAAGCGCGTCGACAACGACTACCCCACATGGGCGAGCTTCAAGAGTGGCAATTGCAACAATATCAATTTCATCGCACCCGGCGATGCTGCCCAGTCCACTGTTGTTACCAGCCTGATCGAAAGTTACTCGATCAACCAGACCAGCTGCACCAGCTCCTTCAATCTGCACGCAGTCAACAACACCACCATCACCGACAAGGCGACGCAAGATGCCCTGGTGGCGTGGATCAATGACGGCGCCAAAAACAACTGACGCAGCCACGAGCCCAGCCGCGGTGAGCATATCATCAACGACATCCCTTCCCCGCTGGGCTGCCCGTCTGCTGCTGGCGGCGGGCTCGCTGTTGCTGTTCCTGCTGATGCTGGTGCCCGTCGGCTACTATGCCCTCAAATCCCCCTTGCTCTACGACAAGCTCGCCCCGTTGCTGGCTACCCGGCTGCAACCACTCGGCATCGAACTGGAGCAACCTGGCTCACTGCAACTCGATCTGCTGCGCGGCCTGACGTTGCAGAACCTGCATCTACGCTGGCACGACGAACAGCAGGGTAATGTCGAGCTGGCTGTTGGCAGGCTCCACGTCGAATACGCGGTCGCGCCACTACTGCGCGGGCGGCTCGACATCACCGACGCTCAACTGAGCAATGTACAACTGACCACAAACCTCCTCGCTACGAATGAGTCTGAAGCAGCAACGGCCAGCCCGATGACACTGACCGAGCTGGATGAACTGCTGCGCTCCCCCCCCATCCCGCTGACGATCGATCGGCTGTCACTGGCGAACATTCGCTTCGACTTGCGTCTCGACCAAGACGAGCCACACTGGACAAGACTCCAGGGGCATATTCAACAACTCAGCGGCACCGCCAACTGGCAGCATGATCGGCTGCAAGGCCAGCTGCATCTGGCCATCGACAAACCATCAGGCGGTGCCTGGAAATTGATTCAGGCCGGTCCCACTGGCAGGCAGCAACTGACCCTTACCCCCGACCTCAACAGCCAGCTGGCCTGGAATCTGACACGCGATCAGCAGGGCTGGACACTGAACAAAGCAACGATAGACAGTCGGCTGGCCGTCGATCACCCCAGCCTCATGCAACAAGACAAAACACTTGGCCACAGCACCGCGCTGACCCTGAATATCAATGCCAGCGCCAGCAGCGCGCCAAACACTGCACACCAGACAGGCATCGCCTCCGTCTTCCCACTGCAAGTCGACGCCACAGTGGACAGCGATATCACCGCGCTCACGCTGGATGACTTCCGCCACGACGGGCTGCGGCTGGATCTTCTTGCCAGCCACCAGCTCGCCATTACCCTGCACGGTGAGCTTGCGCCATTTTCCGATTCACCGCCGCCACTGGCATTCAGCGGCAAGCAGACACTGAGCCTGATGCGGCTGGACGCCCGGCACCAGGATCAACAGGCCAACATCAGCAACCTGACACTCACCCTGGATGCCAAAGGCAACGCAGCCACGAGCCTCCCGATAGCGACGCCATTGTCATTCGATATCGACCTCGCGAGTCAAGCTGACAAGATCCACCTCAGCCAAACCAGTGTCGAAAGCACCTTCTCACCACAAATCAAGCTCGCTGCCAATGGCCGCCTGGACAGCGCCAACTGGCAGCAGGACCTGACGCTTCATTTCACCCCGGAGCTGGTGACTTCCGATCTCAGTGTCCGCATCGGCGAAGGTGATCAGGCCGAGCAATATCATGTCGATCAGCAGCAGCTCACGGCCAGCGGCGATTTTCAGCACGGCAGCCTGACACTGCGCAGCGAACTCGCGCTGGACGATGCGCATATCCCCCAGCTCAAACGCAAGCTATCGGTGGCTGGCCAGGTCGACCTGACGACCGACCTCGAACTCTCCCAGCCCACGGCGTCGCTACAGGTTCAGCTCGACAACAAGGCGCTGGCGAGCCTGAAACTCAGCGCAGACAATCGCCGCAGCCCGTTCACACTGCACCACGAACTGGAGGCCACGCTCGACGCACGCTTGCGGCGTCTGCATGCCGCAGCCGACCCGCTCGAAACGCTGGGCGATCTCAAACTCCACTGGCGCGGCGACCTCGACCTGCGCCACGACGCTGACAATCTGCTGACAGCCGATTTTTCCCGGCTTGCCCAATGGCCGCTGCATCAGCAAGGAGAAATTCGCATACAACAACGCCGACGGCCGCAACAAGCCGACGGCCTTGTGCTGACGAAACCCGCCAAACTGACCTATGCGCTGGCCAAGGCCGGCAACGACTACCAAAGCACGTTGCATCTGACCGCAGCAGGCCTCCGCGCTGCATCGATGACGCGGCCCATCCCGCTTCAGTTTTGGCACAAGGCGAAGTTCGACTGGCCACTGACGACTGCCGACAGCAGCGCCACACTACGGATCGATGACACTGATGCGATCAGCCTGCAACTCAATGCGAAAAACAAGCCACGCCATCTGGCGCTCGATTCACGCTGGAGCCTCAATGTCAGGCCACAGTGGGAATCCTGGCTGCCAGCACTGGCGCCCGTGGAAATGGTGGGCGCGCTCAAAAGCGCACACTGGCTGAAAGCCGAGATCAGCCACCCCTACCGCTCAATCCTGGATGCTACTCCCGCCGCATTGAATAAAATGCGGGCAACATTGACACTGGATAGCCAGCTCACCCAGGCCACCAATCAACCAGGCACGCTGCTGCAACTCTCTGGCCCTACCATTTTGAAACAGCATCTCGACTGGTCAGCCGGTGCCAGCCAGCTCAAGAGCCGCTTCGAGATTTCCGCTGCTGAGCTGTCACAGCAGGTTCAAATCAAGGGATTGAACGGCAGTATCGAACTCAGCACCGCCTCCAGTCTGGCACCGCAAGATGGCAAGCTGGCTCTCCAGCTCAGCAGCGGCTCACTGACACTACTGTCGGAGGGCGACGATCAGTCAGCAGCAGCCAACCTTGAAGCCGTCATCGTTCCGCTCGACCTGAAACTCAGCGCCCGGCAGCAGAACGAGAAAATCATCCTCGATAGCCTGCACCTGCGTAGCGGCGCCGGGTTCATCGACCTGGCGGCTACCGGCGAGGCCTCACTCGACGGCAACAATGCCCAGCTCGACGGCACACTCACCACAACGCTCCGGCATGATCTGCTGATCAATCCCTATTTCGGCGGCACCGGTTCCGCCACGGTTCCCTGGCATCTGGTGCTGCTGGACGGTCGCCAGCTCTCGATCGACGGCGAAACCCGCTTCGACAGTCTCGATATCACGACGAAGCACTTTCAGTTGCAAGGGCTGGATGGCCGCATGAATATCGCCGAAGAACTGATCTGGACGGGCGAGCAACTGAAATTCCGCTATCTCAAAAACCCTGACCCCTTTCAACGCGTAGACTTCACCCGTGTTCAGCCATTTCTGGAAGATCGCGACAATCTTCGCGCCGACGTTATTTCGCTCGATGGCAAGGCTTTTGGCCCGGCACTGGCCAGCATCGATATCAAGCAGAACGTGGTTCACTTGCAGCAGCTGGACGTCGATCTGTTTGGCGGCCACCTCACCGGCCAGCTCTATCTCGACGCCCGCCCTGGTGCCTGGAAAATCGGCCTGCTCAGCCGTATTACCCAGCTCGATCCGCGTCAGCTGCTGCCGCAAGGGCGCAAGAGCAAAGCCGATATACTGGCCCCCTTGAACATGCGCACCGCCGTCGAATTCGATATCGGCCAGCGTCTGCTGCAAGGCCGCATTGACATCACGAAAATCAGCCGCGAACAACTGTTCCAATTACTGGAGATCATCGACCCGGACTATCAGAATGAACAGTTGGCGCCGCTGCGATCAGCCCTGCGGCTCGCCTTCCCGCAACGACTCAGCATCGACATGCGCCAAGGGCTGCTCGATATGGAAGTCGCGATCTCAGCGCTGGGGCAGCCACTGCGAATACGAGGGCTGCCGCTGACGCCGCTTATCCAGCATTTCGCTGGCGTTGCCCTGGAGCAACTGGGTAGCATCCCACTCGAATAATGACGCTTTAGGCCGAAAACCGGAGACCAACAATGCGCAGACAAGACAAGCGATACGGGCAACAGCATAGCAGCGGCACATGGCCAGCGAGCCTGATCCTGCTGGCAACCATCAGTCTGCCAGGCTGCATCAGCCTTCCCGATGTTTACCTGATCGACCGTCACACTGTCATGGAAGCCGAAGCCTCAGGTGAATGGCCAAAACTGGACGAGCGGTTTCGCCAGCAAGTACCGCTGAAAGGGCCAACAGCACTGGCGAAGGAGCCTTCGTCGAAACGTCGTGACCGCGCCTTCCGGGTGCTGAATGGGGAATTCCCGGCCCATGTCGAACCCACGGCGCAAGAGACACCGTAATGTTACTGAGAATATGTGTCCTGATCGCCTTTTGCTTTTTTTCCACTGCCTTAGCCGCTGAAACGAATTGGCAGGAAAACCGGCTCGTGCCACTGGAAAAACTGACGGTTGGGCCCTGGGATAATTTCGAAGCCAGCATCGGCGATGACGACCAACGGATTTATTTCACCCACAGTCAAAACCAGATTCCGAATATTCTGCAACAGGATTTGCAGCGCAACGAAACAACTCTGCTGATCGGCAAGATCGGCGATGCCAAAGAGCCCGCCCTGAACCCTGCCGGCACCACCCTCGCCTTCACCTATTTCGGCAATGATGCACAAGGCGATGTCTGCCTTTTTACGCTGGCAAACAAGGCACTGAAATGCATCACCACGAACGCCACCCTGGATAAATCGCCGTTCTGGGTCAATGATCATCTGCTTGGGTATCTGAGCCGTGATACAGCGCAGATCGACTGGAATCTGGTGTTGCATGATCTTGCAACCGGGACGGCCACCACGCTCTATCATGGGCTGATCTCTGCGCCTGCTGCCACCCCCGATGGGCGCTATATTCTGCTGACCGAGGCATTGCCAGACGGCGTCGTACGCCTCCAGGCCTGGGATCGGCAGCAGCAGAAAATGCTCACCCCGACGAAATTCGACCTTCCCGGCATCACGGGGATCGCCACAGTGACAAGCGATGCTGAGTATCTCTATTTCAACCAATATCTGAACGACACCAATGGCGATCAGGTCATCGACGGCAGCGATAACAGCGTGGCATTTCGCATTCCGTTTGCAACGTGGCTTCACAGCACAAAACCACTACTGCCAGAGCAACTCACATCCGTCTCGAGCAATTGCAAGTTTCCAGACCTGAGCAAACGATACCTCTATCTCACCTGCGCTTTCGAAGGCTCGCTGGATATCTACAGGCTGCCACTGACCGGTAGCGTGCCACCACAGTGGGATCAGCAACGGCTCCTCGAAGCGCACCGCAGCGCCCGCAGTCATGAAACCCGACTGCTGCTCCTCAATTCCCTGCGCTACCGGTTCGGCCGCAACGACACCGAAATGCTGGAACGCCTGCTGAGCAACCACCTGGAAATTGGTGAACTGACCGCCGCACGCTATTACGTGAAACAGTTGCAACAGCTGTATCGGCAACAGAACGATGAGGCGACGGCGCATTTCTACGAGGCGCTCGATATGCTGTTTCTGGTGCGTGCATCAAAACAGAAAGTGCCGGTTGGCATCGTCACTGCGCGATTTCGGCGTATCGTCGACAAAGCCCGTCAACACATTCACGCGAGCAAGCTGCCAGCAGCACTGACGACGTTGATCGACGCCTGGTTCGATTTTGAACTGGAAGACGAACCGCAGGCACTTCAACGCTTGCAGCGTTACGACCTCAGCCGTGCTTCTGCACTGCCGCTGGAACGGGTCATCGCCTTCGAGCTATACCGACAATTGCTGACGCAGCACCCCAAAAAACTGCTGGGCATCTACCCACTGATGTTCGACTCAGCCAGCTTGCCAGCCGAAGCCAGGATCTACTACGGATTCAACTACCTGAAATTGTTGAGCCGAACCGAAAAAAACATCAGCACTCGCATCGATACCATCGAACGACAACTCGACAATATCCACCATAATGAAATTGCCCAATTGTTCCGCAGCGAAATTCAGACATTGCGGCTGGTATTGAGTAGCGATCAGGCGAGCAGAAATACTGCCTTTCAAGCACTGAACACGCTACTGAAAAATAACCGTGATGATCTGCTGCTGCGCAAGGCAATGCATGTCCGCGCCATTCAGAACCTGGGCGCAGCGGAGCAGTTTCAATATATGGAATTGCTGTCACGCCATTGGCTGCTGACCACGAACATTTCCGAGATGGAATTTGCCAATGTCGCCGAACAGTACGCCATCATTACAATGGACAAGGCCTATGGCATGCTCGCAGCAGGCAACGCCGCCAAAGCCTATGCTGTTTTCTACAGCGCCATCCGCCAAACCAACGACCTCGAAGCGCACTACCAGTTCATCACGCTTGGCCTAAGCCCCAGCCTCGATAAACGCGAAAACCTCGAACGTTCCTATGCCATCCTGAAAAAGCAGAACCTGCTGGGTCAACACGCGAACTACGCCGAGGCGCTAAAACTGATTCTGGATGCTGATAGCAGCCGTCCGGAGGCGATGAAAACAACGCTGAAAAAGGCGCTTGCACTGTTGGAACCCATGAACAATCGTGGTCTGAGTCCTGCGGTACGCGACCTGCTGATGGGATATATCCACCACCAACTGCTACGGCTTTCAAAGCACGGCTACCGCTACGACAAGCGCGCCTTTCAAAAAGCCCATTATCACTACATCATGGCGCTGGATCTGGGCCGGGACAACAGCCGCATCACCGCATCGGTATGGGAAAACCTTGCCTGGCTGCATAGTGAGGTGCGCAACCAGGCGCTGGCAGTCGATTTTTTCGCCCGGCGGTTGGCACTACCCTTTCCTAACGGCGAAGATGAAGCCCGCACCCGACTGGCTTTTGCTCGCGCGCTTTTTGCAAACAACCAACCGCAAGAGGCACAACAACAAGCGGCCAAGGCACTCAGCCTGGCAACCACCAGCAGCCAGCTCGACCGTACCCCTTTCCTGGAAAAATATGCATTTTATGCGTTACAGGCGGAAGACTATCCGCAAGCCATACAGTCCTGGGGAAAACTGCTCACCACGGCGCAGCTTGGCGACGAAAATCGCGCCAAGGCTTTGCTCGGCTACGGCTATGCCTTGATGAAAATCGGAATACGGGAAACCGCCAAACAACAATTCGAAGCCGTGTTGGCCATCGCAAACAAACTCAAACCCCTGCCCGCCGATCACAACCGCCTCATTCCTTTTACACCGACGCGCTTCAAACTGCTCGCCTCGGGATTTCTCGCCACCCTCAGCACGACCCCCGGCGATCGCATCCACTACCGCGCACAGCGAACGCAGCTACTGCAAAGCCTCGCCGGGCAAAGTGAAACACTCGCCTGGAAAGAGTCCACACGCCTTTCCCTGCTCGCCAAGGATTACCAGCATATTGCCGTCAGTCACGAGGCAGCGGGGCAGTATGCACAAATGGCTGCGGCAATGGATCAATCACTGCAAGCCGCCACGGCGTGGGCAGAGGAAACGGATGACCCCATCGGCCCCGTCATCTATCGCACACTGATCAACTATCTCAGCCTGGGCCTTAGTCACCCACAATATGTCGACAGCAAATCTGCTCAGCGCCTGCGCAAGCAGTGCAACAAAACGCTGCAAGCTTTCAAGGAACAAAGCTGGCAACCTGCCGCAATCATCAGCCGACACACGCGCCTCGCCCTGCTCTTCGAAGCATGGCAAGCCAAAGCACTTCAGCATGAGCCGGAATCACTGTCGGAAAAAATTGATGCACTGCTCGACACACCTGCGCTACAGCAGTTGAAAATCGATAATCCCGAGATGTGGCAAGCGCTGACAGAAATCGCAAACGGCGTGAGCGGCGGCTAAATCGGATCAGCGACAACCGTTGTTTCAATATCAAGTTTTGGAGTTCATCACGGTTGAGGCCAGCGCTATCCATAACAACACGACTACCGCGCCTGACAGCTTCCCCCTTTCGCAAAGGGGGATTGAGGGGGATTTTCAGGGACTTGCTGCGAACCCATGGACGTTCCAATCCCCCCTACCCCCCTTTGCGAAAGGGGGGAAAACTGGCTGATGTGCAAATCTGAACTCCGAAACTTGAGTTACAGTGATTTCCCAACCAGCTCACCGTACAGCCGGCGCTGATTCCTGTGCAGCCATCGCAGCAGGCCGAACCCCCGACAGGAAACGCTGCATCTCGCTGGACTCCTGTAGCAACAGTCGCCCCGCGGCAATCAAACGATCGATCGCCTGATCGTCCAGCGAAAACGAGGTCGGCAGTGTCTGGAGATAGTTGCGCTCTGCCTGATCGTCGATGCGCATCAGACTGGCATCCACCAGAAAGAACTCCGGTTCCTCGTCACAATGTTCGCCACCGCATCGCAGCAGGCGGATCGACTGCTGCCACTCTTCGAGATTTTCCCGAAACACACGCAATGTTTCATTGTTGTAGCGATTGACCTGCACGGTGGTGGCAATATCTACCGTGGTAGCAATGGATGGCGGATAGTCAAGCAGATTCAGCCGGGTATCGGGTGCCGCTGCGGCATTGACGATAACCACCAGAATTTTTTTCAGACCACTATTCAGCAGTACATGACGCACCGAGCCATCCGGCGTACGGTGATGCAGCTTCACTCGATCGATCAACGCACGGAGTCCCAGGTTGTCGGCCAGGCCACCATCGAGCAGATGGATATAGGGGCGTTTTTCCCGATCGGCGTAGGCTGCAATCTTTCGCGCCAGATAGAGCCGGCCATCGGCACGACTCGGCGCTTTCAAGACATCCCGCACCCAGCTCGGCACCTCGTAGCCACAACTGCCCGCATAGTTGGCGATGGTAATGGCGGAGAAAATACCGGGCACCGCGGATGATGCAGTGACAGCACGTGACACCGGGTAGGTATCGAGCCGTGAACAAATCAGGTCGAAATGGGTCTGGTCAAAGCTGAACCCATCGCCCAGCGTTACATCGGTCGCATTGACCAGCAGCGCTGGCGCCCGCCGCGGGTCGATATCACCAAAGGTCGCGCCATGAAAAAGAATCTGTAACTACTCAGCTCACCACTGGAATGCGCCATCTCTGTGTCGCCTACATGGATGTAGGTGAGGGGCGTGAGCAGGATGCGGAAGCTTTGGGAAATGATCATTTACACTCGGCAGGCAATTGCTCCATGCATTGCCTGCACTCCCCACTTCCCTGTGGGTCGTAAACTCACATTTCCCGCCTTGATCTGACGCATTCCAGCGGCAATCTGAGCAGTTACGGTTCTACTTCAGCGAATGCTGAATAGTTACAAGAATCTCATCATAGTAGGCTTCGGCCATTTCACTGCGATTGAAATACGGCGTTGCCAGGCGGAACCAGTTGATGGGATTGAACAGCCGCTTGACCAGGGTGCCATCAACATCGCGGCGCAAAAAACCCGGCTCGAATTCTGTGAAGATGCGGTCGCCAAACAGCGCGAAATAGGCGGCGGTGAAACTGCCACCGGAGACGCCGAAGACAATATCGACTTCATCAAGCAAACGTCGTTGACGACCATTCCATTCGATACGCGACGCCGCCAGCGCTTGCAACACACCATAAGAAAGCGCCGACGCCCGACTGCCGCCACCGGAAAACGACAGCACCACGAGCAGGTCATCGGCACGATCGGGCCGCACCGGTTCATCACGCACAATATACTGAGGCAATGGCTCGTTGACGCGAAAATGCGCGCAGCCAGAAAGCCCCAGCAAGAGGAAAATCACCAGCAGACGTATCATCATCTCAATGCCCAAGTTTCTGGGTGTAACTGCTCAGATGATTGCCCCCGTTTTGCGCCAAGTAGGGGCGATTGGGTTCAGGAGAACTCAGGTTCGTTGCCCGACTTCCATTTGATATTACATCCCAGGCTTGGTAGCTGCTGCTCCGGATCGGGCACTTCCCCCGCCAGCACCGCATCGGCGGCGCGGCGCATGTCGGCGCCTGTCACCGGCTCGTTGTTGCGTGGTCGTGCGGCGTCGAATTGACCGCGGTAGACGAGTTTGCCGTCGCGGTCGAACATGAAAAAGTCGGGGGTACAGGCGGCCTGATAAGCTTTGGCGACATCCTGACTTTCATCGAAAAGATAGGGGAAAGGGATATTCTTTTCCCGCACCAGTTGAGCCATTTTTTCCGGGCTGTCGTCGGGGTAGTTTTCGACGTCGTTGGCATTGATCGCGACCACCTTCAAGCCCTTGTCCTGATACTCTCGTGCAAAGTCGATAAAGCCATCGAGAATGCGGATCACGTAAGGACAGTGGTTGCAGATAAACGCCACCAGAACCGGTTCACCAGCAAAATCACTGAGGCTGACAATGTTGCCGGTCGCGGGTTCAGGTAACGAAAAGTCGGGGGCCTGAGTGCCCAATTCCAGCATGATGGAGGGTGTTCTTGCCATGATTCAGCTCTCCTTGAGTTCCAGTGTACGGGTGATCTCCAGATCCGAGGTCAGCAGCTTGTGTACCGGGCATTTTCCGGCAATGGCGCGCATGCGCTTGAGCTGCGCTTCGTCGAGATCCCCTTCGACCTGGATATCTACCGCAATTTTGGTGGGTTGGCTCTTGTCTCGGCTGACGGCCACCGAAATCGGGCCGGCGTCGATACCCTTGTGTTCGGCATACATGCGCAACGTGATGCTGATGCAACTGCCGAGCGCCGACAGTAGCAGTTCCGTCGGGCGCGGGCCTTCGTCGTTCCCGCCCATTGGCACCGGCTCATCAACGATCATATCGTGCGAATGGGTGAAAACCTCGTTGCGATAGGGTGCACCCGACTCGCGCACGAGCACCTGGCCAACAGCGACTTCGGGGCGGTCTGTATCAGCCATCAGAACAATATCCGGATACCGAGATGCACGTTTTCGTCGATATCGTAATCCGGGCCGTTTTCCAGCCCGGCAACGATATTGCGATAGCCAATAAATGCAGTGGCATTGGGCAGCACATCCGCTTCAAACCGGATTTTCAAATCGAGCAGATCGTCGCCATCACTGAAGGTGGTAATGCCGGGAGCAAAATAGATGTCGCCGCCCACGGCCATCGGAATATTGCCTGGGATGAGATAGCGCGCGCCCGCGCCCAGCGCCAGCGCACCGACACTGGCATCCGGCGTGTCCAGCGCGGCGAAGTAGATCCTGCCGCCCAGACCGAAGCTGAACGGTTGCTCACCAGCAGGCACACCGCGCACCAGCAGGCCGACATGACCGATGAGATCGTCTGCATCGTTGTAGAGCGCACCGACACTCAACTCGGCACCGCCGCTGCCGAGCGCGGCGGAGTCAGCAAGAATGTCGATCGCGGCGGTATCCTTGCTCAGCGCCAGCTCGAACTCGGCCGCCTGAGCGGTAGATGCCAGACCCAGCATCAGCGTGGTCAGCCAGAATTTGATTTTCATTGGGTTGTCTCCTGATGATGACAGCTAGTTTTCCGTGACGCGGATCATGCCACGAGAGGGGCGTGCTAGCTAGCTGCCGGCAGCAGGGGCAACAGCAATTCGACGGCCTCATCGATGCCGGAAGGGGGGACTGGTATGCCACGCTGCGCTTGCAGCAATGCCGACACCTCATCAGCGACATCACCACCAAGCAACTGCGCCAATGGCACGGTTTTCAGTGCAACATGCCGGCCCAGCCACGCTTCGAGCACGGCCGACTCGCCCCAGTCGGCACGCGCAATATTCAGCGTCGGCACGCCGACGGCGGCGATTTCGGTGAACATGCCATATCCGGGTTTGGTGATGACAAGGTCCGCCGATGCCACCATATCGATGAAGCGATAGCGGCTTTCATCCCATCGGTGGATGTCGCCTCGCTGTACTGTCGGGCTGTCGGCAATGATCCAGTGCACACCGGGGAGCTGCGGCCAATTTGCCAGCGGGCTGTCGAGCGGGATGCCGCCCAGACTCACTACCACCAGTTTGTCACCCTGCGCCAACCCCAGATCCGCATCGAGATCTGTGCGCCGATTCTCGCCTACCAGCATCACCGGCCCTACCGGGCGTCGGTTTTCCAGCCAGGACATCGGCATCGACGGCTCGGGTTGGATGAAGCAGGCCGCTTGCTGATAGGCATCCCGCATCATCGCCAGCTCCGGACGCATCTGCGACGCGATGGCGCTATTGACCTCGAGGATGTCCACCCAATTCAAGGAGCTATAAGCCACGGCAGGAATACCGCTCTCGCGGGCCGCCACAATCGGCAGATAAGGAATGTCGGTCAGCAGCAGATCAGGGCGCCGGGCGTCGAAAATCGCGCGTTGCTGACGCATCTGCCCGTCCCAGTCACGATGAAATGCCTGATAGGCGTGCAGGCTGTCCTCCCAGCAAATCACCGTCGGCCCGGCCATCAGCATGCCGATATCCGCCGTGTGTTCGACTTGGTCGAATGGGCAGCTGAGCCTTTTTTCGATCAACGGGCGGGGAATCTCGGTCTGGACGGTGACCTGCAAATTAGCGACACGCGCATGCAGGCCGTTGATGACCGGCGTGATCTGCGACAAGTGCCCATAACCATGGGCGGAAATGACAACATAGAGGGAAGGCAAGGTCAGGCGTCGATATCAGGAATCAGTTTGCTTTCCAGCTTGCGGATCGCATCCTTGAGCTGGAGCTTGCGCTTTTTCAGCCGCCGCAACTGTAGCTGATCCACCGTCGGGTCATCGATCATGCGGTCGATCAGCTCATTCAGCCCGCCATGTTCCAGACGCAAATCAAACAGTTCTTGCTTCAGCTGTTCATCCTGGCTCAGAAACATCGACCGCCCTACCTCGGCATGACTCCTAGAAACGATCAGCTGAGTTTAACCGAATTCACGCGCCACCATATAGCGGCAAATTCCAACAGCGTGATACCCTTCCGCCATTCCCACAAATCATAATGAACATGCGACTTCTGCTACTGCTCGCCCTGCTGCTGACGGGCTGCGCCACAACCACAGGCCCCGGCGCAGGCAATGTCGATGCCGCGGCGCTGGCCAGTTCCAATCAACTTCAGCGACAGGCGCTCGCCGCCTATAAAAAACGCCAGCTGATGGAAGCCTTTCAGCAAGTCTCAGCCGCCATCGAAAAGAACCCGGCCAATGCGCAAGCCTGGGGACTACTGGGACTCATCAATCAGCGCCTCGGGCGCGGCGATGCGGCGGAAAAGGCCTTCACCCAAGCGCTGCGACTGGCACCGGACGACCCTGCACTACTGAATAACTATGGCAGTTTTCTGTGCAGCCAGGGCCGCTGGGAAGATGCACAAGCCACCTTTGCCAAGGCAGGAAACGCCAGCGGCAATGCCGCGCCGGAAATTGCCTGGACCAACGCCGGTCTCTGCGCCCGCCGCGCTGGAGACAACACACTTGCCGAACAGCTGCTGCAAAAGGCCGTCCAGCACAATCCCGGCCTGCCGACCGCACTCTATCAGCTCGCCAGTCTCAGCCTCGAAAACGGCAAACCCGTCGAGGCCAGCACCTGGCTTACGCAATATCTGAATCACGCCGTCCACGCCCCCAAAACGCTACTGCTTGGCGCGCGAATCGAACATGCGCTCGGCAACCCTGCCGGGGTCAGCAGCTACCTGGAGAAGCTGCGCTCCGCCTTCCCCGACAGCAGCGAACGCCAACAGGCGGAAGCACTCCAGCCAGGCATGGCCAGCCCCTCCACCACAGCGCCCATTCACGACGAGACTTGGCTACAACAACGCAATCCCCAGCACTTCACCATCCAGGTCGGCGCCTTCAATGATTTGAATCAGGCCAGGCAGATCGCCAACCAACTACGCCCACCTGTCGCCCTGTACAGCCAGGGAACATCCCACATCGTACTGCAAGGTGACTATGCCACCCTGGAACTCGCGCGCCTTGCGCTATCGGGTTTCAACACCCCGGCAGCCGGGATTCAGCCCTGGATCAGGGACTTTGGCTCGATTCAACGAGGGATGAAGCGATAAGCAACCAGTTGCCCCAGGACGCCTCCTTTCCCCAATGGGGATGGAGGGGGATTTGAACCACCGCGCCACACCAAAACACCGCGGTAACAATCCCTCCAAACCTCCCTTTGCGAAAGGGAGGCGATTACGGCCAGATGCCGCGTTCGAGTGTGACGTTGGCGATTCTCGCGATGGCAACCGCGAGCGCGGCGGTGCGCAAGCTGACGGGGACGTTGTAGATTTCTCCTGCACTGGTTTCGGCGGCGAATGCTTTTTCTTCCTCATCCCGCATTGCATGCCAGCGAGTGAGGACGAGGTCGGTGGCGTCGAACATTTTGCTGCGCAGGCGGGTATTGACGTCGTCGAGCGCCCAGCGTTCGTTGCTGAAGTTTTGCACCCATTCGAAGTAGCTGACGGTGACGCCGCCAGCATTGACGAGAATATCGGGAAGTACTGGGATGCCGCGGTCGGTGAGGATGTCGTCGGCTGCGGGCGTCACCGGACCATTGGCGGCTTCGACAACCAGCCTGGCTTTGATGCGTTGGGCATTGCCGCAGTGGATCTGTTTACCCAGTGCGGCCGGGATCAGGATGTCGCAGTCGAGTTCCAGCAGCTCGGTATTGGTGATGGTGAGGGTGTCTGGCAGGCCGACGACGGAGCCTTCCTGCTCCTTGAAGCGGGCTGCGGCTTCGATGTCGATCCCGTCTGCTTGCTGGATGCCGCCGCGCGAATCGCTGACGGCAATGATAGTGGCCCCCGCCTGCTGGAAAAGTTTCGCTGCGGTCATGCCGACATTGCCAAAGCCCTGAATGACAACCCTGCTACCTTCCAGTGTCCGCGAACTGCCAATACCTTCCTTTTCCAGATAGCGCATCGTGGCGTAGAGACAACCACGGCCGGTAGCTTCGGGACGCCCTAATGAGCCGCCCAAATCCAGCGGTTTACCGGTGACGACCGGAAGATTGTTGCGCCCTGGATGGAGAATATCGTAGGTGTCGAAGATCCAGGACATGGTCTGCGCATCGGTGTACATATCGGGCGCTGGAATATCGGTATTCGGCCCGATGTTGTCACCCAGCTCGGTGATGAAACGGCGCGTGATGCGGCGCAGTTCGGTTTGCGTAAGCTTTTTTGGATCGCAGTTGACGCCGCCCTTGGCACCACCGAAGGGAATATCGAGCAGTGCGCATTTCCAGGTCATCAGCGTTGCCAGCGCGGTGATTTCTTCCTTGTCCACCTCGGGGTGGTAACGCACACCGCCTTTACCCGGCCCCATTACCCGATTGTGCAGCACCCGGAAGCCATGAAATGTCTGCACCGAACCGTCCTCCATCTCCACCGGGAAATAGACTTCGATCGTGCGCTTGGGTGCGACCAGCGATTGGATCAAGCCGTCTTTGAACCCCTCCAACCAGGCGATGGCACGCTCGAACTGAAAACGCGCCAGGTGGGCAGGGTCCAGATCTTCCTCGTTGTCGCCAATGGAAAGCTGCTGTATATGCTCGGGTTTTGGTGCCGACTTGTCCATGCCCCTATTCCCTGCCCCAATAATCGGTCTCGATTCCCTCACCCAGATCGGCAGCGATCAGACGGCGGCGCACCTCCAACAGTTTTTCGATCAACGCCGGTTCATGGCGCTCATACGCTTCGGCATCCGGCGCGCGCTTGACCACCACGCCCAGTAGCTCGGTGATGGCGTTGCCAATGGAGTTCTGGCTGATCGTGACGATCAGATCACCGGCATCATTGCGGTAGACCAACTGTTTGAATGCAGGCTGCCAGCGAATCGCATTGGCGTATTTGGGGTCGTGTATGCATTGTTCGCGCACCTTTTTCGCCGCCGCCATGAAATCGTTGTTGTACAGCAGTTTGTCCTCGACCTGATCAGGAAAATGAACATTCGCCGGCATCGGCGCGTTGCGGCTGGACACCTGGGTGAAGAAGGTGCGGTAGAAATCGATGAAGCCTTTAAGAATCACATCGTATTCGCGCCAGAAATGAATACTCTTGAGCTGCCGCAAACCGCCCTGAATCTTCCAGCTCGGCAAGCCCTGCGGATAGCCGGTGAGCTTGATCTGTGACTCGCCATCATCAGCGAGCGTCAGCACTTCCAGCTCCAGGCTGGCGAAGAACTCGCGATAGACATCATGCATATAGGACTGAAACAGGCTGTGCTGCCCACCATCGGTCAGATTCGGGTTGTCGAGATCAGCCAGTTTGGCCGCTTCGAGCTGCGCCTTTTCGAACACCATGAAGTGGTTATGCAGCATGCGGATGCTTGGCACACCCGGTGATGTCAGCGGCCAGGTCGCATCGAGACTGGCCTCCCCCGCCAGTATCAAATGCTGATCAGGATCCGGAAAGGTCTCCAGCATATATTCGATCAGAATCTGGTTCATCCGGTTCCAGACATTCTTCACATTTTCAGGCACCTGCGTGCGCCGCACCGGGCGACCGAGCGGGTTCAGAATCGTTTTGGACGTGTTATAGATGATCGATGTATCAAACGTCGTGCTATGGCCGAGCGCCTTGCGATACATCAGCAGGTTTTCGGGGTTGACCAACAAACCGTTGTTGTTGACCAGATCGTTCAGATTCTCCGTGCTGTTGAAAAACTCGTTAGGTGCCATTCCCTCTGGCACATCCAGCGGAATCGGGCGAAAAGGCGTCACAATCTCTCGGGGACCGTACTGCATGGCATTACCTCAGGTCATCATTCAGGCTCCGGGCGTCCAGTGTAACGCGCGGCCTGGCGTCAATCTCATAGAACCTGTGCATACGGCGATAAGCCGGGGTATGAGGGGCGTATTGGCGGGGGGAGGCACTCACGAAGAAAATGAGTGGAATCTGGAAAGGCAAGCATGATGCACGGCGGCCACGACGACCGCCCGCACCATGGTAATGCAGCAGCAACTACTAGCGTGGTAACTATTCAGAAGGTAGAAAAATAGAACCGTAACTGCTCAGATTGCCGCTGAAACGCGTCAGATCAAGGCGGGAAATGTGAGTTTACGACCCACATGGAAGTGGGAAGTGTAGAAAATGCATGGAGCAATTCTCTACCACGGGTAAATGACCATTTCCCAAAGCTTCCGCCTCCTGCTCACGCCCCTCACCTACATCCTTGTAGGCGACGCAGAGATGGCGCGTTTCAGTCGTGAGCTGAGTAGTTACCTAGCGTGAAGCCTCAGACAACGCTACCAAACGATTTGTCGACGCTGCCGGATGGGCTTTCCAGCCCGGCCAGCTGGCATCCTTGGGACACAGGGCCATTGGGGAACAGCAGGTAGAGGTAGCGACGTCCGCCCTTGTGGTGATATTTCTCATCCAGCGCATCGGCCAGCTCGCGGCGATTCGGGAATTCATGCGTCGCAAAATAGGCTTGCAGGGAGCGCACGACATCCCAGTGATCTTCGGTCAGAGGCACACCCAGCAGTTCGGCAGCATCCTGCTCCGCTTCCTCCTTGCTCCAGCCGTGTGGCGCATCGGGGAACTCCGGTTGCGCAGCTGATGCGGGTTGCTCTTGATTGGTGTAATGCAGGTGTTCAGGAACGTATCCCATGACTTGATTTCCTCCAGGAATCTGTAGGAACCGCTGATCCGGCCATGGATTGGCAACTTGTTGCCCAGGCGTGACCGGTGGTTCCGGAAAATAGCGTGATTTCAACCCGAATTTCTCAGCGGGTTAACCGGACCCAACAACCGCCCACAAGCAGGTGGATCGACGTGAATCCCCTATGAATCCAACATAGAACATAATTTCTTACTATTCCACTCAGGATATGTCGTCAAGACTTTTTCCTACCCAATCGGGATAGACGGCAGCCGTTTTCCAATACACAGCTTGATCTCCACCAATGACGTTTGCCGCAGAATCCTCTACCATTCGCCGCCCCCGACTCTCACCAATGGCCAATGTCAGACTTTATTCCCGGACAACGCTGGATCAGCGACGCCGAACTGGATCAGTGTCTCGGTACGATCCTGAAAACCGACGACCGCACGGTGACGGTGCTGTTTCTCGCCACTGGCGAGATGCGTACCTATTCGCGCCAGACCGCGCCGCTGTCCCGCGTGGCTTTTGCGGTCGGTGACGAAGTCACCAGCCATGAGGGTTGGAAACTGCATATCGAGGCCGTGCGCGAGGAAGACGGTCTGCTGACCTACATCGGCCGACGCGACGATGGTCAGCACACGGAATTGCCAGAAGGTCAGCTGGATCACATGATCCAGCTCAACCGCCCTGTTGATCGTCTGTTCAGCCGCCAGATCGATGCCGACAAATGGTTCAGGCTACGCTGGGAGGCGTTGCACCATCTCGACCGGCTGGCGCATTCCGAGCTACGCGGCCTCACCGGTGGGCGCACCAGCCTGATCCCGCATCAGCTCTACGTTGCCCATGAAGTCGCCAAGCGTTACGCGCCACGCGTGCTGCTGGCCGATGAGGTGGGACTGGGCAAAACCATCGAAGCCGGCCTGATCCTGCATCAGCAACTGCTGACGGGGCGCGCCAGCCGGGTGTTGATCGTGGTGCCGGAGACGCTGGTGCATCAATGGCTGGTGGAAATGCTGCGCCGTTTCAATCTGCATTTCGCCATCTACGACGAGGGACGCTGCGATGCCATCCGCGAGGCCGCACCGGAGGTCAATCCCTTCGACATGGAGCAGCTGATT
Organism: Gammaproteobacteria bacterium; assembly: GCA_026981985.1. GTDB lineage: Bacteria > Pseudomonadota > Gammaproteobacteria > UWMA-0217 > UWMA-0217 > JALSHZ01. The sequence goes on along the minus strand of JALSHZ010000031.1, from coordinate 24,416 downwards.
CTGTGCAGCCTCGACTTCCTCAAGCAAAACCCGCAAGACGCCGAACAGGCCATCGCCGCCGACTGGGATTTGCTGGTGGTGGATGAAGCGCATCATCTGGCCTGGTCGCCGCAGCAAGCCAGTGACGAATACCGCCTTGTCGAAGCGCTGGCACAGCGCACCCGGGGCGTGCTACTGCTCACCGCAACCCCGGAACAGCTCGGCAAGCAGAGCCACTTCGCCCGCCTGCGCCTGCTCGATCCCGACCGCTTTCACGAGTTCGATGCCTTTGTTGCCGAAGAGGCTTCCTACGAACCGATTGCACGCGCCATCGACGAGCTGCTCAACGACGAACCGCTCGATGACGAGTCATACCAGATACTGGCCGACACCCTGGACGAAGGCGATAACCAGGCCTTGCTGGACATCACGCGCGACGCCACCGCCACCCCTGAAGCGCGTCGCGATGCCGCCATCGAGCTGGTCGATCACCTGCTCGACCGTCATGGCACGGGACGGGTGCTGTTTCGTAACACCCGCGCCGCTATCGAAGGTTTTCCCGGACGGCAGGCGACGCTCTATCCGCTGCCGCTGCCGACTCAGTGGCAGACGCTCTACACGACATTACAGGAACGCGGCGTCAATCCGCAGGCACTGCTGAACCCCGAACTCAGCCATCAGGCACTAGGGCAGGACGACACCCCCTGGAGCGATATCGACCCGCGTGTGCCCTGGCTGATCGAGCAGATCAAGCAGCTGCGGCCAGCGAAAATACTCGTCATTACCGCCAGCGCGGAAACGGCGCTCGATCTGGTCGAAGCCCTGCGCGTGAAGGCCGGGATGCTCGCTGGCGTGTTCCATGAACACATGACCATCGTCGAACGGGATCGCGCCGCGGCGCTGTTCGCTGACATCGAATACGGCGCGCAAGTGCTGGTCTGCTCCGAAATCGGCAGCGAGGGCAGAAACTTCCAGTTTGCCCATCATCTGGTGCTGTTCGACCTGCCACTCAACCCTGATCTGCTGGAGCAGCGCATCGGTCGTCTCGACCGCATCGGCCAGACCGAAACCATCAAGATCCACGTCCCCTATCTGGAAAGCTCCCCCCAGGCAGTCATGGCCAACTGGTACCACCAGGGACTGAACGCGCTGGAACACACCTGCCCCGCCGCGCATCAAGTCTTCAGCCGTGTCCGCCCGGCATTGCACGATGCCTTGCAGCATTTCGACGACGACGAGAAAACCGCCGGACTGATCGCCGCCAGCGCCGAATTGAATGCCGAATTCAACGCCGCGTTGCAGCGCGGTCGCGACCGGCTGCTGGAATACAACTCCTGTCGCCCACGGATCGCCAACGCCCTGAAACAGGCTGCCGAGCAAGAAGATGACAACAGCGAGATCTTCGAATTTCTCGAACAAGCCTTCGACTGCTACGGCATCGACATGGAAGACCATGCCCGCGACAGCTATATCATCCGCCCCGGCATGCATATGCAAGACAGCAGTTTTCCCGCCCTGCTGGAAGACGGCATGACAATTACCACCCGCCGGGACGTGGCCCTCACCAATGAAGACCTTCACTTCATTACCTGGGAACATCCGCTGGCCACCGGCGCGCTGGAAATGATCACCGGCAACGAACTGGGCAATACCGCCATGACGGCGATCAGCCACCCCGGCATCCAGCCCGGCGCGCTGCTGGTGGAATGTCTGTTCGTCGTCGATGGCGCCGGGCAGAAAGCCTTGCAGTTGAGCCGCTACCTGCCAACATCGACCATTCGCATCGTCAGCGACCCCAAGGGCCGTGACATCGGCGACAAACTGACGCCTGAGCTGATCGAGGCCCACCAGGAAAAGGTCGATGGCAAGACCGCCAACAAGGTCACCCGCTTCTATGAAGACGAAATCCGCCAGCAGATCGCGGCAGCTGAAAAGACCGCCCGCGAGCGCCTGCCGGCTATTCGCGACACCGCGATACAGCAAGCCCGCCACATGCTGGAAGCTGAGATCAATCGTCTCAAGGCGCTGCAACAGGTCAACCCGAACGTCCGCGCTGACGAAATCGACCACCTTGAAACGCGTTACCAGGCGGTCATGGAAGCACTGCAATCCGCCACCCTGCGCCTGGACGCCCTGCGCGTGATCGTCACCACCTGATCCGCGCGGTCTTGACCCGAATCAAGCGGAGTGGCAGCGAGTTAGTCCATACTTGGCCGCTAACTGGGAGGGTCGATCGTGGCACAGCAGCATTCCGTCATCATCATCGGCGCGGGCCCTGCGGGCCTGAGCCTGGCCTGTTCGCTGGCGCAAGCCGGCCTGCATGCCACCATCATTGAAAAACAGCCACGTGAAGCCTTGGCTGATCCTGCCTACGATGGCCGCGAGATCGCGCTGACGCATCTTTCGGTCGAGCTGATGCGCCAGCTCGGCATCTGGCAGCTGATTCCCGACGATGAGATCGGCCTGATCAAGAAGGCCCAGGTACAGGACGGTGTGTCACCCTACTCGCTGGATTTCGATCACCGCCAAAACAATCTGGAAGCGCTCGGCTATCTGGTTTCGAATCACCTCATCCGCAAGGCGGTGTTTGCGCAAGCCGACAGCCTGGACAACATCGACATCCTGACCGGCATTACCGTCGAGGCCGTGCGTACCGACGCACAGCAGGCAAGCGTAACGCTATCCGACGGCCCAGTGTTGCAGGCTGCACTCGCGGTCGCCGCCGACAGCCGTTTTTCCGAAACACGCCGCAAGATGGGTATTTCAGCCTCGATGCATGACTTCGGCCGCGTCGCCATCGTCAGCCGCATGTCACATGCGCGCAGCAACGAACAGACCGCTTTCGAGTGCTTTCAATATGGCGGCACACTCGCGATATTGCCGGTGTCGGCGCAGCTCTCCTCCTTCGTCGTCACCGCCAGTGGCAAACAGGCGCAGGCGCTGCTGGCGCTTTCCGACGACGACTACCGCAACGAAATCCGCAAACGCCTGGGCAGCCGCCTGGGCGATATGACGGTCGCCAGCGAGCGCTTCGCCTATCCGCTGGTCGGCGTTCACGCTGATCGTTTCATCGACCAACGCTTTGCCCTGATTGGTGATGCGGCCGTCGGCATGCACCCGGTCACGGCACATGGCTTCAACCTGGGGCTGCGCGGGCAAAACACCCTGACCAAGGCAATCATCGCCGCGGCGTCACGCGGACAGGACATCGGCGCACCGCAGGTATTGCAGCAGTATCAGCGGCAACACCGCCTCGCCACATTGCCGATGTATTACGGCACCAATGGCATCGTCAAGCTCTTCACCAGTGAATCACCACCCGCAAAACTGCTGCGTCAGGCAGTGCTGCGTATCAGCAACAACCTGCCGCCACTGAAATGGGCCATTACACGGAAGCTGACGGAAGTCGGAGGCAGCGCTTTATCGCCACTGAAATCAACCCGATCCATCCCGCAACCTCAGCACGATTCGCGCCCGTAACCCCCCACCTGCACGTGGCGTAAGGCTCACCACCCAGCCATTGGCGTGGCAGAGCTGGTGCACAATGGCGAGACCGAGCCCACTGCCACCGGTGGCGCTGCTGCGGGAGGTTTCAAGGCGAAAAAAGGGCTGAAACACTTGTTCAAGCTTGTCTTCGGGGATGCCCGGGCCATGGTCGAGGACGTCAATCACCGGCGCGTCTGCGTCACAGCGTAATTGCAGTTCCACGGGTGCGCCGCCATAACGCAGGGCATTGTCGATGAGGTTGCCCAAAACCCGCTTCAACGCGCTGGCGTTCAGCTTGGCCGGGCAGGCCTGTGGCGGCAGTGACAGCTGGATGTCGTGTTGCGGATATTCGGCGGCAACCATCTCCAGCATTGCCGTCATATCGACATTCTCCCGCGCCAGCTGCTTGGCATCGAGGCTGCGCGCCAGTTGCAGTGTACGCGTGATGAGTTTGTCCATCTCGTTGAAATCCTTGCGCATGCGGGCAAGCAGCTCGGGGTCAGCGTCTTGCGGGAGCAGTTCGATCGCCAGATTGAGGCGCGCGATGGGGGTACGCAAATCATGCGAAATACCCGCCAGCAAGGTGGTGCGATTGGCCATGAGTTCATCGATCTGCCGCGTCATTTCATTGAAGCTGTGCGCCAGTGCCTGTAGCTCACGCGGGCCTTCCTCGGCCAATTGCACGCGCTCGCCCCGGCCAAATCGGGTGACGGCTTCGCTCATGCGCGCCAGTGGCAGGGTCATGCGCCGCACCATGACGAGGCTGGTAACCAGCAACACCAGCAGACCACCGCTGATCAGCCACAGCAACACATAAGGCATGTGCGGGGTAACGCGATGACGCGGTACGCCCAGCAGTAGCCGCCGCTCCGCCACCTCGAATTCGACCCAGAACAGGCCATCGTCATGCTCATCGAGGCTGATGTGAACCGGCTGGCCGTGCAGCCGCGCCTCCAGTGCTTGTTTGAGCAGACGCATGTGCGGGCGCCAATGTATCGACGCCGGCAGCGGCTGATCAGTGACTTTCAGGATGATGCCGTGATTGGATTCGAGTTCATATTCGAAATCAGCGCGGGTATCGGGTGGCAGCTCTGCCCAGGTCTGTGCCGACAGCACCAGGAGCGCGGCGGCGTCTTCGGCTGCCTGTTGCGCCATCGGCCCCATCACGTAATAAAACATCACCGCGATACTGAACAGAAACAAAACCAGCAGCGAAGCGGCCAGTGTCAACGCCGTGCGTGCCAGCAGCGTGGCTGGGGCGCGCATCGTTCAGCTATCCTTACCTAGCGGGGTGAACATATAGCCAACCCCCCAGATGGTATGAATATAACGTGGCTTTTTCGGGTCTTCCTCGATTTTCTGCCGCAGCCGCGTTACCCGAACATCGACGCTACGATCAAACGGCGAGCGGTCGTAGCCTTTGATCAAATCGACCAGCATATCCCTGCTCAGCGCCCGGTCGGGGTGTTCGACAAACACTTGCAGCAAATCGAATTCACCGGTGGTGAGCGGGATTTCCGTCTCGCCATGGCGCAAGGTGCGGGCCTTCAGATTCAATTCGAACGCACCGAAGCGGAATATCGCTGCATCATCAAGAGGCGCAGATGGCGTAACCGAGGCTGCCTGCCGACGACGCAGCACCGCCCTGATCCGAGCCAGCAACTCGCGCGGATTGAAGGGCTTCGGCAAGTAGTCGTCGGCACCCACCTCCAAACCGATGATACGGTCCATCTCCTCACCCCGTGCGGAGAGCATGACCACCGGCAGCTGCCGGGAACTCTGCAGACGCCGTGCAATCGACAGGCCATCCTCCCCCGGCAACATCAGATCGAGAATGATGAGATCGACCGTCTCGGCTTCGAGCACCTTGTCCATCTGCGGCGCATCTTCTGCCACCAGCACACGGAAGCCCTGTTCGCCAAGGTAGCGCGATAGCAGCTCACGGATACCCGCATCATCATCGACAATCAGCAGTGTTGTGTCAGTCTGTTCCATTTGGTGGAGAATACGTTACCCGAGGCATATCCCGGACCCCATTGAAACACCTTGAAACAGTTTTGAACAAGCAGGAAATAACTGTGCGACATTGTCACGCTATTCTACGCTTCACCGACAGCCGCAGGAGGGCACTATGACATACCAACAACTGACAATAGCTGCGACCCTGATAGTGACACTAGTAGGTGCCGCTGAGGCTGCTGTCGACACGGACAACGTGTTCAAAACGGCAACAACCAAAGAAACCATCGACACAACCCAAACGGATGAATCAAAAGCCACAGCTGACGGGCAAACGCCGACACCACCGAGCGGTCATGAAGAGAAAGCAAAAGCAAGACACCGCTGGGGGATCGGTTACGAGTATCGCATGCGCCACCGCCAGGAAATGATGCGCATGCCCCATGTGGATCGCCCCGAACGCCCGATGCAGCCCAGCCACATTGAACGCCCGGAGCGCCCGATGCGCCCAGCCACACCTGAGCGCCCTGACCGGCCAGAGCGCGGAGGACACCACTGAGACACCAAGTTTCAAACAAACAACTGGATACAAACATGAAAATAATCAACAGGGAAAAACAATTACGCCAAGGGCGCTGGCTCGCAGGAGCAGCGCTAGTGATGCTGACAAGCCAGGCACCGCTGGCTGGCGAAACCGCTATCATTACCGGTTTCGACTACAGCAGCGGCAACTATGGTGAAACCGAGCGCACCGACATGCTCTATCTACCGCTAACGATCAAATACCGCAGCTTTCCATGGACGGCAAAAGTCACGCTCCCATACATCAGCATCACCGGACCCGCGTCGGTCACCGCTGGCGGCAATGGCGTGTTGGTCGACAACAGCAACGGAACTGCGCGCCAGACCGACAGCGGGCTTGGCGACGTGACTGCCAGCCTTGGCTTCGCGCTGGACTCACTATGGGAAGCCAGCGGCAACACCTTTGTCGATATTACGACACGAGTAAAACTGCCGACGGCTGATGCCGATGCTCGCCTCGGCACCGGAGAAACCGACTATCAGTTACAACTCGATGTCGCCCAGGCCATCGGCAACAGCACCCCTTTTGTCGCGCTGGGCTATCGCTGGATAGGGGATACCGACGTCACCGACTACAACGACGTACTCTATTCTTCGCTCGGTATCGACCAAAAACTGACGGATACCATGGGAGTCGGTTTCAGCTACGATTTCATGCAGGCGACGAGGGACGACGCCGACGACCGCCAGGAACTGATGGGTTATGTCCACTGGAAGGTCAATCAAAAAATCTCACTCAACCTCTATGGCGTCGCCGGATTTACCGATGCCAGCCCGGATCAGGCGGTAGGGGTTCAATTCATCGTAAAATAAAGGCTTTTGGTTTCAACTCGTAGACCTCAGGCCATTCCATCGAACAACAAAATATCTCGTGTAAATATGACAAGCACAGATTGATAGATTTTCTATTGGCAATTTATCATCAATAGAGAACGTAACTACTCAGCTCACCACTGAAACGCGCCATCTCTGCGTTGGGAAATGGTCATTTACACCTGTAAACTCACATTTCCCGCCTTGATCTGACGCGTTTCAGCGGCAATCTGAGCAGTTACGGCTCCATTTTTCTGCCAACTGAATAGTTACTAGAGAACAGCCTTAATCATGTCATAAATCCCCTCTCCCGCGGGGAGAGGGAACACAGACCAGAAGCCAAAATTCTTGGCTTTTCCTCTCCCCAGCCCTCGGTTTTGACAGCTTGCATCGCCCCAACCTGGACTTTTCTTCCAAATCCCGACGATTTCATACGGATCAACTGCCATGGCGGCGCAATAACAATAGATAGCCCACCACTAAAACAAGCTCAACATTTTTTAACTCAAGTTTCGGAGTTCATGTCGCATCTAAATCAGTGAGCAACCCGTTGATGCAAAACAAATAATGCGTTGCAATAGGTGGTATTGTTGATTCCTGGGTCACCATATCAGAATCGATGAATCAGTGGCCACGCGCTCAAGACCGGCGCTGTCCCTGAAAACAGGGCTGCCACCTCTGACAACTTCCCCCTTTGCCAAAGGGGGATTGAGGGGGATTTATACCACCCCACCAGACCAAAACTCCGCAGCACCAATCCCTCCAAACCTCCCTTTGCGAAAGGGAGGCTTTTGGTGGCTCCTCCGCGACCGAGCTACATTCCAGCCTCCACCTTTCCCGGGGAACTGGCTGATGGGCAAATCTGAACTCCGAAACTTGAGTTTTAATATACTCAATGATTTTGAAATACCACAGGTCGTTGCATACGAAACACCTCCAACTGACAGCGAAACAGATTGAAACAATAATCCGTAAAGCAGAAATCACTGCGCAACATGTTTCCCCTAACATTTGCATCATGAGTTCAAGAGCAATCCCGCTTTTTACTCATCGACATCTATCAAACTGACTAACGAATGGAGCAATAAAATGAAATCTTCAGCATTCAAAATCTCGGCACTGGCGTTGGCACTTGGCCTCTCGACAAGTATCGCGGGCGCAGACATCAGCACCCCTGATACGACAACAGACACGGACATCACAGCCTCACGCGTAAGCGGAACCCATCCTGAACTGATCACCCCCGAAGAGCGGGCCGAGTTCCGCGGCCAGATGCAAGCAGCACAAAGCATGGAAGAGCGTCAGGCATTACGCGAAACTATGCGCACCAAGGTTCAGGAACGGGCCACGGCAGCGGGCATCGAACTCCCGGAAAATGGCGCAATGGCCATGCATGGCGAGCGCCCCGATCATGGCGACATGAGCATGCGCGGCAACCGACCCGACCATGCCGACATGGGTATGCGTGGTGAACGTCCAAACCGCGCCGACTTGGGCATGCACGCTGAGCGCCCGGATCGTAGCACGATGGGCAACAGCGGACCGCGTCACTGACTTACTGACGCAGGCTGAGTGTAATGACACTGGCCCTAACCTCAGGGTCAGCGTCAGATCCGTCCCAGCAATCATTCACGCGCCGTTGCGTGACAGTTCCAGCAATGGCGCGTTTCCTCCAAATCCCAAAAAACCGATCACGATGTGGTCGACCTGATTCTCGGCGAATCACTTAAACGAGGCGGGCAAGGTAGCAATCAACGCCGTTGACCTCCTCACTTCATTGACATTCTCTCCTACCCCCGATTGTCGGCATGGATGCCGACCCTTTTTACTTTGTAACTGCTCAGCTTACCCCCTTATTTGCGCCAAACCGATCGTCTGGCTGCTCCAACCACTCCCTTTACGAAAAAAAAGGGGGGCACCGGAATTGGCTGGCTTTCCAACCTGAACTCCAAAACTTGAGTCATAAAAAAAAGCCGCTGGCGCCTCGCGGCGACAGCGGCAGTGGTGCATGCCAATGCCTGATGACGAAATAGCTTACCGTTTTGCAGCCACCTCCTCGCTATGAGCCTGCGCCGCCTGCTTGGCTTTGTGCTCGGCCCGTAATTTCTTCTCCTCTTCCAGAATCGTCGCAACAGCAGACTTCAGTGGCGCCCAACCGTACCAGTGCATGTAGTCGTTGCTGGCGTGGAATGCGCCCTGAAAAGTGCGTTGACGATATTCGAGGAAAATCATGTATAGCTCCTGCTCTATTTTTGTCTTTGCCTCGTAGTACTGCAATAAATCTGGCGCATATTTCCAGCCTTCGGGCTTTTTCAATATGCCATCCTTGTAGAGCCCCTGCACTGCCTTGATCGCCTTGGCAAATTCATGATCCGCAGCCTTCAGAATTTCATCTGATGCCTTCATGTGCAGATCAACGAACCCCTTCGAATGACATTTATTGCAATTGTCCTTCATTTTCTGCCGCAATTCGTTGAACTCGTCTGGGCCACGAGCCGCCTGTGCCTGCACGACAATTTCGATAAACCGCTCGGTGGGTTGCAGATTTTCATCCAGCACACCGGAAGCCTGGAGAATCAGCGCGCGATCCAATGTCCAGGTGGGATCATCGTCGACATCGATATAGTTGCCCGACGGCAACGCAGCAGCAAGCTTGGTCAATTGCGGCTCTAGTGAAGGCGCAGCTTTGATCAGCGCCAGCACGTTTTCCTTGGTGGGAATACGCAGGCCTAGGAATCCCCAGGGTGTCTTGACTGCATGATCTCCTTCCATGATGTGACAATTCTGGCAGGTCGGTGCGCGAGCGCCCTCCTCATGCCCTTCGATTGCCCAGATCACGCCATGCTTGGCTGACGAGTACATTTCCCATTGGGGATGGTCGAATCCCATATGGCAGTTTGAGCAGGCACGCGGATCCCTCGCCTCCGAAACCTTGAAACTATGGCGGGTATGGCAGGCATCACACTGTACATTGCCATAGCGATATTTCGCTTCTTCCTTGCCACCATCGTATTTGACCTCGCCGGTATTTCCGTCGGTCACACCCAGCAAGCCTTTTTTGCCGATTTTGTGGCAACCCGAACAACCGCGATAACCTTCACCGGCAATGGCGCCAGGCTGGCCATGCCAGGCAATCTGTGACTTCATTACCAGCCAGCCCAAATTGTGCTTGCCTTCAGCATGTTGTCGATGCTGTTTTTTATGGCATTCGCCGCAAACCTCGGCGGTCGGCATTTCGGCCTTCTTCCAGTCATCCATGGCCGTGTGTTTTTCGCCATGACAACTGGAGCAAAGCACCTCATCTTCCTGGTTGGTGGTGTTGGCGTGAGGGCTGCCAAGATGCTGCTTGACGATGCCTGGCGTCACGTTGATATGGCAGCCAACACATTCGCCCTGTAATTTCTTCTCTTCATCGATTTGTTTGACCTCGGTTTTTTGCTCCGGCGCTTTCTGGGCCACGGCTTCGGCGGCGACGCCCGATCCAGCGGACAATAGCAGTGCCAGCGCCACGAGCATCACGCCCGCTACCGGCAGATAGTGTTTTCTCATACTGGTTCCCCTTTGTTTGCTTGGTGGAAAACCCGACCGACGACAGGAAAGCAATAAAACACAACAGGCGGCGCAATGAATCTGGACAGATCGGCGAGCACCCTTGGCCCGCTTTTCTCACCAGTCCACTACTGCGGTCTCACTACGCGCCGGTGAGAAACCCGGGTTAACAAATCGGTCGAACGTTCCTTATTGGCGGAAAACGGGCACAACAGCAGACACTGATTGCAACATCCATGGACCATACACAGTGCAACAATCCTTACAGTCAGATGGCCTTGGCCCATCAGCTTCGAAAATAGCAACGAAGATAGAACCCTTTATAAACATGGGTTTATTCCGGTGATGAAACCGGCCCTTGTTGCCCATGGTTTCTACCTGGGAATTCTTCCCGCCCCCACCTCATGAACGCCTGCCGGGTGCTTTCATTCATCTTGAGAACCTCGTCATTAAAGCTTCACATGTTTCTGCTATCGTCATCACGCTTGTTGTCCAGCTAGGGAGTAACCGATGCCAATCATTGAAGAAGCGGAGCCTCTTCGGATCATCCAGATCACCGATCTGCATTTGCAGGCACACCCTGAAGAAGGGTTGGGCTGGTGCCCGCATTGCGATGATCTCGACACCACGGAAACGCTTTCCACCGTGCTCGACGATATCCAGGTGAATGAGCCCTGTTTCGACGCACTGGTGGTCACGGGCGATATCGCCCAGAAGGGAGAGGCAGAGGCTTACCGGCGGTTCGTCCGGTTACTGCAGGACGAAGGTTCGCCAGTCTACTGCCTGCCCGGTAACCACGACGACAGACAACAGCTCAGCGCCGCGCTGGATGGCGAAGTAGTCTCGATGCCGCGATTCATCATCAAAAAGGATTGGTTACTGCTGTTTCTCGACACTTCCAGACGGGGGGTCGATCAGGGGGAGATTTCCACGATCCAACTGGGCTGGATCGAGGCAATGGTAGAGAAGTTTCCACAACATCACGCTGCGCTGTTCATTCACCACCACCCACTACCGGTTGGCAGTGAATGGCTCGATACACATCACGGCATGATTGGCGCCGATGCGGCGCTGGCGCAACTCGGCACCGTGCCGCAGCTGAAGACCATTGTCTGTGGACACATCCACCAGCAGCTCGACCGCCAGCATGGGCACATCAGGGTACTCGGCACGCCATCCACCTGCCTACAGTTTCTGCCAGAATCGGAACACCTCAGCTTTACCGCGCAGACACCAGCCTATCGCCGACTGGTGCTGCACCGCGACGGCAGTATCGAAACGGAAGTGCTGTTCTCGCATCAGCCATGGCTGGCCGCCCGGCTACGACGCAAACGTGGCTTCAGGGAGCTACCGCCGCAGGCGGTTTGAAACCCTCAATTCGAGCCAGCGACCTTGCAGGCCGCGCCGCCCTCGCGCGCATCATATACCGCCATTACACTGCGCAGCTCCGCTAACACGAGCACTCGCAGCTCGTCATCGAGACCATCCAACTCGCTGGGCTGCCCTCCCCGGTCTACGGTGTCAAGAACACGGTACACGGCAGCGCAACCAAGATTGCAAATCTGCTCCACGACGCTCTCGGCCCGTAGCCGGCCTGATGTTGGTTGCTGATGCGACATGCGGTGATTCTAACCCGGATTTCTCACCGGGTCGCGTAGCGAGGCCGCAGTAGTGAACTGGTGAGCCATCCAGCTTAATCCAACCTCCTGGTGGCACCCGATACTGTGCCACAGCTCCCCCGCAGAGACTTCATTGATCTGCCTCAGTACAATGGCCTTCACAACACGGCAAAATGGTCTTATCCACTCATTTCGGGAGCAGCAATGAAATCCATGCACACCCTCTACCCTGATCAACCGTCGATTGCACTGCACGACCCGCTGGCGGAACTACTTGGCGCTGGCGAGGGCTATTTCACCTACCGCTTCATGGATGCCGTAAAGCTTTCTGGCCATGCCTGCCCCACCGTAGCCGGTGCCTTTCTGCTGACCATTCATGGACTGAAAGCGCTCTACGAAGAATGTACGCCGGTTCGCGGCCAGATCAAAATCACTGCACCCGGTCCGGTCGATGCGGGTACCAATGGGCCGATCAGCCAAGTCATGACATTGATCACGGGCGCAGCAGCAGACAACGGCTTTCGGGGGCTGGCTGGAAAATTCGCCCGCAACGGCCTGCTCAGCTTCGGCAGCACTGGTGACGGCCGCTGGATCTTTACCCGCACCGATACCGAAAAATGCGTCGGCGTCAGCTACGACCCTTCATCCATTCCACCCGATCCCGACATGAAGCCATTGATGCAACAAATCATGCAAGGCGATGCAGATTGCGAGGCCAAGCGCCGTTTTGCCCAGCTATGGCGCGAACGTGTTGTGAAGATTCTCGAAGACGATGGCAAGGCAACCATCACGCTTTCCTACGTCTGCTGAGGGAGCCGATCACGCCGAGGCAACCAAATGAAAAAAGCCCTGGCGATAACAGCATTTTGTCTGGCGGTGGCACCCATCGCCGCATGGTCGCTGTACAAACCCGTGAGAGTGCTCGCTCCCCAACTGGCTGACGACATCTCCTGCCCCCACGCCGACCTGTGCATCGACGACAGCCGCAAGACGCCACAAGCACTCGCCTTGTATGAAGAGGCGCTGGATTTCGTATCCAACGCCGTCGGAACGTTTCGGCAACGTCCCCGCATCATCTTTTGCGCGACCCAACACTGCTTTCAATTGTTTGGTTTCAACAGAGCCGCAGCAGCAACGGTGGGAACATCAGGCATCGTCGTCAGCCCCCGCGGCTGGAAAGCACACTACATCCGTCACGAAATGATTCACCACCGTCAGGCCGAGGAACTGGGCGTGCTGACCATGCTATTCAAGCCAGAGTGGCTGATCGAGGGGATGGCCTATGCGCTGAGCGACGACCCGCGCAGCACGCTTTCGGACAGATGGCAGTCGGCGCGCGAGCAATTTGTGCAGTGGTACACAACGATCGGCAAGCACCATTTGTGGCAGCAGGCACGAACACAATGAGGCGACGCCCTCATTGCCACATCACCTCCCACAAACACACCCTTACCCAAGATTTCTCCCCAGTTACATATGAACAAACCGTAACGCCGCAATCCCGCCTGTCGTGGTTGAATTCTCGCGCTCTACCCCTAACCTCTGTCGCAACCGCGCTTTTTCGCGCGGGTACATTCTTACTGAACCGGAACACGAATAACGATGACCAACGAACCCAGCACAGCCACGAAGCATCTCGATACGCTGCAGGCCCACCTGCCGGCGGTTCTCGAAGTACGCAAACACCTGCGCGAACGCATTATCGGCCAGGAGGCGCTGATCGACCGCCTGTTGATCGCGCTGCTGGCGGACGGCCACTTGCTGGTGGAAGGCGCGCCGGGGCTGGCCAAGACGACCGCGATCAAGGCCCTGGCAGAGATGATCGAGGGCGATTTTCACCGCCTTCAATTCACGCCTGACCTGTTGCCCGGCGACCTGACCGGCACCGATGTCTATCGCCCGGAAACTGGGGAGTTCGTTTTCCAGCCGGGGCCACTGTTTCACAACCTGATTCTGGCCGACGAGATCAACCGCGCCCCGGCCAAGGTGCAATCCGCGCTGCTCGAAGCCATGGGCGAGCGACAAATCACCGTCGGCCGCACCACTTACAAACTGCCACGACCATTTCTGGTCATGGCGACGCAAAATCCGATCGAGCAGGAAGGCACCTATCCGCTGCCGGAAGCCCAGCTGGATCGCTTCCTGATGCATGTGCTGATCGACTACCCCTCGGCGAAGCATGAACACGCCATTCTCGAATTGGCGCGCAAGCAAGCCGCCACGCAATACGAGGTGATCTCCGAAGAAATGCCCCAATTGAGCAAGGTACAGGTCGAGGAAGTGCAGCAGGCCTTGCTCGGCCTCCACATGGCCGCACCGGTGCAGGAGTATCTGGTGCAGCTGGTTCTGGCCAGCCGTGATCCCAAACCCTACAGTGACGATCTGGCCCGCTGGATCAGCTATGGCGGCAGCCCACGCGCGACGATCGCGCTGGATCGCTGCGCACGCGCCCATGCCTGGCTGCAGGAACGCGACTACGTCTCGCCCGAGGATGTCCAGGCCATCGCGCATGATGTGCTACGGCACCGCATTCTGCTGTCCTACGAGGCCGAGGCCGAAGGCGTCACCCCCGACCAGGTCATCGATGCGCTGATCCGCCATACCCCGGTAGCCTGACGATGACGACCGCCAGCCGCACCCACGACAACAGCGGCCTGCTCAATTCCGCAACCCATGTCACCACGGAGGAGCTGATCGCACTGCAGCAACCGGCACGCAAGCTCAAGCTGGAACGCAAGCTGCCAGCCACCGCTGCCATCACCGGCAGCCACCGTTCACGATTTCGCGGCCGCGGCATGGACTACTCCGAATCCCGCATCTACCAGGCCGGTGACGATATTCGTGGCATGGACTGGCGCGTGACCGCACGGGCCGGGAGGCCGCATGTGAAGGTCTATGAAGAAGAACGCGAACGCCCGGTCGTGCTGCTGCTCGATTTCAGCCCCAGCCTGTTCTTCGGCTCGCGCAATGCACTCAAGTCGGTCGTTGCGGCACGCACTGCAACCCTGCTCGCCTGGGCCGCCGCCCACAATGGCGACCGTGTCGGTGCGCTGCTGTTTAATGGCGACCATAGCGAACTGCCCCCCCGCCGCGGTCAACGCGGCGCGCTGACACTGATCCGATCCTTGGTGACCTATGCCGATCCACTGCGCGGTCTTGCCAGCGAAACAAAGCACGGCCATTTCAACGAAGCCCTGAAACGGCTGCGCAGAACGATTCGACCCGGTTCACTGATTTTCATTATCAGTGATTTCTACGACATCGATGACGACACCGGCAACCAATTACGACGCTTGCAGCAGCACAACGATGTGGTGGCCATTCAGCCGATCGACCCGCTGGAAATGCAGGCACCACCGCCAGGACGATACCCGGTTACCGATGGTAAAAATACTGGCTATCTCGACACCACCTCAGCCAGGGTGCGCCAACAATATGAAACGTTTTTTCGTGACCACCACGCCCGTGTCCGCAGCTTGACGCAGCAGCATCAGATTCCATTACTGCAACTGAGCACAACCGATGATGTCATCAAGGCGTTGCAGTCCTGGTTTGGTGCCAGTCGGCGCAAGTCGGTCGGCGAAAAGGAAAAAGCAGGGGCCGCGTGATGAATCCACAGGGACAACACCCTTCCATGCAGCAAACCTTGCAGCTGGAGGATATTCATTTACCCCCAGCGCCCGGCTTGTGGCCACCCGCTCCGGGCTGGTGGTTACTGGCAGTGCTGCTATTGGCGAGCGCCTGGCTTGTTGGAAAAAAAATGCGCAAATATTTCCAGCGGCGCAGGCACCTGCAGGAAACAAGACGCACACTACGCCACCTCAAACAGCTGTTGGACAACGGCAATACAAAAGAGGCGATTACCGAAATCAATATCTTCCTGAGAAATACTGCACTGACCCATTTTCCCGATGAGGATGTCGCATCACTGACGGGTAACGACTGGCTGGCATTCCTCGACCGCAGCGGAAATACCGATGCCTTTTCCAGCGGCGTGGGCAAGGTGCTGGCCGAAGGCCCCTATCTTCCCGCGCCGCCGGAAGCATTCGACCGCGATGGTCTCTACCATGCGGTAGAACAGTGGGTCGAAACAGTACAGAAAAATCAGCGCCATCCAGCACCGCTATATCCAGCGAAACAACAGCCACGGGGGCGATCATGACCTGGGAATTTTCCTGGCCCTGGGCGTTTTTCCTATTGCCATTACCATTGCTGGCCGCATTGCTGCTGCCCCGCGCGGAAGAATCCAGGCCGGCCGCCTTGCGCATCCCGTTTTTTGGTGCCCTGAAATCAGGCATCAGCCTGCAACGGCAGGAACGATCAGTAATCTGGAAAGGACTGGCCCTGCTGGCATGGCTACTGCTCGTCACAGCCGCGGCCCGTCCTCAGCTGATCGGTGAAAGCATCGAAATGCCGATCACCGGACGCAGCCTGATGATGGCGGTGGATATTTCCGGGTCGATGCTGACCGAAGATATGGAAATCAACGGGCGTGCGATTACCCGGCTCGCTGCTGTCAAGGCCGTGGCCGGAGAATTCATCAAGCGCCGCAAGGGCGACCGCATCGGGCTGATTCTGTTTGGTACTCAGGCATATTTACAGGCACCACTGACTTTCGACCGGAAAACCGTGAGTATTCTGCTGAATGAGGCGCAGATGGGTCTTGCCGGACAACAAACCGCCATCGGCGATGCCATTGGACTCGCCATCAAGCGCCTGCAACAGCAACCGGAAAAAAATCGTGTGCTGATTCTGCTCACCGATGGCGCCAATACTGCGGGACATGTCGATCCGCTCAAGGCGGCCGACCTGGCCGCCGCCGAGGGCATCCGCATCTATACCATCGGCGTCGGCTCAAAAACACAACTGGTCCGCACACCGTTTGGCATTCAACAAGTGGGCGGCTCCGATCTCGATGAGCCATTGATGAAGGCGATTGCCAAAAAAACCGGGGGCGAGTATTTCCGCGCCACCGACCTGCAAAGCCTGCAACGCGTCTATGCGCTACTCGATGACATCGAGCCAGTATCGGAGGACACACTCAGCTATCGGCCAGTGGATGAACGCTATCAATGGCCACTCGCCCTAGCGCTGCTGCTGACGACGCTCATCGCTATCGGCATATCCGGCCTGCTATCGGCACGCCAACTCAATTGGGGAAAGCGCAATGACTGATTTTCACTTCGAGAGCCCGCTGTGGTTGCTCGCGCTGGTGCCACTGGCATTGCTGCTGTGGGCGCTGCTCAATCGCCCCGACGGCGGCAGCAGCTGGCGCAATGTCATCGATGAACGACTGCAACCACTGTTGCTCGAAGGACAAAACGGCAGCCGCAATCGGCGCTGGTTCTGGCTGCTGGCGACCGGCTGGCTGATCGCTGTGATCGCCCTGGCCAATCCCGCCTGGGAGCGTAAACCCCGGCCTGTCTTCCAAACCGATACCGCGCGCGTCATCGTGCTTGACCTTTCGACCTCAATGACGATCGCCGACCTGCGGCCTTCCCGCCTGGCACGCGCAAAATTCAAGATTCGCGATCTGCTCGACCTGAATCAGGAAGGCCAGCTAGGTCTGGTGGCATTCGCCGGCGATGCATTCACCGTCACCCCCTTGACCCGGGACAACGACACGATTGCCGCCCTGCTCGACGCACTCGAGCCCTCGATCATGCCGGTACAGGGCAGCCGTGCCGACCTTGGGCTGCTGCAAGCCGGTGATCTGCTGAAACAGGCGGGAATTCCCCGCGGTCAAATCATTCTGATCGCCGATGGCGCCGAACCCAGTCCGGCCATTGCCGCAGCAAAAGCACTGCACCGGCAGGGGCACCGGATCTCTGTCCTCGGGATCGGTACCGAACAAGGCGGCCCGCTGCCAGGCATCCGTGATGCCAACGGCAAACCCATCGTCGTCGCCTTGCAACGCGACGTGCTGAAACAGATCGCCGCCGCCGGCGGCGGCATCTATCGCGAACTGAGTAACGGCGACGTGGACATCCGCGAACTGCTGGCCGATACCCCCGGCGGACTCAGCGATACTGGCAGCCAATCCGATGATCTGACGCAACAGGAGTGGAAAGCCGAGGGGCCATGGCTCGTGCTTCTGCTGCTGCCGCTGGCAGCGCTTTCCTTCCGTCGTGGCTGGCTGCTGGGCCCCTTGCTGGTGTTCGCTATCGGGTCCCAGCCCAGCCAGCTCATGGCTTCGCCTTGGGAAGACCTGTGGTTACGCAAGGACCAGCAGGCCGCCCAAGCACTGCAGAGCGGGAAATACGAAGCCGCAGAACAGATCGCCACCGATCCAATGACCCGCGGCAGCGCCGCCTACAAGGCAGGAAAATACGACCAGGCACTTGATGCCTTCTCACAGGGCCACGGCGCTGATGCAGCCTACAATCGGGGCAATGCACTGGCGCGGCTGGGAAAATATCAGGAAGCGATCAAGGCCTACCAGGAAGCACTCAAGCTCAATCCTGACATGAGCGACGCTAAAACGAATAAAAAGCGTGTTGAAGAACTGCTTGAAAAGATGCAGCAACAGAAGTCACCCCAACAAAACAAATCCGATCAGCAACAACAGAACGGCCAACAACAAAAGGACGCACAAAATCAACAGGGCGAGTCAGCAGACAATCCTGCGCAGTCAACGCAGCAGGAAAATGACCGCACCCCAGACAGTACGGCACAAGAACAACAATCCGACGCAACAAAAAATGAAAAACAAAATGACGAAAACCAGTTTGCCAAGGCCGCGGAAGAATTAAAGCAAAATACCAACAAAAACCAAAACGAGGACACAGAGGACACTGCCTCACCCCAACAAGACAACAAAGTGCAACAGGAGCAGACAAAAACATCTGAAACCGACGAACAACAAGCAACTACGGCCCGGCCTGAAGAGCAAAAGCAAACAGAACCCGGAAAACCCCAGGCAGCCCGTGAAGCAAGCCCGGAGGCGCTGACCGACGAAGAGAAACTGGCAGCCAAACAATGGCTACGCAGAATCCCGGATGATCCCGGCGGACTGCTGAGAAGAAAGTTCGAATTACAATACCGGGAACGTGCCAGGTCACAACATAAGGCAAGCGGTAACCCCTGGTGATTCACCACCCGGCACGCTCCCCCAATACCATGACAAGCAGCACCGATACACGATGAAAAAATTCAGCATAGCCACGCTTATTCTCATTCTGCTGAGCATCACGAGCCAGGTAACCGCAGCCGTTCGCGCCTGGGTGAATCAGAGCACGGTCTATGTGGGTGACCCGGTTACGTTGACGATCGAAGCCGACAACCAATCAGCCCCACGCCCTGACCTGTCGGTACTGGAAAAAGATTTTCGTATTCTTGGCACGGGCACAAGTACTCACGTCAGCATCGTCAATGGCCGCAGCAGCGCAACAAAAAGCTGGAACATCACGCTGCAACCACTTGGGCAGGGGAAGCTCTCGATCCCATCCATCGCCGTCGGCAAGGAAAAAACGCAGCCACTGACTGTCACCGTCACCGATATTCCGGAGCAGGTGAAAGCCAAGCTGCGCGATCACGTGATGCTCGAAGCGAGCGTCAGCAACAGCGACGAACCCGTTTATGTACAGCAGCAGGTGAGTTACACCATCAAGCTATTCACCGACGGCAACGTCATTTCGGGTGAACTCATCGCCCCCCAGATCGATAATGCGGTTGTCGAACAGATATCAGCCGACAAACGCTATCAGGTGGTTCGCAATGGCAAGTCATTCAATGTCATCGAGCGCCACTATGTCATTTCACCCGAACGCAGCGGCGAGTTACATATCCCGCCCGCACAATTCCGCGGCAGACTGAAAGAACCGAAAAAGCAGCAGCCGCGAAGACATCCCCGCAGCCCGTTCGATGACTTTTTCAACGACGATTTTTTCAATGATGATTTTTTCTCGGGAACGCCATTTGGTGACCCCGGAAAACCCATTCGAACCAGCAGCAATGCCATCGACATCAAGGTGCTTCCCGTTCCCGATGCCTATCACGGCAAACACTGGTTACCAGCAGAAGAAGTCAAAATACAGGATAGCTGGAAAACGCATCTGCCCGAATTCAAGGTTGGGGAACCCGTGGTGCGCTCACTGCGTTTTCAGGCACGGGGCGTTGCCGGCTCACAGATACCGCCGCTCGACATCGCTACTCCCAACGGCATGAAAGTTTATCCCGACCCCGCAAAAACCGACACGCTGACGGACGGAGAAATGGCTTACGGTGTCAGTGAACAGAGCATCACCTACATCCCGAACCAGGCTGGCAAGATCACGATTCCCGAGGTGAAAATTGATTGGTGGGATACGATAGCCGGCAAGCAGCAGACGACAAGCGTCCCGGCAATCACTGTCGAGGTGCAACCCGGCGCAGGCGGGAAAACCCGAACAACCAGCTCCCAGCCCACCGTTCAACAGATTCCGGAGAAAAAGACAGGCAACACGGCAACAAGCGAACAATCCCCGGCAGATAGCAGCACACGAATCTGGCCATATCTGGCGCTGCTCGCGTTGCTGATCACAGGCGGCATTGCCTGGCGCTGGGTGGTAAATGCAAGAAAGCCAGCCGCTATAAGCGATAAGAATGACCAAACCACTGCCATGCATCGACCGGTCTCAGCTGCCATCGACAAGCACATGGCCCGACGTGCGCTCAAACAGGCATGCGACGACAACGACGCACAAAAGGCGGCACAGCAACTGCTGTTGCTGGCCAAGGCACAATGGCCTGACAACCCGCCCCAGAGTCTTGGTGCACTCGCCGACAGACTTGCCGAAGGCGCCGATACCATCCGGGAACTCGACCAGTACCTGTATGGAACCGGCACATCGCACTGGAATGGCAGCAAGCTCTGGAACACCGTAAAGGACGGCTTTCAACCCCGCCTCGACAACCCTGATCACAAACAAGCAGGCATGGCCGCGCTCTACCCCAATCGCGACGAGCAATGAACAATCCCTGATGCCGTTTCGTTGGCATGGGAATATTCATGTCAACCAATCCACGCCCCCTTCGTTGTAACAGTCAGGAAGGCAATAAACAGCGCCTTCCAGCGAAACATTCGACTCAGACAACAAAGGGGAACCAACATGAAAACCATCACTTCCAGCATCGCGCTTGCAACCCTGCTCACCACCTTGACGCTGCCCGCTCTGGCAACAACCGAACAAGCCAAAGGTCAGGGCTGGGTAAAAGGCGCTGGTGCGGTGCAAGGTCAGGGCATCATTCATGGACAAGGGGTATTCCAGGGCAAAGGCATTGCGCTATACCGTGGCAAAGACGGTAGACTGCACCAGCAACGCATCCATGGAAACCGGCCCGTCAGCGGCAAAGGCGTGATCATTGGCAAAGGCCGCTTTGCAGGACGCGGCGTGGCATTCGGCAGGGGCCACGCAATCGGACACGGCCGGCGCGGACACTGACCAATGCCTGTAGCAACCCGGTCGCATGCAGGAATGCCAGGCATGCTCCTTCACGAGCATGCCTGCGCAACGGCAAACCGGAGAGAGGCCACATTGGAAATCAACCGCTTGCTGGACAGTTTTCTGGCCAGCGTCGAAAAACGTGCACTACGTATGGCGACGATTTCCACCGGAAATCCGGACGAAGCACTGGATATCGTTCAGGACGCAATGATGAAACTCGCCAGCCACTACGGCGACCGTGATCCATCCCAATGGCCTCCACTGTTCTATCGAATCCTGCAAAACGGCATCACCGATGCGCATCGCGGGCGCGGCTGGCACAAGCGCTGGCAACAATGGTTTGGCCACGACGACAATGGCGAGCCGCTCGATGTCATGGAGACGCTAGCGGATCAGCACAGTCCACATCCCGACAAGCAGCTACAGGAAGATCAGGCGATCGACACACTGGAGCGGGCAGTGCAGCAACTACCGCTACGGCAACAACAAGCGTTCATGCTGCGGCTTTGGGAAGGTCTCGATGTGGCAGCGACAGCGGCCGCGATGGGCTGTTCGCAAGGCAGCGTCAAAACCCACTACTCCCGCGCCGTCCACACACTGCGCGACAAGCTGGAAGGAAACTGGCCATGAATAATGAAAAACGCGAACGTGAATTTCTTGCCGCCGTCAAATCCTCGCTACGACACAGCGAGGAAAACATCGACGAGCTTACGCAGGCAAGGCTAAGAGCTGCACGTCATCGCGCTGTCGCGGCCCACCAGGAAAAAACCTTTTGGCCAGTATCCGGCATATTGACGGTGGACTGGCTCCGCAGCCGCCGCGTGGCGCTCTCCGCAGCCATGAGCCTTACCATTGTCGGGGCGTTGTTACTGCTATTCAATCTTCAGCAACCAGCCCAAAGGCTGACGCCCATGCTTGAAGATATCGAATTACTCACCAGCAACGACGACATCGAGTTATACCAAGACCTCGATTTTTATGTCTGGATCGAAGATGAACAGATCAGCGGCTAGCCTTATTCTCCTACTCCTCGGCACACAGCCACTGTTCGCTGACGAACCTGTCGATGAGAGCATTTCCGCACTACCCGACCTTGAGCTGCTGGAATTTCTCGGTAGCTGGCAAACCCCCGATGGCGATTTCCTCGACCCCCTGGTGTTGGCTGGAGAGACGACACCCCGAGAAAAACCAATGGAGCACGACGATGATTAGAAAACCGATACTTCTAATGTTGGCCTTGCTGATTTCCTCGATGCCGTTACAGGCATCCGAATCCACAGCACCACAATGGCGTGATCTCGACAAAACCCAGCAAACGGTACTCGGTCCACTGGCGGAGCAATGGAATGCGTTACCAGAAGAACGCAAGCAGCGACTGCTACGTGGCCTGAAACGCTGGCAAGCGATGTCCAGCGAACAACGTCAACGCGCACAAAAAAAACTCAGGCGCTGGAAAGCACTGCCCCCCGAGCAGCGCGAAAAAGCGCGGAAACGATATCGCGCCTTTGTTTCCCTGCCGCCTTCCGAGCGGCAACAATTGCGCAAGCGTTTTCAGCGCTTCAAAGCCCTTTCGCCAGAAAAGAAAAAAGCCCTGCGCGAACAGTGGGGAACACTGTCGACAAAGGAACGTCGCGAAATACTCAAGCATCGTGAAATGCTGCGCAAACTGCCCCCCGCGCAACGGAAGAAACTGCTGGATCGGCTGACGCGCTGACGGAAAATGGGGATGCGACCAGCACCATTGCTCCTGCTGACCACCGTTACCACGACGACAGTACATGCCAGCGATGCGCTGTGGGACTTTCTTCCCGAACTGCCGTCCACATCAGAAATCAGTATCGGCGGCGGCCTCGACAGCGTCGGTGGATGGAGCCGCAACACTGCACTGACGCTTGAAGCACCGGCGGCAACGCTGATTTTTCTATCCACCGGCGAAAGCAACATAGAATCCGACCGCAGCAGCCTGCGCACCCGATACTGGAACGCCGCCTTCAGCACGGATCCAGCACAAGCTGTCAGCGTCGGCATTGCCTATGACAAACAGGACAGTGACGATGCCATCGATATAGACGGTATCAGCATTACCCTAGCCTTCAACACCGAGCGCTTCAGTTTCTCGCTCACGCCGGGACGGCGCGACCTTTCCTTTTCCTTGAATCACAGGCTTCGCGCCAAGCGTGAGGCACCCATCATCGACAGTCGCGATATCCTTGCTTCCGCAAGCTGGTTTGCTACCACTGACTGGACCATCAGCGCCACATACCGTAGCGCCAACTATTCAAAAGACATGAAGCGGCTTGCTGCCGACCCACGCTTACAACTCGCCTTGTCGCCAGAAACCCTGCAACTCTCGACTGGCCTGGAAAAACGCCGCCTCACCATTGGCGTACAGCACTACTTTCCCCAGCTCGATACCGGCCTGGAATGGTCGCGTTCACTCTCCGCCGTCGACAACAGCGCCGCAGACAGCACCACACTCCTCGCCAGCAAAGCACTATCACGCAGCTGGAGGATTGACGCCAGCACAGGAATCAGCCGCACCGATTACAATGCTGATACGATTTTCTTCGGTAACATCTCGGTGGCTTATCTCTGGTGAGTCTAGGATCGTACCCGATACCTGGGCTTCCGCTTGCCTATGACATCGCAAGTCA
Organism: Gammaproteobacteria bacterium; assembly: GCA_026981985.1. Lineage (GTDB taxonomy): Bacteria > Pseudomonadota > Gammaproteobacteria > UWMA-0217 > UWMA-0217 > JALSHZ01. Next base: position 350 of record JALSHZ010000031.1, on the reverse strand, counting down.
GGTTCCGGAATCCATCGGCTTGATGCAGCCACTGCACACTGAACCACTGCCACCTCTCCTGATAGTCTCCCACTTTTACCGAAAGCGGACTCCGTAGCCAAGACCAACCCCACGCAAGTTTATGTTGTAGATACTATCTCACCCGTGGCGCGGGCTGGGGTGCTGATAAATAACCACCAATCGACTCACTCATAATATACCTAGCTTTAGGGATGGCCCTACATCTGAGAGGTCTATTATTCTGACCCTGAAACATAACCACCTATTTAGAAACATGAGGGTTAATTCCATGCTTAAACCAGTACTATCAACTTTGGCGATGGTTGTTTTTGGATCAATGGTATTAGTAC